>NZ_FO538765.1:1212500-1515625 GCF_000968135.1 Magnetospira sp. QH-2 | reverse complement strand
GCATGAGCGGCCTCATCTCTACCCGCTTCCATCAAGGCATGGGCGGCGAGGCTGGTATCCCAGACCGGCGATACACAGGGCTGACAATAGGTCTCTGTTTCTTTGCACACCAATAGGTTATCGATTGATTTTCGTGCAACAACGTAATCCGGATGGTCCCGCTGATAGCCCAGGGCATCCATGGCCATCACTGAGTTGGCCATGGCCGGAAAAATGGCCCCGAGGCCGTTCTCGCCATTGATACGCTCGCGGATAAACGTCATGGCCTTGTCGATGGCCTTGCGCTTCCAGGACTTGGGGATCAGGAAGCTCATGCGCCGAGCATACTTGTCAGCCACCAGCAAGGCCTCGCCCACCCAATGACCCGTCGGATTGACGTTGTAGCGCTTTTCCTTTTCCGGTGGCGTGACGAACAGCTCGCGGATATGGACCTTGCGCGGGTGCCGGGCCTTGGCGTGCAGGGCATAAAGCACCAGCAGCGGCATCATCACCGTGCGCGACCAGTAAGAGACCTTGTCCATGTGGAAGGGAAACCACTCGGGCAGGAGAATCACCTCGATGGGAATAAACGGGATGCCGCGCCAGGGGATTTGCTCAAACTGCGCCAGCATGATGCGGGTAAACACATTGGATTTGGCCGCGCCGCCCATGCCGAGAATCAATTGGCGGGCCTTGACCATGTGCGGGGCTTCCGGATCATCGCCGACGATCTTCAGCGCAAAGTAGGCCTTCACCGAGGCACTGATATCCGTATCGCCTTCGTGAAACAGCGGCCAGCCGCCCTCGTCATTTTGAATGCGGCGCAGGTAAACAGCGATCTTCCTCTCTAGTTTATCATTAGGTTCACCCAGGAAGTGATTGAGAAGTATATACTCTGCCGGGATCGTCGCATCGGCCTCCAACTCGAAGACAAGATGCCCGTCCGCCTCCTGGAGGTCGACAAGCCAATCAGCGGCCTCGCCGACCAAGCGGTCAACGGCCTTCAGATCCTCGGACGTGTCCGACGTGTGATTCACGGAGGTTCCGCTCCAAACAGGGGTAATACGCAAAGCGGGATTTCTGTGCGCCCGGGCGCCATTTGTCAAGAATGGGACACGTATTTCTGTACCGCTTCCGCCGCATGGCGGCCGGACCGTATGGCCCCCTCAATGGTCGCGGGCAGCCCCGTGTCGGTCCAATCCCCGGCCAAAACCAGATTGCGCCAGGCCGTGCGGGTGCCCGGTCGCCGCGCCAGATTGTCCGGGGTCTGAGCAAATGTGGCGCGCTTTTCCTTCACCACCCTGTGAAGCGGCAAGGGCGTTTCGGGCCGCCCCAGGGCCCGGCAAACCTCCGGCCAGGCCCGCTTGGCCAGATCTTCGGAGTCCGCGTCCATCCATGCATCGGCGGCACTCACGGTGACCGATGCAACGTCACCACGGGCAAAAACCCATTGGCTCAATCCCCCCACCAGACCGATGACCTGTAGATCTCCGACCGCCTCCTCCAACTTAAAGTGAAGATTTAGGATTGACCTATTGCCTACTGGAACATTGATTTTCTTAATCAGGGAACTCGCCTGCGCCGGGGGCACGGCCAGGACCACCACGTCCTCCGGTCCCAGATCCAAATGCAGGCTTCCCAGGTCGAGAGCCGTGATCCGTTCGCCATCTTCGTCGATGGCCTTGCAGCGATGCCCAAACTCCACTTCGATATCGCATTTGCGCAGGAAAGACACCGCTGGGTCGATGAACGCCGGCCCCAATCCATCGCGCGCCATGCGTGGGCGACAAGCCGCCTCGCCGCGTCCGAAAGTCTCTTTGAGCACCGGCCAGAGCAGTTGGGCCGCGCCTTCCTCCCCCGATGCATTCAGCGCCGCCACCGCCAAAGGCTCCCAGAACCGGCGATAGAGCCTGCTCCCCTCGCCCAGGCAGCGGGCCACGGTCAGATCCGGCCCCGCAAAAGCGAGGCGGATCCCCCGCAGGTAAGACCAGACCCCGGTCCCCGGCACCCGCCGATGGCGGTTGAAGATCCACCAAGGTATCCTTCCCGCCCCCGGCTCCAGGCACCAACGTTCATCGGTCTCCAAATCGAGAAACGGGAACGCCGCCTTGGGCGGTCCCACCAGATGATCCACCACGCCCAGCATCAAGAGGTATTCGTAGGTATCGTTGTTGCCGCTGAGTAGCAGGTGATTGCCGTTATCAATCAACCGATCGAGGATCGCATCGTGATAGGACCGGCAGCGTCCGCCGGCCTGACCGGCACTTTCCCAGACCGCCACCCGGCGTCCAATGCGCGACAGGCGGACGGCGGTGGAGAGTCCGGCCAAACCAGCGCCAATGATATGGATGGTCACAGCAGGCCGTGCCGCAGGCCGATCCACATTTTCTCGGCCTTGCTCAGACGCACCCGTTCGTCCAGCCGTTTCCAGCCGCGTTTGCGCAACCTTTCGAGGACCTTGTGATAGACCTCTTTCATGACGATGGCCGGTTTCATGCGATCCGCCTCGCAGTGCTTCAGCGCCTTCTCGGCGGATCGGTAGGACTGTTCGGCCAAAACAGCCAGTTCCATACAGACCTTGGGCAGATGGGGATGCGCCAGGACCTCGCCCGGTTCGGTGGCCTCGATCGCATGTCGTTGCAGCAATTCGCGAGGCAGGTACAAACGGTCCCGCTCCGCATCCTCCTTGAGATCACGCAAGATGTTGGTCAACTGCAACGCCAGCCCCAGATGAGCCGCCACCACATCGCCTTTTTCATCGTCAATGCCGAACACCCGGTTGGACAGCCGCCCCACCGCCACCGCCACACGGTGGCAATAGAGTTTCAGTTCTTCCATGGTTTGCAGGCGAAGCGGCTCGACGGCATCCATCTCCATACCGTCGATGATCGCCAGGAAGTCCTCCTTGAGCAATCCGACCCGGGCCACATGGGGTTTCAGCACCCGCCCGACCGGGGTTTCCGGTGCCCCCGCATAAAGGGATTCGATCTCGTCCCGCCAGGCAGCCAGACGGCGGATCTTATCATCCAGAGGCGCTGGTTCATCGGCCACATCGTCCACTTCGCGGCAAAATCCATAAACGGCGAACATGCCGTTGCGCCGTTCCTCGGGCAGCAGGCGCATGGCCCAATAGAACGACGACCCTGATTTTTCCACCAGGGACTGCACATAGGCAACATCTTGCGGCGTAGACTCGGTCATGACCTCATGGATAGCATTTGCCGAGGGTCTCCGTCACCCCAACTCAGGGTAATGACGCCCCTTCCAGGCCCCGCCCCGGCCCATCCAATGGCGACGGGCGGAATCCAGGGTCATCAAGGTATAAAACAGCGCCGCCACCGGCAACAGCAGCCCACGCAGGGGCGACAGTCCATAAAGCCGCAGTGTCGGTCCATAGGAAAAAGTCATCAGCAGCCAGGCGGCTCCCGCCGGAGCAGCGACCCATAAGTCGCCGAACAGAAATCCCAACGGCGGTAACAGATAGATCAGGGCCATCCCCATCACCGTCCCGATCAGCATCAGACCTGAGTGTTCCAGCTGCACGAAGGCGGTGCGGGCGACCATGCGCCAGATTTGGCTCAGGCCGTCATAAGGCCGCAGGCTATCCACGGATTTAGTCAAGCCCAGCCAAATCGATCCCTCGGCCTTCAGCCGCTTTCCCAAGGCCACGTCGTCAATCACCCGATCTCGGATGGCGACAATACCGCCGCTGGCGGCCAGGGCCTCGGTGCGAACCAGCATACAGCCCCCCGCCGCTCCCGCCTCGGCCCGGCCGGGGTTATTGACCCAGGGAAAGGGATAGAGCTTCTGAAAAAAATAGACGAAAGCCGGGACCAGAAGCTTCTCCCAAAAACTCTCGCAACGGAGCCGAACCATCAGCGATACCAGATCGCGTTTTTCGGTTTCCGCCTTGACCACCAGCCGCCGCACCCCCCCTTGCCCATGACGTATATCGGCGTCGGTGAGCAACAAGTATTCTGCCCCCGGAGAAATGCGCCCGGCGGCCTCGACGCCTTGGAACATGGCCCACATCTTGCCCACCCAGCCCACCGGTAGGGGCTGGCCGGAAAGGATATGCAGACGCGGATCATCCCCCGCCGCGGCTCGGGCCACTTTGCCGGTCTCATCGCGGCTGTTGTCGTCAATGAGGATCACCGTCAGATCACCGGGGTAGTCCTGCTCCAAAAGGGATTTGAGGGATTCACCAATGGTTTCCGCTTCGTCCCGGGCCGGAATGACCGCGGTCACCGCGGGCCAGTCGGAGAGTTCGCCGATGACCAGGGGCAACATCTGGTCGCAGGCCCAAAACCGCCCCCGGAAAGCCACCAGATAGATCCAGATGGTCAAAGAAATCAGTGCCAGTCCGAGAATAATCATGCCACCAGCCCCTGCAAGGCTCCGCGCAGGCAGCAAACCAGGGTGCCGGGCTTGCTCAGGGCCACGCGTCCGGCAACCGGATCTTGTCGCGCCAATCGCTGGGTCAAGACATGGGCAATATCCAGAATGGCCCCGGATTCCATGGCCAATCGACGGCTGTGCAGGCCGCCGGGCAAGGCGGCCGCCTGACGCAACAACTCCCGCGTTCCGTCCAGGCATCGGTCGATGACCTGGCGCAGGGCAGGGCTGGCGCGATGAGCCTTCAGGTCCGACGGATCCGCTCCGGCCTCGGCCATCCAGTCCAGTGGCAAATAGACCCGGTCCATCACCTCATAGTCTTCTTGGCAATCCTGCAAATGGTTGATCACCTGCAAGGCATTGCACAAGGCGTCCGAAGGGCCGTAGCCGTTGCGCGAACCGCCATGCAAGTCGAGCAAATAGCGGCCCACCGGCGCTGCCGATTTCAGGCAATAGGCCATCAGATCGTCCCAGTGGTCATAGCGGTTCTTCACCGCGTCCTGCTTAAAGGCGGCAATCAGGTCCAGGCAATGGTCAGGAGCAATATGCGTCTCGGCGAGACTGCGCCCCATGGCCCGTCCGGTCTCATAGCCATCCCCCCCCGTCCCCTCAAGGGAAGCGGCGAAACCGTCCAGGCGACGGATCTTTTCGCCCGCCGTCAGCGTCGGATTGTCGGCAATGTCGTCGATGGCCCGGGCAAAGCGGTAGAACACCGCCACATGAGGCCGCGCATGGGCGGGGAGCAGGAACGAGCCAACCGGGAAGTTTTCATACTCGGCATCCTTGCCCGAGGGAGTCTCCACGGGCACGGCACCGGGAACAGCCGCTGTCACGCCAGAGTCTCCATCACCTCGCGAACAGCGGCCACATCCGCCGGGCGGTCCTTGGGGTCCTCGGCCATGCAACTCATCATCCACTCGCCGAGCGCCCTGTCGATGGTTGGATCAATATCGGTGGGCGGCAGCGGCTTGGCTTCGGCCACCCGCCCACAGATCAGCCGATAGGCGATACGACCGAAGGAGCATATGTCGGAGCGCGCATCGACCGATGACGCGTCCACCAATTGTTCCGGGCTGGCAAACCCCACCGGCCCACTGCCCCCGCCATCGCTGAACAAGTCCCAATCTGGTGTTTTGGCCAGCCCAAATCCATCGAGAACCAGCCGACCGTCGGGGGCCAGCCAAATGGCCGCGGGGGCCAGTTGCCGGTGCACAACGGCTCGGCCATGCAATTCTTCCAACGCATCCAACAACTGGCGCAATATGGCCAGGGCACTGTCCAGAGGCATGCGCGCGGCTTCCCGGCCTCGACCTTCCTTGGCCGGAGCCCAGATCAGATCACGCAGGGTCATAGGGAGCAAGGGCAGGACCATGAAAGGTGAGTCGCCTGCCTCGTTGGCGCCCATCAGCGGCATGATGTTTTCGTGGCTAATGTCGCGCAGAAGCTTGAGTTCGGCAATGAAGGCCTGCCGCATGAGGTCCAAGCGCTCAATGGTCGGTGGCCTTGGGCCGTCTTCCGTCGGGATCATGCCCGCCTCGAATCGCTTGATCACCACCAGCGGTCGCCCCCCTTCGCCCGAGGCGATATAGCGCGTATGGAAAGGCTGTCGGGCGATGGTGGCAATCGGTCGGTAGGCAGTCGTCTGGTCCATGGGTCCCCCGGTCAACGAGCCAAAATGGTATCACGGGGCGGCGTGGATGTATCGGCCTCTGGATGGTCGAGGGAATAATGCAGTCCCCGGCTTTCCTTGCGAGCCATGGCACTGCGGATAATCAGATCAGCCACCGTGGCCAGATCGCGTAGCTCCAACAGATCCCGGGTGACCCGGAAGTTGCCATAATACTCATCAATTTCGGTCAGCAGCATATCGACCCGGCGCTTGGCCCGTTCCAACCGCTTGGTGGTGCGCACAATGCCCACGTAATCCCACATGAATCGGCGCAGCTCTTCCCAGTTATGGGAGATGACCACTTCCTCGTCGGAATCGGTGACCCGACTTTCATCCCACCGGGGCATGTCCGGCGGGATGGGGGCATCGGGCAGACGAACGGCAATATCCCGCGCCGCCGCATCGGCAAAAACCAAGCATTCAAGCAATGAATTGCTGGCCATGCGATTGGCGCCATGCAGTCCGGTGCTGGAGACCTCTCCGATAGCATACAAGCCATCCACATCGGTGCGTCCGTGCATGTCCACCTTGACCCCGCCGCAGGTGTAATGGGCGGCGGGCACCACCGGAATCGGCTGCTTGGTGATATCGATGCCAAATTGCAGACAACGCCGATAGATGGTCGGAAAATGCCCGATAACGAAATCCTCGGGCTGATGGGAAATATCCAGGTGCAGGCAATCAACACCCAATCGCTTCATCTCGAAGTCGATGGCCCGAGCGACCACGTCGCGGGGCGCCAGTTCGGCCATGGGATGGAATCGGTCCATAAACCGGCTGCCGTCGGGCAACAAAAGGTGCCCCCCCTCGCCGCGCACCGCCTCGGTGATCAAGAAGGACTTGGCCAAAGGGTGATAGAGACAGGTGGGATGGAATTGCAGGAATTCCATGTTCTCCACCCGGCATCCGGCACGCCAGGCCATGGCCACGCCGTCGCCGGTGGTGCCATCGGGGTTGCTGGTATAGAGGTAAACCTTGCTGGATCCGCCGGTGGCCAAGACCACATAGCGGGCGCGAAACAGGCGCACCCGCCCGGCTTCGTTGTCCAAGGCGTAGGCGCCCACACAGCGGGGCTTGGACCCGGACCGGTCCATGACCACATCGATGGCCGTATGATGGGTGAAGACAGACACATCGGGTGCTGCCTTCACCTGTTCTTCCAAGGTGGATTCGATGGCCTCGCCGGTGGCATCGGACACATGAAGCACCCGACGATGGCTGTGCCCGCCCTCGCGGGTCAGGTGAAATTCCAAAGTCCCATCGGAACGCTCGCGCCGGGAAAAGTCCACGCCATAATCGATCAGCTTCTGCACGGCCGGTTTGGCGTTTTCCACCACATGCCGAACCACATCCTCGCGGCATAGACCGGCTCCGGCTTCCAAGGTGTCTTGCAGATGGCTTTCGGTTGAATCTTTGTCATCCAGCACCGCCGCCACGCCACCTTGGGCGTAATAGGTGCTGGTCTCTTTCAATTCACCCTTGCAGAGCAAGGCGATTCGCGTCCGCCCGGCAAGATGCAGGGTCAGGCTCAATCCAGCCGCCCCGCTGCCGATGACCAACACGTCATATATGGATTCGTCGGGCGCCATGCCTTTGAGTTCTCCCCCAAAAAAGCGCCGCTTTGCCTTAAGCCGCGCTCCAATCCAGGCCGATGTCCACCGCCGGGGCCGATTGCGTAATTCGCCCGACGGAAATGTAGTCGACGCCAGTTTCGGCGATGGCGCGGATGCTGTCCAGGGTTACCCCGCCCGAAGCCTCGGTCTTGGCTCGACCATCGACGATTTGCAAAGCCTGCCGCAGAACTTCGGGAGGCATATTGTCCAGCAGCAGCATATGAGCGCCCGCCTCCACTGCCTCGCGCACCTGATCCAGGGTATCGCATTCCACTTCGATGGTCAGACCGCTGTCGGCGGCCTTGGCCCGGCGGACGCATTCGGTGACGCCTCCGGCAACAGCGATGTGGTTGTCCTTGATCAGGATTCCATCGTCCAGCCGCATGCGGTGATTTTGGGCGCCGCCCATGCGGGTGGCGTATTTGGAAAGATCACGCAGCCCCGGCACGGTCTTGCGGGTATCGAGCAAGGTGGCCCCGGTTCCCTCGATGCGATCCACATACGAGCGGGTCTGGGTGGCGATACCTGACATGAACTGCAAAAGGTTCAAGGCCGAACGTTCCGCGGCCAGCAATTGGTGAGCCGGACCGGCCATGCGGGCGAGGACCTGTCCCGCAGCCACCCGGTCGCCGTCTTGCACCTCGGTCTCGAAATGGGCGTCTGGTGATAGTCGATGCACCACGGCCTTGGCAACGCCCAGCCCCGCAATCACCATATCGTGCCGGGCAGTCATGGTGCCGGCAAATCGAGCCCCTTTGGGAATGACGGCGGCGGACGTCACGTCGCCGCCGCCCACGTCTTCTCCGAGCGCGAAGTCGATCACCTGGGCGACAATTTCAGGATCCAGGCTCATAAAAACTCTATGCCGCCTCGGTCTTGGCGGGCGCCGGGCCGGACATATCAAGCATCCGTTCCAACGGCTTCAGGGCATCCACGCGGAGGGTTTCCGGGATGGTCACCGCAGGCGCGTCATTGACCATGCAAAGGTACAGCTTCTCCAAGGTGTTCTTGGCCATGAAGGGGCAATTGGCGCAGTCGCATTGGCCATCGGCCCCCGGCGCCGGAATGAAGGTCTTTCCCGGTGCATCCAATTGCATTTGATGAATGATATGGGGCTCGGTGGCGATAATGAACTCTTGCGCCGGATCGTTGGTCACATAGTCCAGGAGCATGCGGGTGGAGCCAACATGGTCGGCCTGTTGCAGGATCTGCTCCGGGCATTCGGGATGGGCCGCGACCCGGGCATTGGGGTGGCGCACCTTGAGCTTGATCAGTTCCCGCTCGGAAAACTGTTCGTGAATGATGCAGCTTCCGGGCCAAAGCTCCATGTTGTCGCGCCCGGTCTTGCGCTTGATATAGGCGCCCAGGTGGCGATCCGGCGCAAACAAGATTGGTTGATCCTTGGGCAATTGATTGACGATGGCCTCGGCATTGGATGAGGTCACAATGATATCGGACAGTGCCTTCACGTCCGCCGAGCAATTGATATAGGTCAGCGCCAGATGATCGGGATACTTTTCCCGATAGGCCTTGAACTGGTCCGGCGGACAGGAATCCTCCAAAGAGCATCCGGCCTCGGCATCGGGAATCAGCACGGTCTTTTGCGGGCTGAGGATTTTGGCCACCTCGCCCATGAACCGCACGCCGCAGAAGACGATGACATCGGCGTCGGTGGCCGCGGCCTTGCGCGACAGATCCAGGGAATCGCCGACGAAATCAGCCAGATCCTGAATTTCATCATCCTGATAATAGTGGGCCAGGATGATGGCGTTTCGCTCCTTGCGCAGGCGATTGATTTCCGCTTCCAGATCCAAGGTCGGATCCAGGTCGGCCTCTTTGCGGGCCGTGGCGTCGGGAAGCTGGATGGTCTCGGTCATCGGTTTTGTGTCTCCGCTTCGAAGGCCCCCGCCGGGTGCCCCCTGTTTGGTCCCGTCCAACGACGGGTTTCGCCAACATTGGTTATTTGTGAAATTCGGACGGTACGTCTTCGCGGCTTCATTGCGCGATCACGCGGCTCTCATGAGCGTCCTTCTTTGCCGTGCCTGCAATCCGGTTCTGCCTGTTACCGCAATATTAAATATTATATGTGCGAAATATGCCTCGGTTCAACGCCTGAAATAGCCCCGATTCCCTTTCGATGCTTGGGAGTCACGGCACAATCCCACGAGCAGGGGAAAACGACGGATGATGACAGCGACCAGGCCGGAACGGGATCGTCCGGAGAGCCCCTGCGAACCGGCGCAGATGCGCCTACTCGAAGCCATGCTCGATACCAGTCCGGTGGCGGTGGCCGTTACCGCGCCGGAAGACCTGCACATTTTGTTCGCCAACGCCGCCCTGGGGCGGATCTTGAGCCTGGAACCCGCCCTATTGGCCGGAGAACGGCTGGTGGACAGGGTTTTATCGAAAGAAGATGCGGCGAAAATTCTGGATCATATTGGTCGTGGCGACGGTGTTGGCCCGCTCTCCACCCGGCTACGCAGCCGGGATCAGGCGCACCGCTGGACCACCTTGACCCTGGAACCCGTCGCCACAAGCGAAGGCATGGTGGTGCTGTGGTGGATTGAAGACGAAGAAGAAATGCGGCGTTTGGAGCAACGGCTCGGCGCCAGCTTGATCAAGGAACACAAGCTGCTGCAACGGCTCGAATCTTTGGACATGGACCTGGGCCGCATGACCGCCGAAGATCCGCTGACTGGTGCCCTGGTGCGTGAACGTTTCATCGAATTGGGTGAATTGGAATTGATTGGTGCGCGACGCTACCGGGAACATGTGGCGGTCCTGACCGTTACCTTGCTGGATTTTGAGCCTATCTGTGAATTTCAGGGGCTGGCGGCCAGCGAGGATGCGGTCAAGACCGTGGCCGGGGCCTGCCAGAAATCCCTGCGCCAGGTGGATTACTTCGGCCACCTCAACGACCACCGGTTCGGCATCGTGCTACCGGGAATCGACGGCAAGCAGGCTGAAAACCTGCGCAATAGCCTCTTGAAATCTCTTTCCGCTCAGACACTGCGCGGCCTCAACGGCCCTTTCCGCCTGCGCGTGGCGGTGGGTCATACTCAGGCCTCGCAAGGCGACATATCGCTGCTGGAGGCCCTGGGCCGGGCCACGGACCACGAACAAGTTCTGGCCCCCCGCCCGCCTAAAGACGACAAAAGTTAACCACCGCCTTTCCAATTCGTCATAATAGCGTCATTGAGATCCCCTATTCAGGACCCAAGAGGGTCCGGAACGGTGAACGCCGAGGTTCTGAATGCGACAAAAACCATGAATAAGAAAGGCGTGAGGCGCATCGACGCCGCAATCATGCAGAGCCTGCCGGTGCCGGTGATTTTGCTCAATCGCGAACGGCAGGTTATTGATTTCAACGGGGCCGCCGAACCGCTGCTCAGCGAGACTCCCCGCGATCACGATCTCGCCTTGTCCCTGCGCCATCCCCGCCTGCTTGACGGGGTGGACAAGGTGCTCGATGGTGCACCGTTGAGCGACGGGGAATTCGTCATTGCCGCACCGGTGGCCCAGACCTTTCAATTCACCGTGACGGCCTTGAAAGAGAAAAAGCATACCGGTTTCGCCCGAGCGCTGATCA
Source organism: Magnetospira sp. QH-2 (assembly GCF_000968135.1). NCBI lineage: Bacteria > Pseudomonadati > Pseudomonadota > Alphaproteobacteria > Rhodospirillales > Thalassospiraceae > Magnetospira > Magnetospira sp. QH-2. The sequence continues at coordinate 1,504,380 of NZ_FO538765.1, read as the reverse complement.
TGCTCAACGACATCACCAGCATCCGCGCCACGGAACAGATGCATGCGGATTTCGTCGCCAACGTGTCGCACGAATTGCGCTCCCCTCTCTCGACCCTGATCGGTTTTATCGAGACCCTGCGGGGTGTGGGCTGGAACGATGACGAGGCCCGCAAGCGGTTCCTTGCCATCATGGACACCGAGGCTCACCGCATGAAGCGGCTGATCGATGATCTGTTGTCCTTGTCCAAGGTCGAGGTGCGCGAGCATGTGCCACCGCGCGGCGCGGTGGACCTGGGTAACCTGATCGATGAGATCGCCGTTTCTTTCATATTGCGGGCCAAGAAGCGCAACATGGAACTGAGCATTCAACCTTGCGAGAACCTTCCGCGGATATCCGGTGATCATGATGAACTTTCGGAGGTATTCACCAACCTGTTCGATAACGCCTTGAAATATGGCGAGGAAGGCCATCCGGTGACGGTTACCTTGAAAAAAGTCGACCGGGTCCCCTTTCACCGAAGTGAAGGAGTCTCTGTCGTGATCGCCAATCAAGGGGATGCGATTCCCGCGGAGCAGATCCCCCGTTTGACCGAGCGTTTCTACCGCGTCGACAAAGGGCGATCACGGGATCTCGGTGGAACCGGACTGGGCCTCGCCATCGTTAAGCATATTGTCAGCCGCCATCGGGGCCGCCTCTCCATCCGCAGCAAGCCGGACCATGGAACATCGGTCACCGTTACCCTGCCTTGCAGCCTGGACGACCCCGCCGTTTAGGTGTTGGTGTCATATTCCTGTCACGCCCCGGTAATAATAGTGCCTCTGGTTAAAAATATGATCATGGTGTCGGCCCCAAGGGGCGACGGCGTGTTCACTTTTAGCAAACAGAGAGATATTCCATGTTCACAAAGAGAATCGCCCTGGCGGCGGTCGTGTCTGCTGCGGCAGCTGGTTTTACCGGCACCGCCGAAGCCCGTGACCAGATCCGCATCGTCGGCTCCTCTACCGTTTACCCTTTTGCCACCACCGTGGCCGAACAGTTCGGCAAGACCACCAAGTTCAAGACCCCGGTTATCGAATCCACCGGATCCGGCGGTGGTTTGAAGCTGTTCTGTGCCGGTGTCGGCGTCGAGCACCCTGACGTCACCAACTCCTCCTCGGGCATCAAGAAGTCCCAGGTTGCAGATTGCATGAAGAACGGCGTCACCGAAATCACCGCGGTGAAGATCGGTTACGACGGCATCGTGATGGCCAGCTCCAAAAAGGCCCCGCAGATGAAGATCACCCGCAAGCAGATCTTCCTGGCCACGGCCGCTCACGTACCGAACCCGGACGGCTCCGAGACTCTGGTCGAAAATCCCTACAAGAAGTGGTCCGACATCGACAAGTCCCTGCCGGACTCCAAGATTGAAGTCCTCGGCCCGCCGCCGACCTCCGGCACCCGCGATGCCTTCGCCGAGTTGGCCATGGAAGGCGGCTGCAAAAAGTTTGGCTGGATCAAGGCCATGAAGAAGTCCGACAAAAAGAAGTACAAGGCTGTTTGCCACGGCGTGCGTGAAGATGGTGCTTATGTGGAAGCCGGCGAGAACGACAACCTGATCGTTCAGAAGCTGGATGCCAATCCGATGGCCTTCGGCGTGTTCGGCTTCTCCTTCCTTGATCAGAATGCCGACAAGATCCAGGGCTCCAACATTGATGGCGTGGACCCGACATTCGAAAACATCGCCGCTTCCGAGTATCCGGTGTCCCGCCCGTTGTGGTTCTACGTGAAGCAGGCCCATGTCGGAAAGATCCCCGGCATCAAGGAATACCTGGCCGAGTTCACTAGCGACAAGGCTTGGGGCGAAGAAGGATACCTGAGTGACAAGGGTCTGATTCCGATGCCCACCGCCGAGCGGGCCAAGTTCCGCAACGCGACCTCAGAAATGGCCAACAACGTCAACGAAGACGTCAAATAACCATTACCAACATTCCCGGTGGCCGATTTCGATCGGCCACCGAACACCCCCTTCGCGACCCGCAAGAACCATAGAAAGAGCTGTTCCGTACTCTTTTACCCAATCGGCGCTCATAACCATGCAAACCTTCGCCCTTATTCTCGCCATTCTCGGTCTCGCCCTCATGGCCTTTTGGACCGGTCGCGCCCGCGCGCTTTTGACCGTCGGAGGTCAGGCCAGCCGACTGCATTCGTTGCCCTCTTATCACGGGTACTACATTGCCCTGTGGTGCGCTTTGCCCGCGTTGAGCCTTCTGATCCTATGGGTTTCCCTCGAAGGGCCGATTCTCGAGCTGCTCCTGGTGAGCACCTTGCCGCAAGATGTGATGGAAGCATCGTCGAAAGCGGAACTGGCTCTCCTGATCAACGATATCCGCAATATTGCGGCGGGAAACATTGCCTCCGATACCAATGAGGTGAACCGCGCGGCCGCGGCCCGCTATGCAGACCTCCTGTTTTACAGCCTGATGGCGCGGATAACGCTGGTTTTGGGTCTTGCCGCCGCTGGCCTTGCCTTCGGCCGGAAATTCATTGCCCCGGCTCTTCGGGCCCGCAACGCGGTCGAGAAAACCGTGACCTTTTTCATGGTGGCCTGCTCGACCCTGGCGATTTTCATCACCATCGGCATCGTGTTATCGCTGGTTTTCGAATCAATCCGCTTTTTCGAGAGCGTCCCCGTCGCGGAATTCCTGTTTGGCACGGAATGGAGCCCGCAGACATCCTTGCGCGCGGATCAGGTTGGTTCCTCCGGCGCGTTCGGCGCCCTTCCGCTGTTCGCCGGAACCTTGCTGATCACGCTGATTGCCATGGTGGTGGCGGTGCCCATCGGCCTGCTCTCGGCCATTTATATGTCCGAATACGCCAACCGCAAGGCCCGCGACATGATCAAGCCGGTCCTCGAAATCCTGGCTGGTATCCCGACGGTCGTTTACGGCTTTTTCGCGGCTCTTACCGTGGCGCCCTTTTTCCGTGACAGCGGCAGTCTGATGGGTCTGGATATTTCATCGGAAAGCGCGCTGGCGGCGGGCGCGGTCATGGGCATTATGATTATCCCGCTGGTCTCTTCCCTTTCGGACGATGCGATCACCGCCGTCCCGCAGGCGCAACGAGACGGTTCCTATGCGCTGGGGGGGACCAGATCCGAAACCATTCGCCGCGTGGTCCTGCCTTCCGCCCTTCCGGGTATCGTTGGCGGAATCCTGCTGGCCGTTTCCAGGGCCATTGGCGAAACCATGATCGTTGTGATGGCCGCCGGTTTAGCCGCGAATCTGACCGCGAACCCATTCCAGGCAGTGACCACGGTGACTGTGCAGATTGTCACGTTGCTGGTCGGAGATCAGGAGTTTGACAGCCCCAAGACCCTGGCGGCCTTCGCCCTGGGCTTGGTGCTTTTCTGCGTCACGCTGGTGCTCAATATGATCGCCCTCTATGTGGTACGCAAGTACCGCGAACAATACGAGTGAGGCCGCCATGTCCGTCAATCTCAGCTCCCTTCAGACCGCGGAAAAAGTCCGAGCGAGTCTCAAACAGCGATACTCGGCGGAATTTCGGTTTCGCGCCTACGGCATAGCCGCCATCGGCGCCGCGCTGATCATGCTGATCGTGCTGTTTGGAACCATTTTCGGGAATGGCTACTCGGCGTTTTGGCAGACCGTGATGCCATTGGAAATATACATGGACGAACAAGTCATCGATCCACAGGGCGAGCGCAAGCCGGACACTCTTTCTTCGGCCGACTATCGGATCTTGGTCAAGAAGGCCATGCGCGACCTGTTTCCGGACGTCACCGGTCGACGGGACAAACGCAAACTCTATGGCTTGGTCAGTGACGGGGCGACGTTCTTCGCGCGCGAAATGGCCATGGAGGATCCCAGCATCATCGGTCAGCGGATCACCATTACGGTGCCCCTATCCGATGACGTCGATCAATACATCAAGGGGTATATCCGTGCTGATGTGCCTGAGAGCGATCGCCGTATTTCCGACAAGGAACTGGCCTGGGTCAAAACGCTCCAAGACCAAGGCCTGATCCGGTCGGAATTCAACACCTTGTTCTTCACTTCCGGTGACTCCCGGGAACCGGAATTGGCGGGCATTCTCGGAGCGGTGGTGGGATCGGGTATTACCCTGGTGGTCACCCTGCTGCTATCCTTTCCGATCGGTGTCGCGGCCGCCATCTATCTGGAGGAGTTCGCTCCGAAGAACAAGTTCACCGACGCCATTGAGGTCAACATCAACAACCTGGCCGCGGTTCCCTCCATTGTCTTCGGGCTGCTGGGTCTGGCCATGTTCCTCAGTGTTTTCGGCCTGCCCCGATCAGCACCGATCGTTGGTGGCCTGGTGCTAACCTTGATGACTCTCCCGACGATCATCATTGCCTCTCGCGCCGCTCTCACCGCCGTTCCGCCGTGGATCCGGGAAGCCGCTCTGGGCGTCGGAGCCTCAAAGATGCAGGCTGTGTTTCACCATGTGGTGCCTTTGGCATTACCCGGCATGCTGACCGGCACCATCATCGGCATGGCCCGGGCCTTGGGGGAGTCGGCCCCATTGCTGATGATTGGTATGGTCGCCTTTATCGTCGATATTCCCAAGGGCCCCTTCGACCCGGCCACGGCTCTGCCGGTTCAGGTATATTTGTGGGCCGATAGCCCCGAACGCGCCTTTGTCGAGCGAACCTCGGCAGCCATCATGGTGCTTCTGGCCTTCCTGGTGCTGATGAATGGCGCCGCGGTCTGGATGCGCAAGAAATTCGAACGCCGCTGGTAGGAGATAAAAAACCGTGAGCAACGTACATCTCGATATACCCACTCCAACCGCGGGTCAGCCTCTGATGACTGAGGGAACCCCCAAGGTGGCCGTCCGCAATGTGGACGTCTACTATGCGGACAAGCAAGCCATCCGCGATGTGAGCATGGACATTGGCGAAAAGGAAGTAACGGCTTTCATTGGCCCGTCGGGCTGCGGAAAATCTACCTTCCTGCGCTGCCTCAACAGGATGAACGATACCATCGACATCTGCCGCGTCACCGGGGATATTCTGCTTGACGGCGGAGATATCTATGACCGTCGGCTCGACGTGGTCGAGCTTCGGGCCCGGGTCGGCATGGTGTTCCAAAAACCCAACCCCTTCCCCAAGTCGATCTATGAAAATGTTTCCTACGGCCCGCGCATCCACGGTCTGATCGACCACAAGGACGAAATGGATGGCCTGGTACAGATGAGCCTGGAAAAAGCCGGGCTGTGGGGCGAGGTCAAAGACCGCCTGGATCAACCGGGTACCGGCCTGTCGGGTGGACAGCAGCAACGGCTATGCATCGCCCGCGCCATCGCCGTGCAGCCGGAAGTTATCTTGATGGATGAGCCCTGCTCGGCCCTGGATCCCATCGCCACATCCAAGATCGAAGACCTGATCGATGAGCTTCGGGCCAGCTTCACCATCATCATCGTCACCCATTCCATGTCCCAGGCGGCGCGGGTGTCGCAAAAGACCGCCTTCTTCCACCTGGGCGACCTGGTGGAACTGGATGATACCGAGGTAATCTTCACCAATCCGCAGGAACAACGCACCCAGGATTACGTTACTGGCCGCTTCGGCTGACATCCCCGGACGCTATGAGGATCCGATCCATGCCGCAGGATACCGAGCACGAACATACGAACCGCGCCTTCGAGCAAGAGCTCAAGACGCTGGAAAATACCGTCGCCAAAATGGGTGGTCTGGTCGAAGCGCAGTTCTCAGACGCCATTCTCGCTTTGGTGCGCGGCAACACCAAGCTGTCCACGGAAGTCATGGCCCATGACGAACGCATTGACGAAATGGAGCGGGAAATAGACCAAATGACCCTGCGCATCCTGGCTCTGCGACACCCTCATGCCGACGACCTGCGCGCCGTGATCGCGGCCTTGAAAGTGGCCAGCACGCTGGAACGCATGGGCGACTACGCCAAGAATGTCGCCAAGCGCAATCTGGCCCTGGCCAAGGCACCGGCTTTCAGTGGCGCCATCACCACCATTTCCCGCATGGGCACCCTGGTCCAGGAAATGGTCAAGAATGTGCTGGATGCCTATCTCAGCCGCGATACCGAGATGGCCACCGATGTCTGGAACCGCGATGAAGAGGTTGATCAGCTCCATACCAGCTTGTTTCGCGAGCTTTTGACCTACATGATGGAAGACCACCGGAACATCACGGCTTGCACGCACTTACTGTTCATTGCCAAGAACCTGGAGCGTATCGGCGACCACGCGACCTTTATCGCCGAACAGGTCCACTTCCTTGTCGAAGGGGAAATTCCCGACCAGGAACGCCCCAAGGACGATAGCACCTCGACCACTGTGGTCGAGATCGACGCTTAATTACCGGACGCAAAGAGGCAATACGGAGGACTCATGAAGCCGCTGATCCTGATTGTAGAGGACGAAGCCCCCCAGGCGGAGGTCTTGCACTATAACCTCTCGAAGGCTGATTTCCGCACATCCATCGCCGGGACCGGCGAAGACGCCCTCGTCAAAGTGGAAGAGGAACAGCCGGATCTGGTAATCCTGGATTGGATGCTGCCGGAACTCTCCGGGCTGGAAGTCTGCCGACGCCTGCGCTCCAAAAAGGAAACCCGAGGCCTGCCGGTGATCATGCTCACCGCCCGGGGCGAGGAAGGCGACCGCATCCGGGGCCTCGATAACGGCGCCGACGACTATGTGGTCAAGCCGTTCCTGCCCAGCGAGATGGTCGCACGGGTACGGGCCGTGCTGCGTCGGGCCCGCCCGGCCCTGAGCGAAGACAAGCTGGATTACGGCGATATCTCCATCGATCTGCTGGAACACAAGGTAACCCGCAACGGCACGTCGGTGCATTTGGGCCCGACCGAGTTCCGCCTGCTCACCACCTTGATCGAACGGCCGGGCCGGGTGTTCTCCCGCGAACAGTTGCTGGATCTGGTCTGGGGCCGCAATATCCATGTGGAAGAGCGCACCGTTGATGTGCATATCCGCCGCCTGCGCAAGGCGTTGAATGGCGAGAAAATGCCCGACCTGATCCGCACGGTGCGCGGCGCCGGATATTCCCTGGATGCGGAAAAGGCCTGACACCCTTTCATTCCTTGGTTAATCTGCCCATATTCGGAACAACCCGTATCCGGAGTTGAAGGAGTTTGTCATGAAGCGTTCGCGTCACGTTGCCCTGGTCATGATGGGGGCCTCTGCCCTCGCCCTGACCGCCTGCGAGGAAAGTCAAGTGGACGTGGGGGTTTTCGAGAGCGTTGATCAATGCATGATCACCCCGGGCATGACCAAGGAACTCTGCACGGAATCCCTGGCTGCTTCCCAGGAACAGCATGCCAAGGTGGCGCCCAAGTATACTTCCAAGGGCGACTGCGAAGCCGATTTCGGCGCCGGGCAATGCGAAGATTCCCCCTATCAGACCCAATCGGGCGGCTCGGTCTTCATGCCCATGATGATGGGCTTCATGATGGGCCAGATGATGGCCGGGCGCAGCCAACCCCTGTATCGCTCCTCCGACGACGCCAAGTCCTATCGCACCGCCGACAACAAGACCGTGGCCTCCAAAACCGGCATGACCAAGGTGCCGCAATCACTGACCAAGACCCCCAGCGTCAAGACCTCTACCATGCGCCGGGGTGGTTTCGGCAGCCGGGCTTCCAGCCTTGGACAGACGGCGCGCATGCCCACCGGGTCGACGCGCACCGGCTACCGCAGTTTTGGCGGCTGATGGACCGCATTGCCATTCCCGAGCGCGAGGACTGGAAAGCCACCGCCGAGCAAAACGGCTTTAGCTTCCATTCCCTCGACGGCGATCCCTATTGGGATGAGAGCCTGTGCTACAAGTTCTCCTTGCGCCAGATCGAAGACGACCTGGAAGACCCGGTGGAGGAGCTGGAACAATTCTGCTTCGAGGTGGTCGAGCGGGCCGTCAACGACGAGGAAGTGCTCAAGAAGCTGGCGGTGCCGGAGTTGTTCTGGCAACCCATCGCCGATAGCTGGGCCGACCGGGAACGCAATCTCTATGGCCGCATGGACTTTGTCTATGACGGCCAAAGCCCGGCCAAGCTTTTGGAATACAACGCCGATACGCCCACATCCCTGTTCGAGGCCTCGATCTTTCAATGGGTCTGGCTGGAACAGGCCATGGAGCGCGGCATCATCCCGCCGGGCTGCGATCAGTTCAATTCCCTGCATGAGCGATTGCAGGAATCCCTGTCCAACATGGGCATCCCGGGTCGCTTGCATTTCGCCTGCGCCAAGGACAGCACCGAGGACCGCGCGACGGTGGCCTACCTGGAAGACGTGGCCACTCAGGCGGGACTGGAGACCCGGTTCCTCTATATGGAAGACCTGGGGCTCTCTCCCGACCGTCGCTTTACAGATACCGAGGATGAGGCCGTCACCACCTTGTTCAAGCTCTATCCCTGGGAATGGATGATGGCCGAGGATTTCGGCGCCCAGATCCCCGACAGCGGCTGTACCTTCATCGAGCCCCTGTGGAAGTCCCTGCTCTCCAACAAAGGCCTGCTGCCCCTGCTGTGGGAGATGTACGAGGGCCACCCCAACCTGCTACCGGCCTACTTCGAAGGCGACCCGCGCGCGGCCGACCTGGGCGGGACCTTTGTCAAGAAACCGCTGTTCTCCCGCGAGGGCTGGGACATCACCCTGGTGGAAGACGGCGCCGTGCCACATACCCCCAAGGTGGGCCCCTATGGCGAGGAGGGCTTTGTTCTTCAGGCCTACCACCCCCTGCCCGATTTCGACGGCTTCCGCCCGGTCTGCGGCGTCTGGCTGGTGGCCTCCCAGGCGGCGGGCATGGGCATGCGCGAGGACAACAATTGGGTCACCAGCGACGACGCCCGCTTCGTGCCCCATGTGATCGCCGACTGATCTCCCGCCGAACGACCGGATTCGCTCGTCGGTCGGCTCACCATTCCCCCCGGTGGGTCGCCTACCGGGGCAAGGCGCTGAACATCAAGAGGCAGCTCTAGCAGGCTGCGGAAAAAGTCCGATTTCGAGCCTGTGGCGACACATGCTTCGACAAGCTCAGCATGAGGGTCTTTGAATTTTCAACATGTTAGAGACGGATTCAAAAGTATTCCTTTGATCTCGAGGGCGTATATTTCCGCTCTGGCGGCGTCAAGACCTCCTAACGGGGCGCCGCCCCGTGTCGTCGGCCTTTCCTGGCCAAATCAAAAATCTACTGCCTTGATATCTAAAGGATACTTTTAAATCCGCCTCTTAGCCTCACCCTGAGCTTCCTCATCCCGAGCTTGTCGAGGGACGAAGGGTAACGCGGGCCGTAGAACAACACTTTTTCAGATGGCGGTAATCGAGCAGTCAGGGATTGCCTAAACAGTCAGCTGGTCTCCACACTCGGTCTTGATCAAGTATCCGGGTCAATTCCTGGACATGGAACAGAGGAGACCAGCTATGGAGTATTTTGTTGGAATGGACGTATCGATGGCAAGCATTTCGATCTGTGAGATTGATGCAAAGGGAACCGTCATTCGCGAAGGCAAGGTGTCAAGCACACCCGAGGCGGTCGCCACTTGGCTCGAGGAAAGCGGGCGTGGCTTTGCGCGAATTGGGTTGGAAGCTGGCCCTCTGGCGCCTTGGCTGTACGCAGGACTGTCCAGTCGGGGCCTCCCTGTGATTTGTATCGAGACCCGGCAAATGAAGGCCTTTGCCAGCGCCAGCCCAGTCAAGACGGACCGTCGCGACGCCCGCTTGATCAGCCAGGCGATGCGGACCGGTTTGTACCGCGCGACCCACGTCAAGACCGCGCGCAGTCAGGAGCTCCGGATGGTGCTGACCCATCGGGAGACCCTGGTTCATCAGGTCCGTCAGTTGTCCAATACGGTACGAGGAACATTGAAAGCTTTCGGCCTCAAGGTCGGTATGGCGCGCGGACGCCTTTTCGCGGCGCGGGTTCGGGAATTGACGGCTGATAACCCGCACCTCAGCGCAGCCGCCGAGCCGCTCTTGCTTGCGCGCCAAGCCTTGCTCGAACAACTCGACAAGCTCGACCGGCAGGTTCATGCCGCTGCGCGCGATGATAGCGTTTGCCGGCGCCTGATGACCGTTCCCGGCGTCGGCCCGGTTACCGCCCTCGCTTTCAGGACAGGACTCGACGTGCCGGAACGGTTTCAAAAGTCGGTCATGGTCGGCGCCCACTTCGGGCTTGTCCCACGCAGATACGCCTCGGGAGAGCAGGACCGAAGCGGCCCCATCAGCAAGTGCGGAGATGCCATGGTTCGTTGGCTTTTGTTCGAGGCCGCCAATGCACTTCTCACTCGAACCCGCCGTTGGTCCTGGCTCAAACACTGGGGGCTCGCGGTCGCCAAAAGGCGCGGGATGAAACGCGCCAAGGTCGCCGTTGCCCGGCGTCTCGCCGTAATCATGCATCGCATGTGGATCGACGGCACGGACTTCCAGTACCGCAAGGAGGAGACCGCCATCTAAACACAACGAAAACCGAGATCGCCTGAAGGGCGGCCAGGACGCGTGGCGACGCGCGGGGCTCGGATGACAGCGCGCAGGCTGCAGTGGCGTAAGACCACGCTTTTCAGATTGCTGCACCCGATCCCCCTTGATCCCCATCATGCGGCGACGACGTCGACCGCGGACAGAAGCAAAGGGCGCCACATAACCCAGGTTCAAACCGACGGCTTGGAAATCAGCTTGACTCAAATGACTCGATTACAGAAGCAGCCTGTTAAGCCCTCCGCGCTGCCCCCTTCGCATAATTTTCTAGGTAATTTTTCCGATATTGGCCCACATGAATGCATGGGGGCCTATTTTTTTGGGTCCATGGGCGGTAATACCCCTTTTTTGTTCTTGATAAGCTGCCGGGGAAGTCGAATGATCATGGGAACAACAACGTATAATAGGCCTTTATAGGCTATAGAATCCCACATATCGGAGCATTATCCGATGAGCTGATAAAGGACCCAAACCAATGAAACGTGACAGACTCGTTCGAACCTTCGCGCCGGAAAGCGACTACGCAGACCGCCTGGACCGGGATACCACCTCCGAGGCCCTGGCCCGCATCCTCGCCAAGCCTCTGGCTCTTTGGACCGCCACCGACGTGAACCGGGCGATGATGAGCCGGGCTTATATGGACGGCGGACGCGCGGACCCCTTGGGCGCCCGCGACCGGGTTACCGCCTGGTTCAAACAGACCTATCCGGGCAAGGTGGATCTGTCCGGCGGTGCCCGGGCCGTGGGCCAGGCCTTCGCATTCCCCGAGTCCCGCCGGGAGCTGGACGAGACCCTGGCCCGGCGGGCGGCGGGCCAACTGTTGCAGGACCATGGCCGCTACGGCGATACCTTGCTGGCTCATATTACCGAGCAGGAAGCCATGCTGCTGCACCTGGCCACCGACGGCGGCTCCATCAATCCCATGACCGGGCTGCTGGAGTTCTGGGAAGACCGGGACGACAACGATACCTTGGGCGGCACCTCCGGCCAGTCGGCGGGGGCATCGGTTTCCGATGATGGCGACACCTGGTCCGATAGCGGCGGCTGGAACAACAGTGGTGTTGGAAGCTGGCATGATGACACCAACCCCGGCGGTCGCAATGATGGCGATTACAACGGCTCGGCGATCGACAACACCGCCTCCCTCGACGGCGGCGCGCAAATCGCCCAAACACCGGAGAAGGGACCGGATAAAAATTGGATTGGAACGAAAGACCCATCCGGCCACCTGAAATCAGCGAATCCCCGTGGCCATATCGGCACCAACCCCAAGGGCCACATATCCTTGGAAGACAAAAAACCCTCGCCCTCCGAAATCCTGGGCCAGCGTCCGGGCGATAGGATCGAAGACGAACTCGGCGCAGTCTGGGAACTCATGCCGGACGGGCAATGGCAGCGGGTGCTGGATGAGAATACGTTGGAGATTCTGGAGGAAGAAGGACCACGCTACTAGGCTTTGGACATGGCGCAGCGGCGCAAATGAACGAGTCCTCGCTGCCTCGCGTACTCTAATGCCCGCAGAACTCTATGGGAAACCGGTGGTCTGTGCACAGTCAACCGGTAGCCACGTTTTACGCTCAATTCATCATTGAGGTGAGCTTCAACACAAATATCCGGCGGGATGGGATACGGAACCACGGTCCCTTCCTCGAACGAGGACGGCCTGTCCGTTCCCGTCGGCGGGTCAGCCATCAGAAACATGGCCAGGATGATAGGGGCGAGTTGCATGTACCTATCATATCACACCTAAAGCACGAATAAAAGACCACCCCCAAGGGAAACATATCCTTGGAAGCCGAACGCGCCGACCAGGCCCGCAAGGAGGCCGAGGCCAGGGAGAAGGCTGAACAGGCCGCCCTGGCCCAGGCGCGGGCAACCGCACTTGCCAGGGACTACAAGGTGCCCGAAGACCAAGTGCTCGCGGCGGGAAAACCGGGTTTAGCTGCTCTGGAAGCCCTGGTGGGATTGCGCAACGCCAATACTCCGGTCGCGCGCAACGCGGCTCGGTCGGGAGTTTTGGAATCTATCCAGGGCTTGTCGAAGACCGCCCCAGATCTTGCCCGCGACCTACAGGAAAAAGTTGTCGACAACCTCACTAATCCCACCTGGGACATGACTCTGATGGGCGATAAGGAATTGAAAGATCGGGTGGAAGACAAGACGTCTGATAAAATTGCGACGGCTACTGGGAAGGTAGCGACTTATACCTCACCTATCGGTCTAGCCAACCCATTCATTGGGGCATTGGTTGGATTTGTCGCTCTTGCTGCTGAGTTATCAAATCTCTACAGGCAAAATGTAGAACATCCGGGGCTTCAAGAAGAAATTGATCGGAGAGCAAAATCCCATGACGACTAATGTAAATTACGAGAACCATTCTTCTCGACAAGTTCCCGCACCTAAATGGTGTTGTAGCATTGTGAATGATGGAATGTAGAGCAATCGGACAATGCGGACAGGCGGCTCCATTTTGGGGCGCCAGTTCGCATGCCTAATCTTGATGTCGTGAGCGGTGCGTGCGCGCATAAACGAACCGAAACCATGGCCTTTACTAAGATCGTCAATAGCCAGCCCATGGCCATTTCGAGCAGCCTCAAGCATCCACAAATAGCTTTGTGAGGCACTGTCGATCAGCCCATCGTGAGTCTCCCTATATGCCAATGCCAACTCGTATTGGGCAGGAGCAAAACCGCTTCGAGCGGCCAAGTCGAACCACTCCGTGGCTAAGCATCGATCCTGTTTAGCGCCCAGTCCCTGGTCCAACATCTTTCCAAGATAATACTGTCCTTCCGCATGCCCTGCCTTGGCAAATGGCAACAGAATTTCATAGGCTTTCGTAAAATTATCGGCGTCGTATGCAGCCTTTCCCATTTCCAGGATTGGGATGGCAAATTGTTGGTCAGGTTTTCTTGGGTCCCTTTCTCCGAGCAGGTTATTCATCGGGATCAATCCAAGATAGAACAGTCCAGCATAGGCCGTTAACACGAAATTGGGCCCCAACCATAGAAGAAATATTATTTGATAAATTCTCTTGTATCGCTTTTGAAGCATTTCTTCCCGCAAAAGGTTGTTAAGTGCATAAACTACTACTTTACTACTGTTATCAAGGGACTGCAATTTTTATCGAACCTAGAAAGACGCCCTCGGCGCAGTCTGGGAACTCATGCCGGACGGGCAATGGCAGCGGGTGCTGGATGAGAATGCCTTCCTTAAAAAGTCCCTGATACGCCTTTCGTCTTTGCCCGCCAGCATGGCCAAGGGCGTCGTAACAGGGGGGCCCGGTTATCATTTTACTCTGACCCCATTGGTCTTATGGGCGATAAGGAATTGAAAGATCGGGGTTACGGTGACAGGTTACGGTAATGGCATGGACGCCCCCTATCGGCTTCGTGATGAGCCATACTGGAGGTGTTGAAACTTTCCAATAGCGGGAGCGTCCAATGAGCAATGTTACCATGATCGGCCTTGATCTGGCCAAGAACCTGTTCCAAGTCCATGGGGCCGACGAGGCGGGTCGTCCGGTTCTGCGTAAGAGGCTGCGGCGGAGCCAGCTTTTGCCGTTTTTTGGCGGACTTGCTCCCTGCCTGGTGGCGATGGAGGCCTGCTCGGGCGCGCATCATTTCGCCCGCGAGATCCAGGACCTTGGACACAAGGTCCGGCTGAACCCACCGCAATACGTCAAGCCCTTCGTGAAGACCAATCAAAGGGGTCAGAGTAAATCGATCTAGGCTCAGGACTCATAACCAGAAGATGACGGTTGCGGCGATGCAGATTGCGCTCATGAAGGTATGGGCGCAACGGTCGTAGCGGGTGGCGATACGCCGCCAGTCCTTGAGCCGACCGAACATGCGCTCGATCAAGTTTCGCTGCTTGTAGAGGGCTTTATCGTAAAGGATTTCCTCTTTGCGGTTCGAGCGACCTGGAATGCAGGGCTCGATGCCGAGATCAAGCAGGGCCTGGCGGAAACGGTCGCTGTCGTATCCCCTGTCGGCGATCAGGTCGTCGGCATCAGGGAATGCAGGGAGCATGGTGTCGGCGCCGCGATAGTCGCTGACTTGTCCTTCGGTCAGCAGCAGGATCAGGGGCTTTCCATCGGCATCGCAGGCGGCATGCAGTTTCGAATTCAGGCCGCCCTTGGTGCGCCCGATACGGCGGGGAACAGCCCCTTTTTGAGCAGGCTCGCCGCCGTCCTGTGGGCCTTGAGATGGGTGGCGTCGATCATCACCGTATGGGTGGCCGTGCTTTCGGCGGCCAGGGTGGCGAAGATCCGGTCGAACACTCCGGCCTCGCTCCAACGGACGAAGCGGTTGTACAGGGTCTTGTGCGGTCCATAGGCGACGGGCGCGTCACGCCACATCAAGCCGTGGCGAAGAACATGGATGATGCCGCTGATCACCCGCCGGTCATCGACGCGCGGGACGCCTCTTGTTTTGTTCGGCAGCAACGGTTGAAGGCGTTCGAATTGTTTGTCGGACAACCAGAAATGATGGCTCTGCATCGGCTTTCCCCTCCCTAAAATTCCAGGGAAGGGAATCATGTCCACCGACTATTGGGAATCCCTTTTATGGGTCCTGAGCCTAGGCATTTGCCACCTCCCGATATTTTTTTGACCTCAGATCCCCACCTCTGGGAATTGGCTCTATACGCCTGTCCGTCATTTTTTTGATTTCACCCTTGAAGCGACCCCCGCCGAGTACCCAGCCTTTGTTGGTGTTCAACCGGATCTCCTCCAGAGCTCGATCCGGAATGCCTTCCTTATAAAGTCCCTGATACGCCTTTCGTCTTTGCCCGCCAGAATGGCCAAGGGCGTCGTAACAGGGGGGCCCGGTTATCAATTTACTCTGACCCCATTGGTCCATTCCTCACCCCCTCATGAATCACCAAGCTCGCGCTGCGACAGCATATTCAAAAACCGAATAGTCCAATATAACCAAAACAACAATCCACCAAAACCAATTGGAAACCCAAAAGAAGCCATCAGCAAGGCAAACATTTCGTAGCTTTCATTATCGTACAAATATCCACCAAAATACTGATGCATTATTATTTTATACGACGATAAAAAAACATACATATATCCACTTATATAATAAGTTGCATACAAAAAGTTACGGTCAATCTCTCTATTAGATAACTCCTTTATATTATTATTATATAAAATCTCAATAAATACGAAAACAAATACCAATAAAGTAGATATAATTGACGAAAAGACACATACATTTATAAATTTTGGCCACTCGCTCGCCGAGTCATTACTAGTTAAATGCATAACTATATCGATGTGGTATAAGTCTATATATTTTTTTTTCGCCAATATTACAGACAATAATTCATCACTGTACACAGCCACAATATAGTATGAAATATATATCATAGAAACATTGAAAACAATTATAATAACATCCACATAAAACGATTCTAATCCGAAGTATGTATTTCTTTTTAACTCAAAACCATAGTATTTATCAACCCTATATTTTTTCTGAAATATAAGTACATATAATAGAAGAACAAAAAAACCTGCATATAGAGATAATTTATAGTCATTCAGATAAACGTATATATATATAAATGACATAGAAACCAACATGGATTCCCAGCTTAGTTTTAATATATATATAAATTTAATCATAATATTCACCTATAATACAAAAACTATTCGAAGATATACGGAATCTTATCTTGTAAATTGGTGTAAATATCGCTTCCCCCTGTTTCAGTGGAAACCAAATCAACAACAACACAATATGTTTCTACTTCGCCATTCTGATGGCGCCCAACTGGCGAAGCCGACGACGTCCCCATTCGAGCGGTACAGGCGGAATTGTTTGAGCAGGATCGGCGGCAGCAGCGTCCATTCAAGATCGGCAATGAATAAATGCCGCATGTTGGTCGACCGCATCGCCAGCAGAACCACCTGCCCCAGGACTTCCGCCACGCTTCGGGCCCCGACATTCATTTCCGTTGTCAGATCTGAATTCAGACCACCACTCGCTTGCGAGGAAGCAACGCTTCGGCTCTCAACTGTCGCATCATCGGCGTCCAGATCCCTTTCGGGCTGGACAATACCACCTGGATCATCATTGACCATACGCTCACCCCAATCCCATCTATCAGACCGCTTCGCGCTCCCCAGCGCTTGACAGCAGCGGCCCTCAACCGCGATCATGCTCTTACTTTTTGGTGTGATTATGCAAGAAAGATTTCTCATAAGGTGCTGAGCATTGGAATATCAGAAAGTTATGGTGAGATTTTGAATTACTCATATATTCGCCTATAAGTTACGGTGACAGTCCACTAATTCCATTGAAACACACCGGCCTCCCCACCACGCCCCAGCATCTCTGGACCGCCACCGATGGGGATCGGACGATGAGGGCCAAGATAAACAGACCAAAGGGGCCGCTGGAGACGGCCCCCCGATCCGATGACCGCACCGCTCTGCTTACCACCACTTGGGAATGCGGAAGGTATCGTGGCATTGGTGGCAGGACTGGATCAGGTCGGAGAAGGCCTTGACCGTGTCCTGGGTGAAGGTCTCCTCGCGCCAACCACCGGAACGCCCGCTTCGGTTGGGCATGCGCGTCCGCCAGGGTGGCCCGGCATAGCGTTGGCCGGAAGGCCGATAGACATTGCCTTCCTTGGCGTCTTCCTTGGTCGGGCGCATGGCCAGTTCGTCGGCCAGGATCCCTGCGCGGTTCTTCAGTTCCTCGGCATAGCCCTTGAAGATGTCGAACTTCTCCCAGATCAAAGGCAGGCTGCGGGAATGGCGGGTCCGGGTGCCCGGCCTATAGAGCCGCCACAGGTTCTCCCCGGCGCCGGATTCGATTTCCCGGGCCATGCGGGCCGCTTCCCGGCGATCAATATGGCGTCGGCCCTCGAAGATCTGTTTGAGTTGCAGCATTTCCTGACCATGGTCACGCATCAGGTTCTGCCGTTCATGGGTCATGCGCGAAGCCTCGCCACTCTGCGGACCACCGGGGCCCACGCGCGGGCCCGGACCGGACCAGGGCGCGCCCCAGTATTGCGCCACGGCGGTTCCACCCAGGGCCATACCCAGGCACAAGGCTGTTGCCGCCATCCAATGTTGATGAATTTTCATGACATTCCCCCATGCTGTGAGGTCCAAGCTCCCCGGCCCCATCCCCGAGCCCGGGAGACGCTGGAATTATACCACAAACAAGGGCAAAAGTCCGGTTGATCAGGGATCCCGCTGGGCCAGGGTACGGTTGACGGCAATCATCTCGTCCAGGCGTGCCGTGCTCGGATCGCGGGCCGCCAGATTGATCTCCTGAGCCATGAAATCGCACAGATCCAGCAGGTTTCGGCGCAAGTCGTCGGAAAGCGGGCTGCCTTCTGTTTCCAGGTCTGACTGAAAGATCGACCAGAGTCGATGGTTGAAACGCAGGGCCCCGGCCAGGTCGCCGCGACCATGCCGGGCCTGGTCCAAGAGCCGGGCGGCCTTGACCAGGGCCTCGGTTTCTGCCCGGGCGATGATCTGCGGCCCCTTGGCGGCCTTGGCGTAGGCGGCGCGGGCAGCCTGCAAGGCGTGGGACGAGCGGATCATCAGAAGCTATTGGAAACCAGATCGACGATCAGCGACTGGGAGCGGGCGGCGATGCGCTGGCTTTCGATATTGAGAGCGTCGCGCACCTCCACCGCCTGAAGGGTGGCACCGCTTTCATAGGGGTCGCTGTCGGTCAGCCGGGCCGCGCCGGTCTGCGCCACGCTGGCCAGATCTTCGTTGAAATCGGCCCGCACTTCCAGGATCGAGGCATTGATACCGATGGATTGGGCACTGGCCTGCAAGGTGCTGCCCGCGCTCTGCACGGCACTCAGCGCGGCGTCGATATCGGCCTGGGTGGCGAAGTTGTTGTAGTCGGTGGCCGCACTGCCCAGCCCCAGACTGGCCGCATCGCTGGCCCGGCCCTCGACGGTGAATTCAGTGCCGGGGGTATCGCTGGTGGAGACCCGCAGGCTATCGGCGGGCACATCCAGCAGATTGGTGCCCTGATAGGAGGTATCGCCGACCAGATTATCCAACTGCGAGGCCACCTGATCGAATTGCCGCGCCAGTTCTTCCCGCTCCACGGCCGTGCTGGCGTTCTGTGCCGCCAAGGCAATGCCTTCGAGCTGATCGGTCAGCCGCCCGGCGGCATCCAGACCGGCCTGGGTGGCTTCCAGGGATTGAATGGCCTGTTCCGTATCGTCGCGAGCCTCGAGCAGGGCCGCGGCCTGCGCATTCAAGGCATCGGCGGCAATTTGATCTTCGATATCGTCGCGGAACCGCTGGTCCCGTTCGCTGCGCAGCAGGTCCCGGGTCGCCCGGTCGCGGGCACGATCCAAGGTGACACGCTCAAACTGGGCGTTCTGAATGGCGGCAACGGTGGCGACGGGCTCGGCCATGGAACCTCTGCGGAATCATCGATACTCCCCGGAGTATAGCAAATCTTCGCCGCGATGAAAAACGACGGTCGTCACAGTTTCGCGAGGCCGCAGCCGTCGAAGTATCGACCTCTAGCGCGTGTCGGGTCCAATCGGACCCGATGGACAGGCGCGACCTTATAGGAATCGATCAAATACAACGTGATCTAGAAAAAAAGGGTTTTCCGAACGAATTCAATTCCGTACTATGGCTTTCAAGTATTCAGCCTGCCTCTTATCCGTTCGAGGCAGTTTTTTTTGAGAGAGAGGGGTCTCGAATCATGCGTATCACCGAAGCCGGATTGAAGCTTCTGCAAGGCGAAAGCGTCGTTATCAAGGGTCCGGCGGACGTGTCCGTCGTACCGGGCAAGGCCGTGGCCGCCGCCCCGGGCAAGGCCGCCGCCGCAAAGGCCGGAGCCGCAAAGGCCGGAGCCGCCAAGATGGGCGCCGCCAAGATTGGTGGGACCAAGATCGCCGGAACAGCCACCGCGACCGTGGGCACGGCCAAAACTGGCATCGCCGGAGCCGGGGCCGCCGCTGGAACCGCCGGAGCCACCAAAACCGCCGCCGCCGCCGGTACCATCTGGAACGGCACCGGCTGGAGCCTTGGGCTGGGCATGGGCCTGGGCGCCTGGGGCCCGGTCATTTTGGTTGCCGGAGGCATTGGCGGCTACGCCATGTATCGCGGCTATAAAGCCCACAAGCTGAGCAAGCAGGCCAAGGAACTGGCCGCCAAGGCCCGCAAGGCCGCCAACCCCTTCAGCGCCTTCCGCCGCGCCTGATCGGCGGGACGCTATCGCGCTTCCGGAAACCCGGCCTTTGGAAAAGGGCCGGGTTTTCCATTTGAACGGAGAATCCCATGACAGCCGCCCCTTTATTCATGAAAAATCATCTGCATCGCAGTGACCTTCGCGTGGCTGATCGACCCGGTCCCGGCCCATGCTGGCTATGATGGCCTTGAGCGGGTCACATTCATTTGGGGCCATGGCCTGGGGTGCCGCAAAGCGGACGTGGAACTGCCGCTTTTCAAGACTCTCGATCCAAATGCCGTGGAACTCGGCACGTCGACGGGGAAACGCTTTCCGAACCTGCGCATGCAGGCCCGTGAAGGCGGCGTGGTGGTCCATGCCCACTTCGGCAAGATGAAATGGGATGCCTTTACCGATCTGGTGGCTAAATACGTGACGGCTGCTGGGGAGTAACACTCCCTACTCCCAGTCCTTCTCCCCCAAGAACGCGCCGATGATGCGTTCGCTGGCGGCGCTGGGATTGAGGTCGCCGTCATAGACGGCCTTTTCCAAATCGGTCATCAGGGATTGAACTCGGGGATGGCCACGCAGCTCTTCGCGCAGGCGGTCATCGACCATGGACCACATCCAGCGAGACCGCTGGTGGCGTCGTTTTTCGGCCAGTTCGCCGCTTTGATGCAGGGTGTCATGGTGGGCCCGAAGGGTCTCCCAGAGTTTGTCCAGGCCCGCGCCGGTGGCGCCGCTCATGCAGAGCACCTGCGGCTGCCACTTCGATTCCGTCGGGGTCATGATATGCAGGGCGCCGCGATAGGATTGGGCGGCGGATTCGGCCCGTTGCACATTGTCGCCGTCGGCCTTGTTCACGGCAATCACGTCGGCCAACTCCAGAATACCTTTTTTGATTCCCTGCAGTTCGTCCCCGGCGCCGGGCAGCATGAGCACCAGGAACACATCGACCATCTCGGCGACCACGGTTTCCGATTGGCCGACACCAACGGTTTCAACCAGGATCACGTCGTAGCCCGCCGCCTCGCACAACAGCATGGTCTCGCGCGTGGCCCGGGCGACGCCGCCCAGGGTCCCTGCGGAGGGCGAGGGTCGGATGAAGGCATTGGGATCGGCGCCGAGCTTTTCCATGCGGGTCTTGTCGCCGAGAATGGAGCCGCCGGAGCGCGACGAGGAAGGATCCACCGCCAGCACCGCCACGCGATGGCCGAGCCCGGTGAGATAACAGCCAAAGGCCTCGATGGTCGTGCTCTTGCCTACCCCGGGCACGCCGGTCACGCCAATGCGATGGGCCTTGCCGGAATGGGGCATGGCTTGTTGCAACAACCCGTGGGCGTCGGCACGGTGCTTGGGATTGGTGCTTTCGATCAGGGTAATGGCGCGGGCCAGAGAGGCCCGATCCCCCGCCGCCAGCCCCGCCGCCAGATCGGCGACACTGGGCCGCCGACGCGGTCGAGCAGGCGCGGGTCCATCCATGGGTCGATCTAGCCCTCGTCCCCGAGAACCGCATTCAGCTTGGTCAGCAGTTCCACGGCGGCATCGGCGATCACCGTGCCCGGCGGGTAGATGGCCTGAGCCCCCGCTTCATAGAGGGCCTCGAAGTCCTGCGGCGGAATGACCCCACCGACGACAATCATGATGTCATCGCGGCCTTGGGCTTCCAACTGTCCACGCAGCTCCGGTACCAGGGTCAGATGCCCGGCGGCCAACGACGACGCGGCAATCACATGCACGTCGTTTTCCACCGCCTGGCGGGCGGCTTCTTCCGGAGTCTGGAACAGCGGACCGATATCCACGTCGAAGCCCAGATCGGCAAAGGCCGAAGCAATCACCTTTTGGCCCCGGTCGTGACCATCCTGGCCCATCTTGGCGATGAGAATGCGCGGACGACGCCCCTCGCGGGCCTCGAAACCTTCGACCATCTGCTTAACCTGGGACACGTTGCCGCCCTCGCCCACTTCACCGCCATAGACACCGGAGATCGCCTTGATCACCGCTTTGTGGCGACCATAGACCTTTTCCAGCGCTTCGGAAATCTCTCCGACGGTACATTTCGCCCGGGCCGCGTCCACGGCCAGTTCCAAAAGATTGCCATCGCCGTCGGCGGCATTGGTCAGGGCCGTGAGTTTGGATTCCACTTCCGTGGCATCCCGTTCGGCCCGTAGCCGTTCGAGCTTGTCCAACTGGGCATGGCGGACGGCGGAGTTATCCACCTTCAACACATCAATGGCGTCCTCGTGGTCGGGCCGGTAGCGGTTGACCCCGATCACTGCCTGACGCCCGGAGTCGATACGCGCCTGGGTGCGGGCCGAGGCCTCCTCGATGCGCAGCTTGGGAATCCCCGCCTCGATGGCCTTGGCCATGCCACCGGTTTCTTCCACCTCGGAAATATGCTCCCAGGCCCGGGCCGCCAGATCGGCGGTCAGCTTCTCCATGAAATAGGAACCGCCCCAGGGATCGATGACCCGGCAGGTGCCGGATTCCTGTTGCAGGTAAAGCTGCGTGTTGCGGGCGATGCGGGCCGAGAAATCGGTGGGCAGCGCCAGGGCCTCATCCAGGGCGTTGGTATGCAGCGATTGGGTATGGCCCTGGGTCGCCGCCATGGCCTCGATCGCTGTCCGGGTAACGTTATTGAACACGTCCTGGGCGGTCAGCGACCAGCCAGAAGTCTGCGAATGGGTGCGCAGGGACAGGGACTTGTCATTCTTGGGATCGAACTGCTTGACCAATTTGGCCCACAGCAGCCGCGCGGCCCGCAGCTTGGCCACTTCCATGTAGAAGTTCATGCCGATGGCCCAGAAGAACGATAACCGCGGCGCAAAAGCATCCACGTCGAGCCCGGCGGCCCGCCCGGCGCGGATATACTCCACGCCATCCGCCAAGGTATAGGCCAGTTCCAGGTCCGCTGTCGCTCCGGCTTCTTGCATGTGATAGCCGGAAATGGAGATGGAATTGTAGCGCGGCATATTCCTCGACGTATGGGCAAAGATGTCGGAGATAATCCGCATGCTCGGCGTCGGCGGATAGATGTAGGTGTTGCGGACCATGAACTCCTTGAGAATGTCGTTCTGGATGGTGCCGCTGAGCTTGTCCTGCGAGACTCCCTGCTCCTCGGCGGCGACCATGTAAAGGGCCAATACCGGCAGAACGGCCCCATTCATGGTCATGGAGACGCTCATTTGGTCGAGCGGAATACCGCCGAACAGAATGCGCATGTCATAGATGGAATCGATGGCCACCCCGGCCATGCCCACGTCGCCGAATACCCGGGGGTGATCGGAATCGTAGCCCCGGTGCGTGGCCAGATCGAAGGCTACCGACAGGCCCTTTTGCCCCGCCGCCAGATTACGGCGATAAAAGGCGTTGGAGTCCTCGGCTGTGGAGAACCCGGCATATTGCCGCACGGTCCAGGGCCTTTGGGTATACATGGTCGGATAAGGCCCGCGCAAAAACGGCGGCAGCCCCGGCCAGGTGCTGAGGAAATCCAGGCCGTCGCGGTCCTGGGCATCGTAGACGGGCTTGACCGGAATACCTTCGGGGGTTTCCCAGGTTTCGCCCGAGGTGTGGTTGGCGACCGACGCGTTGGCCCAGGAAACGGATGTGAAATCGGGTATGGTGCTCATGATCGGATCACCCCCAAGAAGGTCAGTGTTTCACCAAGAATCTTGGGCAGGTCGTCGCCCAGAGCAATGAAGGCATCAACGCCCGCCGCCCGGTCCGCCTCTTCGCGCTCCCCGGGGCGTCCGGCCACGAACAGCCGGGTACAACCCGCCTGCTTGAGGGCCGGAGCATGGGTCGGCACCAGGTCGGCATATTGCGGATCGCCGCCGCAGAGAATGGCGATCTTGGCGCCGCTTTCCTTAAAGGCCTGGGCCATGCTGTCGGGGTCACCAAAGCCTTCATTGGTTAAAGCAACGATGCCGCCTGCCTCGAAATAGTTCTTGGCGAAGGAAGCCCGTGCGGTGTGCTGGGCCACCCGGCCCAGGTTGGCGAGGAAGATACTCGGCTTGGGATCGGCCGCCTCGGCGGCATCGCGCAGGGCCTCGAAATCTTCCGACAAGCGGTGGGACGGCAAGGGCTCTATCGACGTGGCAGCAGCGGAAACGGCGCCTCGCATGGTGGCAATGCTTGCCCCCTCGCCGGCGGCCACGGCCAAGGTCACGGTCATGGCGCCGCCCCCGGGCTCGACGGAATCGGTTACATCCGTTCCATGATCAGTGGCGGCGGTGCGCAGGGCCGCCAGATCCACTGTTTCGGTCTCCACCTCTTTCTCGGTGATGTTGGGGAACTCCGACACACCGGTCAGCGGATCCTTGCGCTTGGCCAGATTGCGCCGCCGGGCGGCGCGGGTCTCGGCCAACTCGCCGGCCAGGGAGCCATTTTCAAGCACCGCCAGCAATCCACCGCGACTTTCAATGTCCTGGAACTGAGCCCAGGCCTTTTCGGCCAGATGGCTTGTCAGATCTTCCACATACCAGGATCCGGCCGCCGGATCGGCCACTCGCCCCAGAGACGATTCCTCACGCAGCACCGATTGAAGGTTCCGCGCCACCCGCAGGCTGAATTCACCGGGCTGACCGAAGTCTTCGTCCATGGGCAATGCAGTAATGCTGTCGGCCCCGCCCACGGCGGCACCAAAGGTGGTGGCCGTGGCCCGCAGGATGTTGACCCAAGGATCGCGGCGGGTCAGCAATCGCCGGGCGGTGACCGCATGCAGGGCCAGGCCGCGCTGGTCTTCGCTTAGCCCGCAGGCCTCGCCGAACCGGGCCCAGAGCCGACGGGCGGCTCGCAATTGGGCGATGGTGAGGAACAGGTCTCCATCCACCGGCAGGGAGGCTTCCATCAACCGTAACGAATCGGTGGGTGCCATGTCCTCTCGCGCGTCCAGTTGGCGCGCATACTCGGCGGCGGTCGCCAGCAGACAGGCCAGGGTCTGAACGCCGGAAGCGCCGGCTTCATGATAGGGCGCCATGTTCAGGCGCATGACTTTGGCTTCGGGCGCTTCGCCCAGACAATAGGTCGCTAGATCAGCCATCTGCGCATAGGCGATGTCCAGCCCCTGAGACAATTGCCCGGACCCCGCCAAGATCCCGAGCGGGTCGGCACCGAAGGACAAAGTGGCCGCCCCCAGGTCATTGCCCCGGCGCGCCGCAAGACCGATCATCAGCGCCGCGTAATGCCCAAAGTCGGGGCCACCGGACAGGGCCAGGGGAACCTTCGTCAGGTCGATCCCGTCCAACAGGCGGTCCAGATCATCCAGTCCACGGATCAGACAACCGCCAATACCGTCCGGATTCAGCGACAGCAGAATGCCGTCCACGCCGTTTTCCAGATCCACATGGAGTGCCTTATTACAGACTGCCAGATCCGGATGCCGGTGAGTTTGGCGGATTTCCCAACCGCCATGGCGATCGGGCAGGATGCGCGCCAATCCGTCGGTCGCATCCGCCTGTCCATAAAGCGGCTGAATATCGATGCCTTCGTAGGTGCGGGTCACCAGACGCTTGGCGAAATCCGCCCCTTTCAGCGCCTTCTCGGCCAATCCCCGCCACTGGTCATAGCCGACTTCCGGAAAGTCGGAAGCCCATTCCGTCGTGTCCGTATTTGCCATTTGATGTCTCCCAGAAGGCCGTTCGTACGCAGCCAAGCGGGTCAGTATTCGGACATCGGGGCAAGTTGGTCAAGATTTACGTTGCGACGCAGCACATATTTGCTCCAAAAGCGGCGCTAATAGACCATACGGACCACGATTTGGGCACCTGGATCTTCAATTGTCACCGCCGCGTCTTCGAAAGCGGGTCGACCGGTGATCTTCGGATTATTGCTCAAGGCCCATCCTTCGGTCGGGATCATGCCTAGAAAACGGTCGAGCTCTTGGTCATTGTCCTCATCATGGTAGACCATGATGGCATATTGCCCAGGTTCCAGACCGGAAAACGCCAATACGGCCCGTCCGGGACGAGAATTGAAGCGCGTGCTATGCGTTGCCTTGGCATAGTCACGGAAATCCTCTTCCCCCTTCCATATGAAAGCGCGCACGGTCCCGCCATGGTCCCGCAAGCCATTGATGACCACTTCCAGGTCGGCAGCCCGGCTTTCTACTGAAACTCCCACCATACCCGCCACAAGGGCAACAGTGGCACACACCCGATTAAGGCGATTCATAGACACCTCGATAGTATTTTATAACCCTATAGACCCAGTTTAGAACGATTCTGTCAAGTGAACCTTAAGCTTATAATCGCTCCATAAATCACAGGAATCCTCCGGCTAGACTTCCCAATTTCAGGAGCCTTTGTTTTACAGGACTTTCCCGTAATGTTGTGGCAAAAAAAGGGCAGAAACTGATATTTTCCAAAAATAGCCCGCAAAAAAGCCCGCCGATGGGGCGGGCTCCTTTGATCGTCGCATGATTACCTGTGTCAGGCAGCCTGGGCTTCCTTGGTCGCCAGGGCCTTCTTGACGCGGCGCTTCAGACGGCGGGCCTCGTCGGGCAACTGCGAATCCGCCGTATTCAGCAGAAAGCTGTCCAGGCCACCCTTGTGCTCGATGGTGCGGATCGCCTTAGCGCTCAACCGCATACGCACCGACTGGCCAAGGGCGTCACTCATCACCGAGGCCACCTGCAGATTGGGCAGGAAGCGGCGGCGGGTCTTGTTGTGGGCGTGGCTGACGTTGTTACCGGTCAGCACGCCTTTGCCGGTGAGGGCGCAGCGTCGGGCCATAATCGGAAATCCTCAATATAAAGCACGCGCGGGACCGTCATCCGGCCCCGAAGAGCGGTTGTTCTAGTGGAACCCGCGACAAAGGTCAAGGGCTTGGTTGGCCATTATCCTTACGTGATCAACACCCGGCGGGATACAACGCCCAGAAGCGTATCTCCATCCATCACCGGCAGGTGCCGGTAGCCCCCTTCGTTCATCATCGCCAGAGCGTCGGAAGCCAGGGTATCCGGCCCGATACATTTGGGTTCCCGGGTCATCACGTCGCGCACCTCGGTCAAATCCGCGTTGCGGCGGGTCGCCACAAAGATACGCAGGGCATCCCGCTCGGTGAAAATCCCAAGCAGTTTGCCGTCCTCGACCACGACCACCGAGCCCACGTTGCGGTCGGTCATCATTCGTCCCGCCTCGCGCACGGTGGCGTTGCCTTCCACTTGCACTGGTGTTTGGTCGCCCAGTAGATCGCCTACCCGATTCGTCATCCCGGCTGTCTCCCTCTTTCTTGTCGTCCGATTTGATTGACGACTATTGTTGCGCCGCAAACAAAAAGAGGCAAGGGGCGTTTGCACTGCAGGGAAAGAAAATCACCCCCTGCGACCGCGTCCCTTTTTGCCCGGACCCTTGCCGCCCACCCCAGCCCGCGAGGCGGCGCGCGGTGCCACCCCTGCCCCATCGAGGCCCAATTCGTGAGCCTCCAGCCGCCGAATTTCGTCGCGCAGGCGGGCCGCCTCCTCGAACTCCAGATCGGCGGCAGCGGCGCGCATGCGCTTTTCCATGTCTGCCTTGACCTGCGTCAGGTCCTTGCCGACCACCTCCGTCGGCCCGCCGGTATCGGAGAGACGCACCGTGACATAGTCCTTCTGCTCCACACCCTCGAGAATATCGGCGACCTTCTTTTTGACGCTTTCCGGGGTGATGCCGTTGGCGACATTAAAAGCTTGTTGCTTCTCGCGGCGACGGTTGGTCTCGGAAATAGCGTACTCCAGGCTATCGGTCATCTTGTCGGCATAGAGGATAACCCGGCCATCCACGTTGCGCGCCGCTCGGCCGATGGTCTGCACCAACGACCGCTTGGAGCGCAGGAAGCCTTCCTTGTCCGCATCCAAGATGGCCACCAGGGCGCATTCGGGAATATCCAGCCCCTCGCGCAACAAGTTGATGCCAACCAATACGTCAAAGGCTCCCAGACGCAGATCCCGGATGATCTCGATTCGCTCGATGGTGTCGATGTCCGAATGCATATAGCGCACCCGGATGCCCTGTTCGTGCAGGTACTCGGTCAGATCCTCGGCCATGCGCTTGGTCAGCACGGTGACCAGCACGCGCTCCCCCTTGCCCGCGCAGGCCTTGCACTCGGCCATCAGGTCATCCACCTGATGCTCCACCGGGCGCACCAGACAGACCGGATCGATCAACCCGGTGGGCCGGATCACCTGTTCCACGAACACCCCTTCGGTGCGCTCCATCTCCCAATCGCCCGGGGTGGCCGACACATAGACCGTCTGCGGGCGCATGGTTTCCCACTCCTCGAACTTGAGCGGCCGGTTGTCGACACAGGACGGCAACCGGAACCCGAAGTCGGCTAGGGTGCTTTTGCGGTTGAAGTCGCCCCGGTACATGCCGCCCAGCTGGGACACGGTGACATGGCTTTCATCGACGAATAACAAGGCGTTTTCCGGCAGGTATTCGAACAGGGTCGGCGGTGGCTGCCCCGGCTCGCGGCCGGTCAAATAGCGGGAATAGTTCTCGATGCCAGAGCAATGGCCGGTGGTCTCCATCATTTCCAGATCGAAAGTGGTGCGCTCCTCCAGCCTCTGGGCCTCCAGCAGCTTGCCCTCGGCGTGCAAGATTTCCAGCCGCGCCTTCAGTTCGGTTTTGATCTTGATCATCGCCTGCTGGATGGTCGGGCGCGGGGTGACATAATGGCTGGCCGGATAAACGGTGATCTGCTCCAACGATCCGGTCTTTTCGCCGGTCAGGGAATCGATCTCGCGGATTTCCTCCACCTCATCGCCGAAGAACGATACCCGCCAGGCGCGGTCTTCGTAGTGACTGGGGAAGATCTCCACCACATCGCCGCGCACCCGGAAGGTGCCGCGATGGAAGGAGGCGTCGTTGCGTTGGTATTGCAGCTCCACCAACCGCTTCATCAAGGCATTCCGCGCCACCTCTTCGCCCACGGTCACTTTCGCCACCATCTCGGCATAGGTCTCCGGCGCGCCGATGCCGTAAATACAAGACACCGAGGCGACGATGATCACGTCATCGCGTTCGAATAACGCGCGGGTCGCCGCGTGGCGCATGCGGTCGATCTGTTCGTTGATGGCGGAGTCTTTCTCGATATAGGTATCGGTGCGCGGCACATAGGCTTCGGGCTGGTAATAGTCATAGTAGGAAACGAAGTACTCCACCGCGTTATGGGGAAAAAACTCCTTCATCTCCGCATAGAGCTGCGCCGCCAGGGTCTTGTTGGGGGCCAGCACCAGTGCCGGGCGCTGGACCTGCTCGATGACCTTGGCGACGGTAAACGTCTTGCCCGAACCGGTTACGCCCAGCAGCACCTGATCGGTCTCTTGGGCAGTGATACCGGCAACCAATTCGGTGATCGCCTGGGGCTGATCCCCCGACGGACTGTAGTCGGACTCCAGCCGAAAGGCCGGGCCGTCGCCGACCGGCTGTCGCTTTTGCGGGATGAAGGGCACGACCGTATTCATAGGACGGATATAGCGCTGATTCTCGCCGGGTTCCAGCAAGGAAACAAATCAGGTACAATACCCGCGTCATTAATGCTCAGGAGGCCCCCATGGACGTCCGCATGGAATTTCTACCCGATATCCCGGTGCTGGCCATGGCCCGGTTGGGGGTCTATCAGCAAACCGCCCCGGCTTTGTGGCATGATCTTTGGGCCTGGCTGCGAGAACGGGATCTGGCCGACAAGGTCCTGGGCGCCTATGGCTTCGGCATGGATCATCCGGCGAAAAATCCGCCGGCCCTGTGCCGCTATGTGGCGTCGGTCAGCCTGCTGAACATGCCTTCTTTCAAGGACACACCCGAAATGTTCACCATGGTCATTCCCGGTGGTCGCTATGGCATGTTGCGCATGAAGGGCCCCTATACCCAGATGAAAGACCTGTTCCCCAAACTGCGCGATGAATGGCTCCCCGCCTCGGCCTATGCCGCGGATTGGGAACGGCCGTTTTTGGAGATCTATGTCAACGATTCCAAGACCGTGCCGGAATCGGAAATCATCACCGACCTCTGTGTGCCGTTGCAGGGCTAGAAAAGCGGAACACCGGGCAAAGGCGGCACCCCCAAAATCCGGTCGTGCCAGAACAGCAGAACCACGAACAACAGCGTCCCACCCGCCAATCGCCACCAGCCGATATCCGACGGCGAGGTCCTTGCCCGTCCTTGAATGATGGCGACAAAAGGCACGTTGGAAGTCTCTTGCCGCAAGCGCTCCCACAATAGCCCGCCCTCCTTGGCCTTGCGGCGGTCGATGGCGAGGCTGCCCCCCAAAGCCAGCACCGCCATGCCGCCAAAAAATATCAGCGAGGCCGCATCGCCCCGGGACAGGGCATGGGTCACGCCCCACAGGCCCACGGCCCACATGACCGGATGGCGGGTAATCGCAAAAATCCCGGCCAGGGGCTGCCGCGCCGCCGCCGATTCCATGCCGATGGCGGTAGGATTGATCGCCGTGTACCCGGCCACCAGCAGCAGACAGACCGGCACCATCATGGACATGGGCATATGCTGGAAAGCCATGTGAGGGTCCCAGAGGATTACCTCCGGAGCCACCTGGTAAGCCAGGACGGCCCAAATCAACGACAGCGCCGCCATTATGGAATAGAGGCCGCGGAATGGCCATTCGCCGATCAATCCGATGATTTGAACCCGGATGGGGTGCCAAGACAGCAGGAAATGGCCGCCAACAAAGGCAACCATGGCAAAAACCAGATCCGAAAGGCTCCCAATCATGGAATCAGTTAATCACGAAGGCCCGCATAAGAAAAGCCCGGCTCCAGGGAGGAAAGAGCCGGGTTTGCTTTAAGTTTACTAGTTTCGAGGGGCGACGGGACGAGGTGCTTGGGGGAAAGCGGGGAGGATGGGCCGCCCCGTCGCTATGACTTAACAATGCACCCTTTTCATCCGGCGCGCGGTGACGGCCATCACAGGGCGTCTTTTTTGATCATTTTGTTTTCGATAGCGGGAACTCAACCGAAAAGAAGCCCGGCTCTGGGGGAGAGCCGGGAAAGGATGGGAGAGAGAGAGAAGAATTTGGGGTGACGCGATGAAGCGTGGTGCTTGGGGGAAAGCGGGGAGGATGGGCCGCCCCATCGCGTCAACATCATCATCGCGCCTTTGCCCCTCGTCTGCCGTGACGGCCATCACACATAATCGTTTTTTTTTCGAAATAATGTCGTTGTCACATTCGTTTTTTTGCATATCCCCCCCTTTCAGCCCCTTGTATCCTTGGAATCCCTCCCCATCTGCCCAGAAGTTGCAAAACGCTATTAATTAATTTGGAGACGACGATGACCCTCAATGTGGATGGCGAAGGCTACCTGGTGGACCGATCGGAATGGACCGAGGCGGTCGGCGCCCAACTGGCCGAGACCGACGGCTACGAGCTGGACGAGGACAAGCTGAAATTCATTCAGGAAGCCCGCCGCATGTATGACGAAAACGGCACGGTCCCTGCCCTGCGGAAGTTTTCCAAGTCCATGGGCATGGATGTGAAGGAGCTCTATGGGCACTTCCCCACCGGGCCGATGAAAATGATATGCAAATGGGGTGGTCTGCCGAAACCGACGGGCTGCGTCTGAATATCGAACCCAAAAACCGACCACGGTATTCGCGCCGAATCCGATCCGATCAAACGCGAATAACGTGATTTACGCCAAACGAATGCCGCGCTCGTCCTCCGAACGCGGCATTTTTTTGCCGATAGCAAATGCCTCAAAGGGTCGGGACGCCTGAAGGCGGAATCAGACCAATGCTGGGTTTGCCAGGAACGCAAAAGCCAATCCACCGAGCATCACAAGGGCTAAGAGGCTATACGATAACAGTCTGGTCATAATGATTCTCCTTTCATATCTGGTTCGTCCACGAATCCCCCCTACTGTGTCCGATATGGATACTATAACATATTATTTATTACTAATATATTAAAATCATAAAAGGCCGCTATTCCGTAAACGTATAGCGCCCCTTACCCCATTTATTTGAATGATTTAAACCTCAAGAAAGGACCGCGTTTTCCAGGTGATGGGGGTTTTCATAGCTCCCGAACAACGCCTGATAGAGGCCTTGGGCATTGTCCACCAGATGCGCCCGCTGGGTCAGGGAATCGTATATCAGTTCAATCACCCCGGCCTGCAACTCTTCCACCGTATCCTGCCCGAACATGTCATAGAGAGCTTGACGTTCCAGATCGTCGAGCACGTTCAAGTCATCCACGAACCCCAGCTTGGCAGAGATCGTGCCCCAAAGGCGGCAGAGGTCATCGTCATTGATCCCTTGCACGGCGATTTCGCGTTTTTCCCCATCGGCATCACAGAAGAAATAGGTCACATCGCTAACCCCGCGCCCATGAGCGATGTAGGCATTGACGAAGCGCTCGACGAAGGGCACTTGCGCCAACTCGGCCTGTGAAACAATGCGAATGCCCATGTTGCGCACATGCACCAGCAAGGTGTTGATGAGGAATCGGGTGAAAGGCTCGGCCTTGGTCAGCTCCTGGAAAAACAGGACACGCGGCAAGATAACGCATTCCGTGTCCTTGATGGCCATGGCGTTGGCCATGCGCGGCGCCCCGTCGATCAGCGCCATCTCGCCGAAAATATCGCCAGGATGAATGGTTCCCAGGTGGATCAACTGACCATCGCTGGCGGTTTTGGAGATTTCCACGCCTCCGATACGGACGAAATAAGCCCGGTCCCCCTTGTCGCCTTCTTTGAAGATGGATTCTCCGGTGTTGAAAACACGAGTCTCCAGTGTCTCTGCGATCTCATCGAGCACCGATTCGAATAGCTTGACGGTTTCCGCAGAAAAATTGGTCAATGCATGGGCCCCCCTTTTTTTATGATGATATTCTGTCCCAAGTCCCTGCAATCCGTCAATCAACGGTGCGCCGCGCCGCGATCCGCCCCTTGGTCACGGCCAACACTTCGCCCCCCACCAAAGGACGCCAGCTTTCATCGCTGAGCGGCACACTGGCCAGCAGCACCACGTCCTGCCGCCCACCACCGATGGTGACACCGTCCACCGCCTTATCATCCTGACCGCGTTGACGGGTGCAGTGGCGGCAGAGTACCTGCAATCCCGGCGGCCGGGGGTCTTGCCCTTCCACCTGGGTGCGCTTGTGGCCATGGGCGAACAGCACCTGCCCGTCGGCATAGAGAAAATTGGCCGACCCCAGATCCCGCAGTCTGGCGGCAAAGGCGGTGACAACCTCCAGGCGGGCCTCCAGGCTCGGCACGCCCGTATCCCACAGGGGCGCCAGCGCTTCCAGGAGCAAACAGAAAGCATGCTCGGAATCGCTTTCTCCGATAGGCCGGAATCGCTTGCCGGTCAGGGGAAAGTATTTTTCCAGATCCAGCAAATCACCGTTGTGGGCAAAGATATGCAGATGCCCGCCCAATTCACGGCGAAATGGATGGGTATTGCGCAGGGTCACATCGCCATGGGTGGCCTTGCGGATATGACTGATGACCAAATCCGATTGCAATTGGGTATCGGCGACGAACCGGATCCAGGGGCTGTCATAGGCCGCCCCCACATCGCGGATGACCCGCGCGTCACCCTCTTCATAATAGGCGATGCCAAAACCGTCCTTGTGCGGGCCGGTCAGCCCCCCATGGCGCGCCAGTTCGGTCAACGACAGAGTCACCGTCGCGGGATGGGAACTGGACATGGCAAAGAGTTCACACATGACACTCAGTCCAGATCCAGGGAATCAAGCCAATCCCTCATGAACCGCTCCCCCCGGGCATTGCATCGGGGACCGTGAGCGGCGGCATCGGCGCGCAGACCATTGGGATCAATGCCCTCGGTAGTGGCGATCTCCAGGGCATGCCCCACGTACCAGCGTTCCAGCCCCAAGGCCGTGGCCTCCACATGAAACTGTAGTGCCAGGGCATGATCCCCCCAGGAAAAGGCCTGGTTTTCGATCCGCGCGGAGCGGGCCAGGTGCCGCGCTCCTTCGGGCAGGTCAAACGTATCGCCATGCCAATGCAGAACGTGAGCCGACCCCTCGCCCAGCGGGGCCAGCACGGAATGCCTGCCTTCTTCGTTCAGCTCAATGGGCGCCCAGCCGATCTCCTTCAGCCCCGAGGCATAGACCCGGGAACCCAGGGCCCGGGCCATCAGTTGGCAGCCGAGACAGATGCCTAGCACCGGCCTGTTGGCCTTCAGGCGCGCCTCGATCAGCTTCAATTCATCGCCGAGGTAGGGATAGTGATCTTCCTCGTACACCCCAATGGGCCCACCCAGCACCACCAGCAGGTCGGCGGCCAAGGGGTCAAGCAGCGGCGCCTGCCAGGCATCCATATAACTCACCGCGAAGCCCTGCTCGGTGAGCAATGGCCCGAGCAGGTCCAGATCCTCGAAAGTCACATGGCGAAGAGCGATGGCGGACTTCACGGGGCTCAGATCTCCGGATCATCCAGTCCCGCCTGACGGCAGGCGGCAATGACCGTATTACGCAGTAAACAGGCGATGGTCATGGGACCGACGCCGCCGGGCACCGGCGTAATAGCCCCGGCAACCTTGACCGCTTCATCGAAATCCACATCACCAACCAGCCGGGTCTTGCCCTCGCCCTTTTCCGGCGCGTCGATGCGGTTGATCCCCACGTCGATGACCGTCGCCCCGGGCTTGATCCAGTCGCCGGGAACCATCTTCGGGCGCCCCACGGCGGCCACCAGGATATCGGCGCGGCGGCATTCCTCGGCCAGATCGCGGGTGCGGCTATGGGCGATGGTCACCGTGCAGCTTTCGGCCAGCAGCAACTGTGCCATGGGCTTGCCGACGATATTGGAACGCCCGAGCACCAGAGCCCGCTGGCCCGACAGATTATCGCCCAGCACATCCTTGAGCATCATCAGGCAACCCGCCGGGGTGCAGGGCACGAGGCTGTCCATACCGGTGGCCAAGCGCCCGGTATTGATCACATGGAAGCCATCCACATCCTTGGCCGGTTCGATGGCATCAAGGACCGCGTGCGAGTCGATATGGTCGGGCAACGGCAATTGCACCAATATCCCATGCACGTCTTCGCGAGCATTAAGCCCGGCGATCAGGGTCAGCAGGTCGTCTTGACTGATGTCGGCATCCCGCTTGAATTCGAAGGACTCCATACCCGCCTCGAGGGTCTGAAGCCCCTTGTTGCGCACATAGACCTGGCTGGCCGGGTCTTCGCCCACCAGCACCACCGCCAAGCCGGGCTTGAGACCATGTTCGTCCTTCAGCCGCGTCACCTCGGCGCCGATACGGGCCCGCAGGTCGGCGGAAAACTGTTTGCCGTCGATGATTTGTGCCTCGGCCATCATGAGCCCCCCTCTTTCATCCATTGCTCCAGTTGCCCCGTCAATGTTGCGGGATCACCGGCGATAAGTATGGTTTTGTAGCGGTCGGTGGCCCCCGCGACGATGCTCAAATCCGACTTGCGACAGCGCCAAGCCTTGGCCAGAAGCTTAAGCAACGCCCCATTGGCCTTGTTCTTTTCCGGCACCGCCGTCACCGAGACCTTGAGCCAGAGATCCCCGTTGGCGTCCGGCGCCAGCCCTTCGATCCCATTGCGCGACGCCTTCGGCGTCAGACGCACCGCCACCCGCAACCCATTCGAGACCGGTGTGAAGGGCCCGCTCACAGGCGTTCCCGTCACATACGCATTGCCAATTGTTGAAGAATGCCTTGAACCAGATACAGCGCCAAGATCAAGATGATCGGCGAAATATCAATGCCACCCAGGTCGGGTACATAGCGCCGAATGGCTCTTAAAGGCGGATCCGTCGCCTTATACAGAAAGGTACCGATGGTATGGACGAACTGGTTGGACGTATTGACCACGTTGAAAGCGACCAGCCAGCTCAGGATCACGCTGGCGATCAGCACATAGATATAAAGATTGATGGCGATCATGATCACGCCGATCAGCGGTTGGAGGATAACTCCCATGCTCTTTTGCTCCCATCGAAACGGCGCACAGCCTACCTCCGGCACCGCCCCCGCGCAAGGGGTCGAAAAGGCTGCCCTTTTGCTTGACAGGCCGCCGCAGCCGAACCATTATCCCGCACCTCGTGGGGCCGTAGCTCAGATGGGAGAGCGTCGCGTTCGCAATGCGAAGGTCAGGGGTTCGATTCCCCTCGGCTCCACCAAATCTCCTCAAGTTCAATAAGATATTGCCAAAAGCAATCATCTAACCACCTACTCACATGCCTTTGGGCGTTAAACTGAGGTGGTCCGAGGTGGACGCATATTCCCAATGCGGGGGATCGTTTAGCGCCGCCCGGATCTAAAGTCTTTCGCGTTTCATATGACCCATTGTGACCGAATCATTTTGCCTAAGAGGCGGATTTAAAAGTATCCTTTAGATATCAAGGCAGTAGATTTTTGATCTGGCCAGGAAAGGCCGACGACACGGGGCGGCGCCCCGTTCGGAGGTCTTGACGCCGCCAGAGCGGAAATATACGCCCTCAAGATCAAAGGAATACTCTTGAATCCCACTCTTAGGGGCAGGAGTGGCGCGCAGGGCGTAGCGGGGCTACGGTCAAGGGTCGCTCCTCTCCCCCCCCCTCGCTATCGGCCCAACTCTTTGAGCCGATTGACCCGGCTCCGAACCTCCTGGGTCAGCCGCCGGGCCTCGCCGGGATCGCGCACCACCCGAGGGTGGATGAAGATCAATAACTCGGTACGGTCCAGAGCGTGCGAGTTGCTGCCGAACAGCGAGCCCACCAAGGGTAGGTCCGAAAGCACCGGCACGCCGGACTTTGCCTGGGTTTCCTCATCCGAGATCAAGCCGCCGAGGACCACGGTTTCCCCCGATTGGATAACGATGGAACTCTTGATCCGCCGTTGCGAGATGGTCGGGGTCAGGCTGCTGGCCGAGGTGCTGGGCACGGTGCTCATTTCCTGCTCCACGTCCATGCTAATGGAGCCGTTGGCATTGACCCGTGGAGTGACCCGCAGGATGACCCCGGTATTGCGGTACTGGATGGTGTTGACCAGATTGGCCTCGCCCGAGGTGGATTGCTGCTGCTGGATGGTCACCGGGACTTCGTCGCCGACCTGCAATTCGGCGGTCTGATTGTTGCGGATCATCAGGTGCGGCGAGGAAATGATGTCCACGTCCGTCACGTCGTCCAGGGCATCGACCACCATGCGGGTCTGGCCCATGGCATTGGAGAGCACATAGGAAAAACCGGGGAAAGTGCTGGCCAACGTCGAAGAGGTACCGGTGCTGAAAATGCCATTTCCCCTTGTGCCTTTCAGCCCGGTGCCATGGGTGAAATACCATTGCACGCCGTAACGCAACTCGTTAGTCAGGGTGACCTCGGCGATGGTTGCCTCCACCAGCACCTGCACGGGCACCCGGTCGAGCTTGTTGATCGCCGCCTCGACCATCTTGTAGTCCTCCGCCGAGGCCAATACGAGAAGAGCGTTGTTGCCTTCGTCGGCGATGATGCGGATGTCATCCGAAGTCCTGATCGGCAGGGAAGTGGGGTCCGGACCGTCGGTCGCCGAGGCCAGGCTCACGCCGCCGTTCGAGCCCGCGCCACCTTTTTCCGCCGCAAAGACCTCCGACAGGATGGACGCCATCTCGGTGGCCTTGCCGTTCTCCAACGGATGGACGAACAGGTCGCGACCGGCTCTGGAGCCTTTGTCGAGCCGGTGGATCCACTCGGCGGCCCGGTCCAGGTGGTGGGGCTGGTTGGCGACCACCAGAATGGCATTGAGCCGGGTGATGGGCTCGAAACGCAGCATTCCGGCCAGCGGCCCGCCTTCGCCGCCGAACACGGTTTGCAGTTCCGGCACCAGGCCCTTGGCCCCCACATGGGTCAGGGGATAGAGCGCCACCGACCGCCCGGCCAGCCAATCCACGTCGAAGATGCGCAGGGTTTCCATCAACCGTCCGACCTCGCCACTGGGGCCGCTGAGGATAACCAGATTGCGGTCGTCGTCGGCCCGCACCCTGTTCTTGTCCTCGGTGAACGGATCAAGCAGCTTGGCCATGCGCGAGGCCGAAACATGGCGTAGGGGCACCACCCGCACGACCTCACCGGCGGCAAGGTCCGCCCCACCTTGAGACGGCACTGACCGGACCGCTGCCCCGGCGGGCAGGATGCGGTACAAATCCCCGTCATCGACCAGGGTCGCCTTGTGCATGGCCAGGATGCGTTCCAGAAGATGCAACAGGGCCTGTTCATTGTCGGCGATGTCGGTTTCCAGGGTAACCGAACCGGACACGGACGGATCGATCACGTAATTGGCGTCCAAGGCATCTCCGAGAATAGCGCGTACCACTTCGTCAAGGGGCATGTCCTCGAAGGCCAAGCTGACCTGTTCGGCGGGTTTTGCTGTCGCAATAGACCTAGGGGAGGGTGCCCCGGCGAATTGGCCCGTACCCCGTTCAACCACCGGCACG
Organism: Magnetospira sp. QH-2; assembly: GCF_000968135.1. Classification (NCBI taxonomy): domain Bacteria; kingdom Pseudomonadati; phylum Pseudomonadota; class Alphaproteobacteria; order Rhodospirillales; family Thalassospiraceae; genus Magnetospira; species Magnetospira sp. QH-2. The sequence continues at coordinate 1,466,368 of NZ_FO538765.1, read as the reverse complement.
GGGGCGGCGGTCGGTGCGGGTGCTTCTATCGCCGACGACGACCGATCGGTCGATGGCGCTTCCGTCCCTGTCGGGGTGGGAGTCTCCCGACGGCTGGTCATGAAAGTGGAAACGGGGCGTTCGGCGCGCAACACCCGCCCCGGTCGGTCCATCAAGGCAGCCAGGTCGGCGCATCCCGACAGGCCGAGAATCAGGCCCATGGCGGTGAGTGTGGTCTTGGATATCATGGTCGTTCCCCTCGTCCCGATTCCGGGCGGTTCATGCCCAGGACCATGGATAAATCGGCGGCGGGAAAAGTCCGCGTCCGCCGTTTGGCCGGTGCCGGTCGCTGCGGCGACCGATGGCTCGGATCTGCAGATTCGCCCGTGGCGACTCCCTGCCTCGCCGTATTTTCGAGCCTGGCCTCATGCAAGCGCACCCGTGTCTCGCGATCCTTCTGTCTCAGGATCACGGAACGCTCCGCCACCGCGATCAACTGCCAGCCTTCTATGGCGTCGCCCAAGGACAGGCGCTGGAGCTTTCCCCCGTCCGCGCCGGTCATCAGTGCCAGTTGTTTGCCGGGCAGGGCAAGGATACCCATCAACCGCACAGCGGGCCGCGATTCCTGTTCCTGTTTCAGGGCCACTTCGGACGGACGGCGAGACGGGCGAAACAGGGGGCGGGCCAGGGCCTCGTTCACGGAAATCCGTGCCTCGGGCGAAAGTTCAGGCAGCGTCTTAAAGGTAACGGCGTGAGATTGCGGTGATGGCGACATCAATGGCTTGTCGGGAAATCCTTGTAGCAGCCATCCGCCGACCACCAATGCCGATACAACCAAGCCCCCGTTCAACAAGCTCCTTCCAAGGGGATTGAGACTCATGCCCTTGCCCCCTGGCGGAAACCGGCCAGATCGAGGCTGACGCGCAGCTTGTCATGGCTGATCCGGGCGTTCAGGGATAGAATGGTCACCACTGGCTGCCCGAACTGAAGTTGTTGCAACAACAATGGCAGAGCCTCGACTGGGGCGGTCAACCGCAGGCGCAAGGTAATACGCTGGAAATTTTCCACCGGACCGGCGGGGAGCACTTGCAGGCTTTCCAGGGTCGCCGGGCTGTCTTTCAACCGCTGGCGTACAAGGTCCTGCAAAGCCGCCGCTGCCAGATCGGCCCCGGCGCCGGGTAACAGGGAGTGATTCTGTTGGCCCTGTTTCAGTTCGGCGAGGTCCCGCCGCAACCCATCCCGCCGATCCGCCACGGCGGCGACCTTGGCCACGGACGTTTCCAGATGGCTTATTTTGCGGTCCAGATCCGTATGCCAGGCGCTCAGACCTCGAGAGACTCCGAACCCTGCCAAGGCGATCATCAGTATCCCGAGAAGAACCGCTCCCGATGGTCCGTGCAATTGCTTGATCATCTCTTTTTCCCGGCCCAGGTGGTCATCAATGAAAAGCGTTCTCGCTCGCCGTCCCGGGCCAAGGTTACAGGCGACGTGAAGCGGGTCTGGTGGAACAATGATGAGTCCTCCACCTGAGCGATCAATGCGGCGGCATGCCCCGACTGGCCGGTCACCGACAGTTCACCGTCCTTCAGGGTCAGGCCGGTCGCCCAGGTGTGATCGGGCAGAACGCGGGACAATTCGTCGAGCGCCCGCGCCGGATTGGCGGTGGCGCGGCGGAATCGGGTGACATATCCCGCGGCGGCCTTGCGCTCGTCCAGCCGGGTCGATAGAGCAAGAGTCTCCTTGGCCACGAGGCGCAGATCAGCCAGGCGCGATTCCAGACGTTCGATCCGCAATTGCTTTTGAGTAAGGGGCAGGGCGATGGCGGCACCAATCAACAGCAGGTTTACGAGTACCAGGGCAGCGGTCGGAGTCAGGATACCGATGCGGGGCCGCCATTCCCGCGCCAGCCGCAATACCCGGCCATCCAGATGCAGGGCCTTCACTCTGATTTTCATATCTCGGGCCTGGTCAAGCGCCGGTTGAACACGCCTACGGTCAACGGCGACCACGTCGGCGGTCACCTTGCCGCTCTCGGCATGACACTCGACCACCTGAACGTCGAACAAGGCGACCTCGGCGGCAAAGGGGGTCAGTTCCGCGATACGATGACCGACCATGGCACGAAGATCCCCCACGGCCGCCAGGGGATAGACAACACGGCGTCGCACCGGACGCAGGCCTTCGATAGTGATGGTGGCCCATGCCTTGTCGTTGGTATCGAACAGCGGGCGACCATTGGCATCAAACCGCAATGGCGCTTCATCTTCCCGATCGAGCAAGACTAAAGGCACGGCTTGTTGCAAGCCGTGCCTCCACCATGCGAGGGCCCGGAGGACCCCCGCCCGGATGGTGCTTGATGTGACCGTCCTGGTCATGGCTTCTCGTGGCAGGCCGTGCAGCCTACCTTGTCACCCTTATCAAGGGTGACGGTTTTGTCCTCCACCCGGAAAGTCCGGGTCACCGACATGGCCGATAATACCGTGCCGTTTAGATCGGTGCCGTGACAGGCCTTGCAGCTATCCTTGGCTTTCTCATAGACCTCCTCATGCTTGTCGGTCCACAGGGGATCGTTGACGGGATGCATGCCGTGCGGTCCCTTCATGGCGCCGTTGGCGTCGAAGTTAGCCGGCATGAACTGGGCTAATTCGAACGCCCCCTCGCCGTGACAGGCCTTGCAGTCGATCAGGGTACCGGAATGGCCCTGCAACTGCTTGGCGGCCAGATTGTCGTTGGCGTTGGGATTGGCATTGGGCCAGATGGCGTGGGTCGAGCCGTGGCAGCCCTCGCACATTACTCCGCCGTGTCCCTTGCTGAGCCGATACAGGCTCTCGTTCTCGGCGAAAACCCCGTTGATCGCTTTGATGGGCATGGCCGCCGGATCGTCCGTGCGGAAGGCCTGGGCCAAGCGGATCCCGTCTGCAGCGGCGACCACAGTCGGCTCGTCGGCCATGTTGTCCATGGCGTCGCCGGTATGGCAGGAGCCGCAGGCCGGTTCGCTGGCCCAAGGCACGCGCTTACTCAGGTCAGCCCCGCCGCCATCGGGGAAGGCATGGGTGAAGTCGTCGCCCACCTGCGCCATGTCGCCGTGGCAGTCCTGGCAGACCACGCCGCCCGAGAACATGGCTCCGCGCAGGCACTGGGTCCGCTTACCCGGGTGACACTGGTAGCAGGTCTCTTGCAACACCGCCTCGGCGGTCTCGAAATCACGGCCCGGACCGGCTTGCGGCATAGCCGGAAACAACGGCCCGCCGGTGACCGGATTGGTCACGTCCAAAGCCCCATGATGGCCATGCATGGCCCGCGACATGGAAATGTGCTTGGTCTGCTGGCGCCCGTTGTCGCCTTGTTGCGGCTCATCCACCGGGCCCACCTGGGCCAGATCAAGGGCCGGGGAATAGTGGCACTGGCTGCATTGCACGGGCGTGCGGTTTTGCAGGCAGTTGGGGCTATCCGGATCGTCGCAGACGGCTGAGGCCAGGGTGCCCTGGGCATCGGCGAAGGTAACGTAGCGCGTGCCGTGCTTGACGTCGTGCAGGCGCAGGATATTGGTCTTGGCGGCGTTGAGCAGTCGCTGCTCCGGTGTCTCGCCCGGGGCGTCCTCCATGCTCATCACCTCGAAGGTCTTGCCGCTGGCCGCTGTCGGGCCGTCCAGGGATACCGCGACGCCGTTACAGACGGTGCTTTGTACGTTCTGTGGCAGGCTCGGGTCGGCACAGTCGATGGGGTCCACATGGCAGTTCTGGCAATCGGCTTCGGAGGCCACTGGCAGCACCACGTCAAGGCTGGCCACCGGGGTGCCGTCGCCGCCCTTGGCCAGGGCCGCCACCTGCATCAGCGGATAGGAATTGACCTGGCCGCCATCATCCACCGGCAAGATGGGGATGCCGTCGGCGGCAAACCAGTTGACGTCGCGCACCCGCTTGCCAAACGGGAAGTCAACGAAAAATGCCAAATCCTTGTCGAACCGGTCGAAATGCTGGGGCGTATTGCCGATCCCCGGCATGGCCTGCTGCCCCACCACCAGAGCGGGACTACCCGATTCCGGATGGAGATGGTTGGCGTCGGGCACTGGCAGCCCCACCTCGTCAAGCATGGGCTCGAACAGCGACAAGGCACTCTCGCAGGCTCCGGTTCCCGGGTCGCATAGGCCGGTGCTGTTGGGGTCGGCGGCCAGGACGTTGGGATACAAGGTGCCATAGGCGGCGCCACCGATGGTTCGGGTGATTGAGGTGCCGCCCTGGGTCGTGTCTAGGAACTGCTGCCAGTAATTGGATCTGAAACTGTTGATATTTCGGCTCGAGGCAGTGATCGATCCCGCGCCCGCCGGGTCATTGGGATTCGATGTGGCAGAATAGACCACGTCCATTTCCGCATCGGTGAGAATCCGCGGCTTGTTGCCCGGCCCGCCTTTCTCGATCACCTGCGCATGGACCACGTTGAACGGCGGCAGGATGCTGAACACCCGGTAGTCCAGGTCGGCGCAATGCATACCCAGATCGTTGGCGGCCACCAGAGCATAGGTGCCGCTGGTCATGTCGCCGCCCCCATTTCCGGTATCATCTCCGTCGCCGACGCTGCCGTCGTCACAGGTCTCGGGAGCCTTCTCGACCTTGCGGATTTCACTTTGATCCTCGGGACCGGCTGCCTGCACGCGGCAGGGTACCTGGCTCCCCGAAAGATCGCCGAGCCGCAGGAGCCATTTACCTTTGCGATTGGATCGCACTTCGCCCAGGGTCTCCCCGGAGTCCGGATTGAACACCCGAATTTCCGTGCGCGAACCTTCTACTTCGCCGCGCACGATCAGCTTCTCGTCGGAGGCCTTCCAGATCGATTTACCGATTTGGACCTCGCCGTCTCCGGCGAAAGCGGAGAACCCGCTAAGGGCCGTTCCCATGAGCAGGGCTGCCAGAGTGGCATTTTTTCGCCATGATATGGGCCAAGGTTGATGGATGCGTTGCAAGAGTTGGTCTCCCTTCGTTTGGACGAGTAGGAAGCATCAGCGCGTGGCCGCCTCCCCCCGGATGTGAACCTCAACACCCCCACAACGGAACATCTCTCGGGCTTATTCCGCTCCTCTCGCACGTTGTTTTCATGAATGCTCCCGACAAACAGGACGGCGGAATTGATAACGTGTTGAAATTTATGATTTTTTATATTTTTCCTGGGCGGAAAAAAAAGAATCCCCGATACACCGACGATGGCTTCTCATTGCTCGAAGTGCTGGTTTCACTGGCTATCGTCGGTCTTACCCTTGGCTTAATCTACGAGGCCTATGCCTCGGGCGTGAGCATGACAACGGCACAAGACGCCCATACCCGAGCCCATATCCAGGCGGAATCCCTGATTGCCACCGTCGACAGCGCATGGTCGTTGAGCGAAGAGAGGATACAAGGCGAAGGCTGGGCCATCCAGGTAACCGAGGAACCGGGCTACGAGGACCTATTCCGCATCGTCGTTCAGGTTGACTGGCGGGCGGGCAACCGAACCGGTCGGGTGGAAAGGGTGACCCACCGCCTGCGAAACGAGATCACGCCATGATACGCGCCGATACCGGATTCACCTTGATGGAAATGCTGGTCAGCCTGAGCGTATTGGCATTAATCATGACCTTGCTGTCAGGGAGCCTGCACTTTGGCGCCCGGGCCTGGGAGAAGGGCCGGATGGTCCTGGATCGGGATGCGGATCTGCGCGCCGTGCATCGGGTGCTGCGGCGGATGGTGACCGAAACCGCGCCGGAGGTGATACCGGGCGACAAGGGACTGACATTCGCTTTTTCCGGTACGCCCAACGCCCTGGAAGTCAATGATTGGGGATTCCGCCTGACCGGGGAAGAGATCTGGGTCGAGAAAGGCCTCCAGAAGTCCCAATTAGCCCTCTCCGTTGTTGGTGCGCGCTTTGCCTACCTTGGCGCCGAAGGTTGGCAACCCCAATGGCCTTCCTCAACCCGGTTGCCGCGTCAAGTGCGCCTGTGGGCCGATGGTTGGCCGGAAATCATCGTCACGCCGGGCACCGATGCCGACGCGGCCTGCCTGCGCCGCCCGCCTCCCGATGGCGCCTTGTGCCGATTGGCCGGAGAAACCCTCAAATGAAACATGATGACGGATATGCGTTGGTGACGGTGGTCTGGATGATGGCGCTGCTCTCTCTGTCGGCCCTGGGTTTTTCCCAGACCACGCGGCTGGAAATGACCGCAGGCGCCAACGAATGGCAGCAGGCCCGGATCCGGAGCATTGCCGATGGTGGCGTTCACCGTGCCATTGCCGTCCTCCTCGCCGGTGAAGCCGGACACCGGCAAAATCTGGTATTCGCCGACGACCACCTGCGGGTTTCCTTGGAAGATTTGGCCGGACGGGTGGATTTGAACGCCGCGCCGGTGGACCTGATTGCTTTTGTCCTGGAGACCCTGGATCTATCCCCGGGCCGCGCCCTGTCGTTGGCGCAGCGATTGGCGGACTATCGCGATGCGGACGATCTGCGCCGCCTAAACGGCCTGGAGACCGAGGACTATCGGCACCTGGGATTATCTCACGCCCCGCGCAACGGACCGCTGCTCGACCTGTCGGAACTGGATCGCATTCCGGGTTACAATGATCTGTTGATTGGTCGCCTGACTCCCCTGGCCACCGTCCATTCGGGGGCGCGAGGCGTGGTCGCCGAACGGGCCGCGCCGGCTCTCGCCGAAGCCCTTGAATCGGCGGCTATTCCAGGGCGCTGGCGGGACGCGCGGCAAGGTCGTGTCTGGTCGGTCACGGCCACCGTGGAAGACCCCACCGGAACCCGATTCAGCCGCGAGGCGGTGGTGTGGCTTCCGGCCTCGGGGAACCGACGCTATCGAATTCTCCGCTGGCGGCAGGCTGGTCTTGCAGCCGCACCCGACCGGTCAGCCAATCCACCTGGATGACGGCCCGGTCGCGGGCGGAGAAGATTTTGATTTCCCCGCCGCTGGACGAGCCATCGGGATGGAAGCGGATGCGGTTCCATTCTTCGGGTACAATCAGGCGAAAGGTCTGGGAGTCGGGCAGGACACCTTTGTTCCGGCCATTCTCCAGGGCCCAATTTTTATCTGATGGATTAAAAACTACATCCATGGTCTGCCCGCCGCGCAGGGCTTCGCTCCGGGCCAGGCGCAGGGTCGCGGCCAGGGAGGCCGCCACCTGGTCCGGAGACCGATCGGTGCCACGCGAAACCATGGCAGGCCCGGCCAGCCCGGCGACCAGCGCGGTCAGAGCCAGTACCACCAGCATTTCGAGCAGCGTGAAGCCCGAGTCAGTTGGCAATATCGCGGTTCTCGTCCTCGCCGCCTTCGGCATTGTCGGCTCCCAGACTGACGATGACATAGCGCCCCCCCTCCTCCAGGCGATAGCGGTAGGCATTGCCCCAGGGATCGGCGGGTAGAGCTGCCTTGGCCAGGTAGGGGCCGTTCCAACGCCCCAGACCAGCGGGTTGTTTGACCAATGCCTGCAACCCCTCCTCCCCATTGGGGGGACGGCCCACGTCGAGAAGGAACAGATCCACCGCCGAGGACAGCCGGGCGATCTGAACCGCTGCCGTATCGGACTTGGCCGAGGCTAGGTAGTTCAACACCCGGGGCCCTGCCAACCCGGCCAAAAGGCCGAGAATGACCAGGACCACCAGTAATTCCATCAAGGTGAACCCGTCGTCATTCAAGCGGGTCTTTTTTCGTGTCTCTAGTTTGCGCATCATCCATCCCCATCAAATAGCCAATTCATTCAAAGACAGCACCGCCAACAGCACCGCCACGATCACACAGCCCATGCCGATGCCGGCACCGAGAATCAAAACCGGCTCGATCAGTGCCACCACCCGCTTGGCGGATTGCAGGGCATCGCGTTCCAGTACCCGTGCCGTTTCAGCGGTGAGTTTGATCAAGGTGCCGCTTTCCTCGCCGGTGCGGATGGCTTCGAGAGCCAAGGGCGACAACAACCCCGAACGACCCAGGCTGTCTGCCAGGCGCTGCCCGGCGCCGATGTCGGCTTCCGCCCGCGCCAGGGCCGCCTCGAAGGCACGATTGATCTGTCCCCGGCGCACGATGGCGAGGGCTTCGGGCAGGGTCAGGCCGTGCTCCAACAGGATCGACATGGTGCCCAGCACCCGGGCGCTGATTTGATCGCGGACCAGCGCTCCAGCCAGCGGCAGGGCCAGCAGCCAGCGGTCAAGTTTCTGTCGCAGGCGCGGCGTTCGCCCCGCGGCCAAGGCGCCCACCAGCGCAATCATGAGCCCACCCAAGAGGACTCTGGCCTGCTCGCGCAGGAACTCGGAGGTCGCGAAGACAGCCCGGGTCAAGGCTGGCAGCTCCGCCTCGGCGCCTCGGAACAAGGTTTGAAACTGCGGCACCACGAAGACCATCAGCAATCCCACCGACACCACCGAAACCACGGCCAATAGCGCCGGGTAGATCAAGGCGGTCAATAGCTGGCCTTGGGTATCCCGCCGCTGCCGCAGAGTATTGTCCAGATCGGCCAGCACCCGGTCCAAGGCGCCGCTTGCCTCGCCGGCGCGGATCAAGCCGACGGTCATGCGATCAAAGGGAGCGCCGGCCTCCGCCAGGGCTTCGGACAAGGGGCGTCCGCCATGCAACTTCTGACGCAAACGCCCGGCCAGGGGCCGCAGCCCTTTTTCGACCCCGTTCTTTTCCATGAAGGCCAAGGCCCGCTCCACCGGGACTCCGGCCCCAACCAGCCGAGCCATGTCGCGGACAAAGGCATCGCGCAAGCCTGTGCCGCCAGTCCGTTTCCCCGGATGCCCTTTTTGACCGAGACGGACCGGACTCTCTCCGCGCGCCTCAAGGGCGGCCAAGGCGGCTTTCCTATCCGGCGCCTCCAAGGTACCCCGCACTTGGCCGCCGTCGGCGGTCCAGGCTCGGTAACTAAAGGTCGGCATGTCAGCGACTCCGCACGGCACGATGGAACTCGGCCACCGAACTGATCCCGGCCAACACCTTGGCCCGTCCGTTCTCCGCCAGGGTGGTCATGCCCTTGGCTTGAGCCATGTCCCGTAAAGCCGCCGTATCGGCACCGGTCAGCACCAACCGCCGCAGATCGTCGTCCAGGGCCATGACCTCGGTCACCGCCACCCGACCGGCATAGCCGGTGCCGCCGCATTTATCGCAGCCATTGGATCGATACAGCTCCCGCCGTCCGCCCCAGAATTCACGGTCCACCGCATCGAGCGCGTATGACTCCCGGCAGTGGGGACAGAGCTTGCGCATCAGCCGCTGTCCCACCACGACGGTGAGCGTGGCGGTCAGCAAATACGGCTCGGTGCCCATGTCCAGCAACCGCGCCACCGCCGATGGCGCGTCGTTGGTGTGCAGGGTCGACAGCACCAGGTGCCCGGTCAGCGACGATTGCACGGCAATTTCCGCCGTCTCCCGGTCGCGGGTCTCGCCAACCATTATCACGTCCGGATCCTGCCGCACCACGGTCCGCAGCACCTGAGCGAAATTCAGACCGATACGCGGGTTGGCTTGCACCTGGGTCACCCCGCCAATGCGATATTCCACCGGGTCCTCGATGGAGATCAGCTTGCTGTCGGGCTGGTTCAGATAGCTGAGCGCGGCATAGAGAGTGGTGGTCTTGCCGCTGCCGGTGGGACCGGTGACCAGACATAGGCCCTGCCGGGATGTCAGGCAGGTAAGCAACCGGTCGCGATCCGCTTCCGAAAACCCCAAGGCATCGAAATCCAGTGCCATGCCATCCCGTTCCAACAGGCGCAGAACCACGCTTTCCCCATGCAGGGTCGGCAGCACCGAGACCCGGAGATCCAATGGCCGTCCGTTGACTTTCACCCGGGTTCGCCCGTCTTGGGGCAACCGCCGCTCGGCGATGTCCAGGTCAGCCATGATCTTGATCCGCGACACCACCGCCGCCGCCATATTCGGCGCCAGGGTTTCCACCTCGTGCAAAACGCCGTCGACCCGGAAACGGATGCTCAGTCGTCGGTCATAGGGTTCGATATGCACATCCGAGGCATGCGCCTCCTGGGCCCGGGACAGCAGAAGATTGACCAGCCGCACCACCGGCGCCTCGCTGGCCATATTCATCAGTCGCGCCACTTCCCCATCTTCCACGGTGTCTGCGGGAGAGGGAGCACCGCCGAGAATGTCCTCCACAAGGGTGCGGCCTTCGCCATAAAGACGCTGGATGGCGGCCTCTATGTCACGGGCGAGGCCGACCATGGGGCGGCATTCGAACCCGGTCACTGCTTCCAGCGCGGCGCGGGCATCCTCGTCACGGGGATCGGCCATGGCCAGCACAAGAATTTCGCCCTCCATCCAAAGAGGCAAAACCAGGACATCGCTCAGGAACCGGTCCGACAGGGGGGGCAGGTCGATCGGCAAGGCCGGGTATTCGTTTTCGCCGAGTATTGGCAGGCTGCCCTCCGTGGCAACGACGCGCGCCCAATCGTCGTCGGAAATTACCGCCAGATCCGCCAAGGCACGACGCAGGCCTCGTCCGGTCTCCCGCGCCAAACGAGCGGCTCGGTCGCCATCCTCGCGGCTGACCAGTCCATCGGCCGCCAGGAGATCAAGCAGGTCGTCGGAGCGGATGATCCGATTCATCGCTCTCGCTCCGTGATACACTGCCCGCCATGAGATTTCCGAAGCCTTATATTGTCCACTTCCTGGCCACGCCGCCTTTGGTGCTGTGGGCCTGGATGGTGACCGATGGCTTGGTATTCTTGGCCAGCCTGGCGTTGAGCCAGATCCTGCTGGCCTTGGCAATCATCGATGGACACATCCGGCGCTTGCCCCATGGATTGACGATTCCCCTGGGCGTGCTCGGCCTGTGCACCATTGCCCTGGTGGTGGATGGTCCCTGGCTCCATCACGCCATCGCCGCCCTGATTGGCCTGGGGCTGTTGTGGGGCATGGCCCGACTGTATCGGTATATCCGCCACCGCGACGGCCTGGGGGGCGGGGATATCATGCTGTTCGCTGCCGCCGGATGCTGGGTCGGGCCGCAAGGGCTGCCGAGCGTTTTGCTGCTCGCGGCGGTGGCGGGGCTGGCGGGAGCGATGCTCGACCGCAAAAAGGCACCCGATCGGCGTATTGCCTTCGGCCCCTACCTCTGTCTGGCTATCTGGGTGGTTTGGCTGCATGGCCCCTTGCTCTCGTCGTGAACCGATCCTTACCCGCAGACAACGACCCTCCCGGCGCAACTATTCCCGACCAAATAAAAAAACCGATCCTTGATGGAATAGTCCCGCTCGTGAGACGTTGTGCTCATGAAGGATAGACCAGGGAGGGGACAGTTGGACTCGGGCATGCGACGGGAAATGGTGGCTTTGCTGCCCCGCCTGCGCCGCTTTGCCCGGGGCCTCGCGGGAACGCCGGATGCGGCGGACGACCTGGTGCAGGCTGCCTGCGAACGGGCGATCGTCAAGGCCGATCAATGGCGCCAGGGAACACGCTTGGACAGTTGGATGTATCGCATGATTCAAACCATACACATTGATGGCATTCGCAAGGAAAAAGTTCGTCAAATCCATCGCGAAAAAGCAGCTCCGGCACTGACCGGCCAAGTCAGCGCCTGGGACGCCACGGAGGTGCATATGACCCTCAACCAGGTGCGCGAGCGGATCATGACCCTGCCGGAGGATCAACGGGCGGTTCTGCTGCTGACCACGGTAGAAGGGCAATCCTACCGCGAGGCCTCCGATACCCTGGGCATCCCCATGGGCACGGTGATGAGCCGCCTGGCCCGCGCCCGGACGGCGTTGGCCCGGGATCTGCTCTCCCCCGCCAGGCCAACGGCCACAATGGAGAAGGGTACTTTTTCATGAAATTGGATGATTCACTTCTTGTCGCCTATGTGGATGGCGAACTGGATTCCAACACGATCCGTGAAGTGGAAGCCGCCCTGGCCACCGATCCGGAAGCCCGGCAAATGGTAAGGGCGCTACGCGAATCGGCCTCCATGTTGCAAGCGGCAATGAACGACCCTCTGCACGAAGCCGTTCCTGATCGTCTGCTCGTGGCTCTCGAGCAACCTCATGCCGCGCCCATCATGCCCACCGGGACCCCTCCAGCCCTGCGTTCCGCCAACGACAACTGGCGGATACCTTCCGCGGTGGCCGCCATGGCTTTGCTGTTGTTTGTCGGCCTTGGCTCTGGATGGTATGCCGCCGATCTGCGAGACGAGAGCATGGCTGCCCGCTTGGCCGCCTTGGAACACCAGGACGCCAGGCTTCGAGAGCAGGCCCGATTGCAAATTCTTGAAACCATGGTCAGTGGGCAATCCGGGGAATGGTATAATCCGGACTCCGGCAACCGGGGCACCATCTCGCCGGTCCGTACTTACAAGGATAAGAAGGATCGCTATTGCCGGGAGTTCCGCGAGCAATTAGACGTTGATGGCAGGCGGGAAACGTTGTTCGGCGTTGCCTGTCGGGAAAAGGAAAGCGGTTGGACTCCCATCATGGAGGTTCGACCGTTGGTGCGAGGCCAACCGGACGCCTGAGATCGGTCCAAAGAAGAAGTATGTTAGCGGGAGCCATGGGGGACAAAGCGGTAAACAGGCGCGTCGGAACGCGATCAACAACCATGGGCCTGGGCCTGGTCTTTCTCCTGAGTCTGTCGGCTTGCCAGACCTTTCGCACCCCTGATCCGACATTTGATCCGGTGCCCCTGCCGGACTATCGCGTTGGCGACAAGTTCATCTATGACAACGGTAAGAGCGAAACCGTCAAGGCCGTTGATGGGGCCAAGATCACCTGGCGGCGGTCGAACGGATTTCGCTTCGTCTCCCATGCCAGCCCCGCCGCGCCTTATCTCTCCTGGACCTACAACAAACGCCGAGCGGCGCTAAAGCATATATCGGTCGAACATGACGCGATTTGGCCATTGATACCTGGAAAATGGGACCGTTTTTCCTATTCGGGGACCCTTTTCGACAGTGAGACGGGAAACGAACGGGAATTCACCGGCAATTGGGTCTGTTCCGTCGGCGATTCGATGGAGCTCGAGATGATCTGGGGACCGGTCGAGGCCATTGAATTGCTCTGCCACCGTCATAGCTCCAAAACTGGTCGATTCTACGGGAGCAGGGCTTGGTACTATGCCCCCTCTGTGGGCCATTTCGTGATGAAGCGCGACTTCCATCGTAGCAACAAGGGTGACAGCACCTTGCGTCTATTGGCCGCGGAACGGTCTTTACCCCGCCTCGACCCCATGGAGGAAACGGCGATGGCCTTGCACATTGGGGAGGTCTTGGAAAACAATGGGAGCGAGGCTCCTGGTCGATGGCAAGGCCTTGGAAAGCATGCCTCTCAAACGGTTGTTCCCTTGCGCACTTATCGGACAGCCAAAGGATTTTACTGCCGGAAATACCTGCTTCGCCGAGATATCGACGGACAGACGGCGATATTGAGAAAGACGGCCTGCCGCTTGGGCCGCAAAGACTGGCGGGATGTCGGAGAGGCCGTGAAATCGCCGAAATAATACGAAATCCTCGGTCGCCCGATTTCTTGTGCCGCACGGGTGCGTAACCGGTCATTATTTATGAATTTACGGCGCGATGGCCTTTCCCGGGGTTACTGCCACCCACTGCTGATGGCATCCGCCTCCTCGCCAGCGGATAGGCTTTCCCCGGTTGGCGAGCCGACGAGATCGCCGATAGTTTCCGGTCCCGTGTCATTCCCGGTATCCGCGGCTCCTTCGCCCGTATCTGCGGGAGCGGTACCGTCGGCATCCGGCGTATCGGGGGAATCTGGAGCATCGGGGGCATCCGGCGCATCTTCCGCGTTATCCCCGTCGGTTTCATCGGTTTCATCGGTTTCGTCGACTTCATCGGTTTCGTCAGGCCCATCTCCCTCGCCTTCATCGCGGCCATCATCGCCGCCGTCGTCATCGCCACCATCATCGCCGCCGTCGTCATCGCCACCGTCATCGCCACCGTCATCGCCGCCGTCATCGCCACCGTCATCGCCGCCGTCATCGCCGCCGTCATCGCCGCCGTCATCGCTATCATCGTCATCGCTACTATCTTCGCTGTCTTCGTTCTCCTTGTTGTGGACGACAAATCCGTCGGCAATATAGGTATGATCGCCATCCAGAAGTAAGTTGAAGACGGGCATCTCCGACCACGGGGATTCGATTTCGGTGATCGCGACAATCAAGTGCAATCGTTCCACCGCCGCATTCGCAACCAAGGCCAAATTGCCTTCTTCCACGACTGTATTGGAGCCCACTTCGCTGACCACCAGCAGATCTCCGGGGCGCAAGGTTTTAACCGACAAAGCCGGGTTTTCGCGTCGGGTCGCAATTGGATCAATGGATTTCCATCCGGCCGGCGTCAGGAAGGGGTGTTCCGCCGTGACAAATGGGGGACTGCTATTGATCGCGAATAAGGATCGGGAGCCTAGGGGGCGCCGTTCGATACCGATCACGGTGTTGACGCTACCGCCCACACCCTGGACCAGATCCCCTTTGACAATCTTTTCAATTGGCTTTGTCGTCCCGTCACTCAGGAGAATCATCGTTCCGGCCACGAAGCATGAGGCTTCCTCGGCCATGGCCACCGACCATGATAAATCACCATCATCGCTGATGCCGATTGGCGCTCCGGCTAATCCCATGACCAGGATACTGGCCGTGGCCAACAATATGCCCTTGCGGGTCATATGCTTCGGATGGCGGGACGCATTGGAAAATCTGCTGTTTGTCTTGACCATGATGTTTTGGCACAAGTTGTTTCGGTTCAGTCTATCGTGACAACGCCTGATCCATCAATATATTCCCCAAATCTTTCCTATTTGGCTTAAATCTAATCGATAGGGGGGAGACAAGCGAAACGCGACCCGCCGACTTGGCAAGGCTATCGCTGCCACTGGCGTTTTCCCGGGGCCGGCTCGCGCGGAAAGGAAATGTATTTTGCCGTATGGTCAGGCGCTCTTTAGGGGGCAAATCGAGGGTCGGAAAAACCCTGCCCCAAGAAATCAAACAACGTCGACCGGGAGCACGGGTGGCCTTGATCCGGTCCGATTGAGCCCGATCAACCGCCGTGACCCCTAAATTATCCACTGATATTGATGCTTGGCAGGGGACCTCGGCTCCACCAAATCTCCTTTCCGTTTCTCTTAGAGGCGGTTTTAAAAGTATCCTTTAGATATCAAGGCAGTAGATTTTTGATCTGGCCAGGAAAGGCCGACGACACGGGGCGGCGCCCCGTTAGGAGGTCTTGACGCCGCCAGAGCGGAAATATACGCCCTCAAGATCAAAGGAATACTTTTGAATCCGACTCTTATGGCCGGTCCGCGCCATTGAGCGACCAATCATAGTCATCGTCGGCGATCGCCTTGATGGAGGAGAGATTCGCTTTCAGGCCCGGTGCGGCATAGCGTCGCAGATGGGCCAGAACACCCTCGTCCGCACCGCCGAAATCGCTTTTGAACCATACGTAGATGCTTGACACTGTCAGGCGCCCCTGATCAACCCGGGCGCCCCGCGGGTGATTGATGAACTGGCGCGCGGCGTCATCCAGCATGGCCTCCATATGGATCGCGCTATAGGGGGTCGCTTGCAAATTCGGGCATCCCACCGACGCGCAGTTCAAGGCATAATGAAGTCTGGGATCGCGCCAGATGGGGCGCAGAATTCGATGCTCCATGTCGTCAAGGGACAGCGCCTCCCCTTCGATCTCCAGCAGTTTTTTCCCCCAAGGCCCGTTTGTGAAAAAGCCCGGTGAGATATCGATATCGAGGATGCTTTCCACCGGGAAATGGTCCAGCACCACCTTGATGGTCAGGGCGTTGTACAAGTTGATCCAGAATGCCTGTTGTTCGTCTCGATGAAGGCGGCTTACCGGTATGGATGCCATCCCTGCCACATATCGACTGAGCCGCTCTTTGTCCGGGGCGGTCACCTGGGCATAGGCCACGCGGGTGATGCCATCCGCGCCGGGCCGAAGATAGCGTTCAAGAAACCGGCCCCAAGGCGCATGGTCGACGGTCCCATGGGCGTCCGGGTCGAAGGCCTGCCAACGAGGCCAAAGATCGGCGGCGGGCGCGCCGTGGGCTTGGCGCGGAATGAGGCCCCATAGGATGACCAGGACCAGAAGGAAACTTCGCCGCGACATCTCGGCTCCATGGGATCGAACCACAGTCAAAAACAGTTTCATTGTACACCCAATTTCCCTTAGCCCCCCAGGTTCCGCACCTGATATCCTAACTCTTGTCGTATGGGACCGACCAGACTGGGAGATAAACGTCATGCGCGGAAAATCAGCCATCGTTACCGGATCCACCAGCGGTATCGGCCAAGGAGTCGCCGAATGTCTGGCCGCGGCAGGTGTCAATGTCATGCTCAACGGCTTCGGCGAGGCGTCGGACATCGAAGCGCTGCGGGCCCGCCTGGCCGATCATCATGGCATCCAATGTCGATACTCCCCGGCGGATATGAGTCGTCCGGACGAGATCCGGGCCATGGTGCATGAGGCGGAAGACGCGTTCGGTGCCGTCGATATTCTGGTCAACAATGCGGGTATCCAGTTTGTCTCGCCGGTGCAGGACTTTCCCGATGAGAAATGGGATGCGGTCCTGGCGATCAATCTGTCGGCGGCGTTTCACGCCATCAAGGCCGCCATGCCCGGCATGAGATCGCGCCATTGGGGCCGCATCATCAATATCGCCTCGGCCCATGGCCAGGTGGCCTCGGCCAACAAGGCGGGGTACGTGGCCGCAAAACACGGGCTCATCGGATTGACCAAAGTGGTGGGTCTGGAGACGGCGGAAACCTCCATCACCTGCAATGCCATCTGCCCCGGTTGGGTGCTGACCCCCTTGGTCCGGCAGCAAATCGAAGTGCGGGCCGCCAACGAAGGCAAAAGCTTTGAACAGGCCGCCACCGAACTGCTAACCGAAAAGCAGCCTTCCAAGCAGTTCGTCACCCCAGAACAGATTGGCGAGACAGCCCTGTTCCTCTGTAGCCCCGGTGCCGAACAGATCACCGGCACGACCCTCAACGTGGATGGCGGCTGGGTGGCTCAATAAGCCTTGTCTTCAAGCGCCCCATCCACAGAATGGTTGGCCACATTTACACTTTTGGGTATGTCGAAATCCTTAACATTTACCCCCATTATAATTAGGGGTAACCACCATAACTCATTGAAATAACGTAATTGGCACATTGATTGCTTTTTATTCCCCCAATGAAGAAATCCAACCTTCCTGGGGAAAAACACATGCTGAAAAAAATTGGAAAGATCGCCCTGATGGCCGCCGCCGTGTTGGCCTATGGCAACGAATCCAAGGCCACCGCCATCGTCTCCGACAACCTGATCTACAACGGTAGCGGTGAAATATATGGGCCTTCAGGCTGGATGGACGGTTGGACCGTCAGCGGCATGAGCGTGAGCGGTTACGGCAATTGGGGCGTTGGACGTCCCACGCCGGACGCGGGCAACGTTTTCTTCTGGGGCGGTTACAGCGGCTCCGCGACCGCCGCCCAGAGCATCGATGTTTCCGCCTGGTCCGATGCCATTGACATGGGTACGACCGGCGCCGACCTGTCGGGTTACTTCGGTGGATATGGCAGCCAAAATGACAACACGACCTTGTATGCAAGCTTCCGTGATGAAGCGGGTAGTTTATTGGGTCAGTGGAACGTCGGGTCGGTACTGGCGGGTCAACGTGGATACCGTACCGGCATGGTGTTCGAATCAGTGTTCAACTACATTCCGGAACTCACCCGCTCCGTCGATATCCTGTTTACCGCCCGGCGTTACTCCGGGTCCGACAACGATGGCTATTCCGACAATCTGAGCTTTGTCATTCACGGCGAACAGAATGTGGTTCCCGAGCCCGCCTCGCTGGGCCTGTTCGGCGCCGGTCTGGCCGGTCTGGCCTGGGTGCGTCGGCGGAACAAGACCGCCTGAGGCGATCGACGATCTTAAACAGAGCGGCGGCCCGAAAAGGCCGTCGTTTTCGTTTGGGGAACGCCTTACTTCAAGAACCGCGTACGGATCGTACCCTCGATGGCTTCCAGGCCTTTTCGGACCCCCATGCCGGCTTCGATATCGCCGCTGATATCCACCACCACGTACCCGACCTCGCCGTCGGTCATCAAGTACTGACCGGCGATGTTCAGGCCCCGCGACGAGAAGACTTCGTTGATGTGGGCCAACACGCCCGGCACGTTGCGGTGGATATGCAAGAACCGTGTTACGCCTTCCTGCACCGGCAGGGACACCTCGACGAAATTCACCGCGCCCAGGGTCGAACCGTTGTCGGAGTAGCGCACCAATTTGTCGGCCACTTCGTTGCCGATGTTGGCCTGGGCTTCCTGGGTCGAGCCCCCCACATGGGGCGTCAGAATCACATTGGGCTGACCGCGCAAGGGGGAGATGAACTCCTCGTCTTTCGACGCCGGTTCCTTGGGGAACACGTCGATGGCGGCGCCGCGCAGATGGCCGTCTTCGAGCGCCTCGGTCAGGGCATCGATATCGACCACATTGCCGCGCGCCAGATTGAGCAGAATGGAGCCCGGCTTCATGGCGCGGATCTGTTCGCGTCGGAACATGTTCTTGGTCTGCGGCGTGGCCGGCACCTGCAACGTCACATAGTCGGAAATCTCCAACAGCTCTTCCATGCTGTCGCAGGGCGCGGCGTTACCCAGGGGCAGTTTGTCGATGATATCGAAATAGCGCACCTTCATACCCATGGACTCGGCCAGCACCGAGACCTGGCTACCGATATGGCCGTAGCCGATGATGCCCAGCACCTTGCCGCGCACCTCATAGGATCCGTCGGCGGTCTTCAGCCAGCCGCCCTGGTGGCACAGACGATCCTTGTGGGGGATGCCCCGGGCCAGCATGATGATCTCGGCGATCACCAGCTCGGCCACCGAGCGGGTATTGGAATAGGGCGCATTGAATACCGGCACGCCTTTGTCCCGTGCCGCTTCCAACGCCACCTGATTGGTGCCGATACAGAAACAGCCGATGGCCATGAGCTTGTCCGCGGCCTCCAGCATCTCGGCGGTCAGCTTGGTGCGCGAGCGGATGCCGATCATATGGGCGTCGGCGATTTTGGCCTTCAGTTCCTCTCCGTCCAAAGCGCCGGGCAGCAATTCCACGTTGCGATAGCCATGGGATTTGAACAACGTCACCGCGTTTTGATGAATCCCTTCCAACAGAAGAATGCGGATCTTGTCTTTGGCCAGGGAGAGATTGCTCATGGAGAGGCTCCGTTTTGCGCGGCGGCGAGAAAGCGCGCAGTCTCCCCGTTTGCAGCCCGGACGTCAAGAAATTGCGAAGGCCACATACCCTGTAAAGGTCAACCACAGCAACAAGATCAACGGAAGTCCCGCCCGAGGAAAATCCATGTATCGATAGTGCCCCGGCCCCATGACCAAAAGGCTGGTCTGATAGCCGGTGGGGGTGGCAAAGGCGCAGTTGGCGGCCATCACAACGGCAATGGCATAAAGATGCACGTCGCCACCCATTTCCTTGGCCAAACCAATGGCGATGGGCGTGAAAAGCACCGCCGAGGCATTGGAGCCGATGATGTTGGCCAACAAGGCCATGACGATGAAGAACCCCGACAGCACGACCAGCGGCCCCGCGCCGCGTACCATGTCGATCAACGTATGAGCCATCAGCGCCGCCGCGCCGGTTTCCTGTAAGGCCACGCCAAGAGCCAGAGTGGCTGGGATCACGGTGATGATCCGCGCGTCCAGGGCACGGGAGGCCTGCTGCACATTCAGAACTTCCATCACCACCACCGCCGCCGCGCCGCACAGGGCAGCTACAGCCACCGGCACAAGTCCTGTCGCCGCCGACAAGACCACGGCCAGAAAGATCATCAACGTCCGCCGCGCCCCGGTTTGATTGGGCAATCGCTCGCGGGAACCCGACATCAGCACCACATCGGGATCATCCCGGAGGTTTTCCACATCCTCGGCTCGCCCCTGAACCAGCAGGACATCCCCCACTTCCATGGGAATTTCGGACAAACGGCTGCGAAACACCACATCCCGTCGCCGGATTCCCAACACCGCGCAACGGCTGCGCACTTGAAACCCGGCCCGCCCGATGCGACGGCGAAGCAGACTCGATCCTGGCGGAACCATAATCTCGGCCAACGCCCGATCCGCGTCGTGCAACACTTCTTCAATGCTTTCCGGCGGCTCATGATCATGAAATCCCGGTGGCCGCAACAACCCCGGCTCCTTGGACTGCACCGCCGTCAAGGCCTGGCGTGATCCGGCCACCACCACCAAATCTCCCGGCCTTAAGGTCAGGCCATGGTACGGGGGGCGATAGACCTGATCGTCGCGGATCACCATGCGCAATCGGACTTGCGGCAGATCCTTGAGAACAGCCCCCACCGCCTCGCCGCCGTCCAACAGACTGCCTGGCCCCACCGGAATCTGCGCCAGAAAGTATTTGCTGGAATGGGCTAGGATGCGATCGGCCAGGGACCCACGCTCGGACAACAACCAGGGCATGACCGTAACCACGTAGACCAACCCCACAGCCGCCAGCATGGCACCGGGCAGCACAAACTCGAAAAAGCCGAGAGGCTCCTCGCCCAGCGCCACCAATTCCCCGGACACCAATAAGTTCGACGCCGAGCCGATAAGAGTCATGGACCCGCCCAAGGCGGCCGTGAAACTCAGGCCCATCATGATCTTACCTGGCGGCGTTTTCATGCGTTCGGAAATGGATTGCAGGATGGGAATGAAGATCACCACCACCGGCACATTGTTCATGACGCCAGAAATCAGAGTTACCGCGATCATGGCCAGGGCGACAGACAGCCAGGGATTGCCGCCGGCCGCCTTGAGCAGCATCTGCGCCCCCAACTCCAAGACCCCGGTGCGTACCAAGGCTTGCCCCACCACCAGCAATCCCAGCACGGTCATCAAGGCCGGATTGGCAAACCCGGAAAGGAGTCGGGCCACGTCCAGCCTATTGCGCCCGTAGCCGTCCTCCACGGGCATGAAATGAAACAAAATCATCAACAGACAGATGGCACCAATGGAGGTGATCTCCATGGGCAGGCGCTCGGTGACATAGAGCACCAACACTCCAACCACCAGGGCCATAACGGCCCACATGCGAAAGTCCGGTGTCAGGATGGGAAGCAGGTTGCCGTCCATGGAACCTCCGAGGGTGGAACCCTATGGTCGCCCAGGAATCACTTGTCCGCAAGCCTAGGAAATTTCCAGTCTTTTCCTTGAAGAATCCATGTTGCCATGCAACAATGTTTCGATTTCGAGACAAGGACTTGAGTAGGATTCATCGAGACATCAGCCAGGGGATCACGCGATGAGCGATAAGAAAGATATTCCTCAGATGATAGAGGATGCGGCTGAGGCCGCCTTAAAAACCGAATTGAACCCACCCAAGCCGCGTCGGCGCACATCTACCGCAAAGAAAAAACCGGCGGCCACCAACAATAAAGGCGAGCTCATGGAAATCGAGGCGGCGGCAGTTGAAAAGGCGGGGAAGATGGCCAAGACATTCAAGGTGAAGGTAAAGGGCACGGACAAGGAAATCGGCAAGTTCAAGAAAGCCCAGAAGAAGAACAAGGGTAAGAATATTCCTTTTGTCGATGACCGCGAGGACGATCTGAGCAAAATGAAAATCGACGCCTATCTTGGTGTCATGACTCCGTTGCAGATCGAACTGCTGAAAATGCAGAACTTCGTGAAGGAAAATGGCGAGCGTGTCTTGGCCATTTTCGAAGGCCGCGACGCGGCGGGTAAGGGCGGTACGATCAAGCGCTTCTTGGAGCATCTCAATCCTCGTGGCGCCCATGTGGTGGCGTTGGAAAAACCCACCGAGCGCGAACGTACCCAATGGTATTTCCAACGGTATGTGGCCAATCTTCCGGCTGGCGGCGAAATCGTTCTATTTGACCGCTCCTGGTACAATCGGGCCATGGTCGAGCGAGTGATGGATTTCGCCACCAAGGAACAGATCAAGGAGTTCCTGCGCTCCGTGCCGGAATTCGAGAGGACCCTCATCCGCTCTGACATGAAAATGTTCAAGTTCTATTTCTCGGTCAGCAAGCAAGAGCAGGGACGCCGGTTCAACAATCGGACCCATGATCCATTGAAGCAGTGGAAACTGAGTCCCGTCGACCGGGAATCCCAGGGGCTTTGGGACGAATATACCAAAGCCAAGGAAGACATGTTCTTCTATACCTCCACCGCCGATGCGCCTTGGACCATCATCAAATCGGATGACAAGAAGCGGGCTCGCATCAACACCATCCGCTTCTTCCTGAGCAATATTAACTATCCGGATAAAAATAAAGAACTGGTGCGTTATGACCATCGGATCATCCGAACGGTTCAAGAGGAACTGGGCGTCGAGGACTGATCTCGATCCCATCTCCCTTTTTTCTCCGGCGGGTCGTATGATTGCGGCCCGCCGGTTTTTCAATGTCAGAGGCTGCCCCTATGTTTCGTTTCCTTGCTCTATGGATCTTGCTGATTGCCTCCCCTGCCTTGGCCCAGAACGCCGACGACGAGACAATCAGCGGACTGGATATCCTCGAAGTTTGTGACAGTTCCGAACTGGCGGATCGCAACACCTGCCGCATCATCTACGAGAGTGTGATCTGGGGTGCCCAGATCATGGCGGCCAAGGAGAATGGCAAGCCCCGCATCTGTCTGCCCGAAAATGCCAATTCGGACATGCTGCAGCGGATCTATGAAGAGCACATGGAGGAAACCGGCTACCGATCACAGGATCTGCCTTTCATCAAAAGCATGATCATGGCTTATGCCCGGTCCTTTCCCTGCGCGGCGCCATAGCACCTGTCGGGTTCTATCGCCCCTGACGGACAGGCGATAACCAATTGTATTCAATTGTTTTTCTTGTTTGATCGAACCCGATTCAACACGACGTGATCCAGGTCACAACCTGCGCTCCATATAGACGACCCCATCCAGCGGGTTGTCATAATAGGCCTCAACCGACCGAAATCCGAGGGAACGATAGAGCATCCGCGCCTCGGTCAGTCGCTCCAGCGTATCCAGCACCATGCGCTCATATCCGGCCTCCCGCGCCGCGTCAACAATGCGAACAGCCATTTCACGCCCCAAGCCCTTGCCCCGCCAGGGCGGACGCACATAAAGGCGTTTCATTTCGCAGGTTTGATCATCCAAGGGCCAGAAGGCCACACACCCGGCCACCAGCGCATCGACGCGGGCTAACAGGATCAGCCCAGCGGGCGGGGCATATTTGCCAGGCAGACCCCGCAATTCCGCTTCGAACCCCTGAAAACATAAGTCCACGTCCAGCCATTGCTGATATTCGCGAAACAGCGTTTGAACCTGCCCCAGATCGTCCTGATCCACCGCTGGTGCAATGACCCGCTCAGTCATCGAACAGGATATTGATCCGGCGGTTTTGTCGGCCTTTTTTCTCGATCTTACCGATGCGTAAGGCGCCGATCTCGCCGGTGGATTTCACGTGAGTGCCGCCGCAAGGCTGAAGGTCCACGCCCGTCACCTGGATCACACGAACCCGCCCGCCGCCGCGTGGCGGCTGTACCGACATGGTCCGCACCAGATCTGGATTGGCATCCAGTTCTTCGTCGGTGATCCAAGATGACGCGATGGGATGATTCTCAGTCACCAAATCATTCAAAGCCGCTGTCAGCGCCTCTTTATCGGGCACGTGGTCCAGATCGAAATCCAAGCGGCCTTTTTCGGCGCTGACCTGTCCGCCGGTAACCGGTGCATCCACCAACGAGCACAGCAGGTGCAGGCCGCTATGCATGCGCATATGGCGGTATCGGCGCTCCCAATCCAAGTGCAGAGTGACGGACTCGCCGACCGGGGGAAGGGCCGTATCTTCCGAACAAATATGCAAATGCGTGCCGCTTTCCCGATCCTTGCGGCAGTCAACAATCTCGATCCGGTCTCCCGCCGCCGTCATCAAATACCCACGATCCCCAGGCTGTCCACCGCCAGTGGGGTAGAAAACCGTTCGGTCCATAATCACGGCATTGTCCTGGTGCGCCGTGACTTGCGCCTCGCAGACCTGGAGGTAGGCGTCCTCGCGAAACAGTTCCTCGGTCATGTCATCCTTCCAGTGTGATGGTGCCGGTCAAAAAGGGCCGGACCCGTCCAATCAGTTCAACCCGCTGCCCCTTGACCCGACAAATCACCCTTCCGCCTCTTGGGGACAGTTGTCGGGCGTCGAGCTCATTCTTCCCCAATCGCGCCGCCCAGTACGGGGCCAACAAGCAATGGGCCGAACCGGTCACGGGATCCTCGGGCACGCCGACCCGAGGGGCAAAAAACCGTGAAACGAAATCGCCACCACCATCACGACCATCGCTGGGCGCGGAAACAATCACGCCACGTCGATCCAGCTTTTGCAGAAGCGCCATATCCGGGTTTAAGGTGGCCACGAACGCGGGGTCCGAATAGACGGCCATGCAATCCATCCCGCCCAAAACCTGTTCAGGCGCCCGCCCCAATGCTTCCGATAGAAGTGGGTCCGGCGGGCAGGTTTCGCCATGCAGGGCCGGAAAATCCATGGATAGTTGGTCTCCGTCGCCGCGGGTCACGGTCAAAGGGCCGCTTCTCGTCTCGAAACGGACCTGGTCCAGACCGGGATTTAGAACCGAAAAGACCACCCGTGCCGTCGCTAGTGTCGCATGGCCGCATAGATCGACCTCGGCCCCGGGCGTAAACCATCGCAGCCTGTAACGGCCCTCGCCGCCCTCAGGCACCACATAGGCGGTTTCCGAAAGATTGTTTTCCAGGGCGATCCCCTGGAGCAGATCGTCATCAATCCAATCCTGCAAGGGACAGACCGCAGCCGGATTGCCGGAAAACGGCTTGTCCGTCACAAAGGCATCGACTTGGTAGAGTGGGATTTCCAATGCCATCGTTTATCCGTTCAAGACTTTGGCCATCAGCATCCGGTCCACATTGCCGCCGGACAGGATCAACCCGACCTTCTTCCCCGTCATCTGGTCTTTTTCCTTCAGCAACGCCGCCAGTGGTGCGGCTCCCGCGCCTTCGGCCAGGTTATGAGTATCGGTAAACAAATGCGCCATGGCGGCCATGATCTCATCGTCGGAGACCCGAACCATGCGCGCCACGCCATCCAAGATGCTTTCCAATGCCGCTTCATCGGGGATACGGCAGGCCACGCCATCGGCAATGGTATTGGCGCTGTCCGTGGAAATCATTTCGCCGGCTTCGAACGACCGGGCGTAGCAATCCGCTGCTTCCGAGACCACACCGACAATCCGAGTCTTCGCCCCCAAGGCCTTGCGTGCCGACATCAGGCCGCAAATCCCCGACCCCTGCCCGACCGCCACATAAACTTCGTCCAGTTCGGGTACGGCCTCGAAAAGCTCCATGCCATAGGTCCCCACCCCTGCCACCAGATCGGCATGGAAAGCCCGAATGGGATGCAGACCCTCGGTAAAGGCCAGATTGATGGCGTGGTCGTAGGATTCCTGGAAGTCCTCGCCATGCTCGATCAATTCGGCCCCGAAGGCGCGCATGGCGGCGTTCTTTTCCGGGTTATTGCCTTTTGGGACCACCACCACCGCCTTCAATCCCACCTTGCTCGCCGCCAAGGCCAGGCTTTGACCATGATTGCCCCGCGTGGCGCTGATCACCCCGGTGATACAGGGCTGCCCGGCGCGAAGCTTGGTCATGTAATTCAGTCCACCCCGAACCTTGAACGCCCCGATGGGCGTGTGGTTTTCGTGTTTAACCCAGACGTCACAACCGCATCGTTGCGACAACAACGGCCAATGAATTTGCGGCGTCGGGTTCATATGCTCATAGACAATATGAGAGGCGGCGATCAGGTCTTGCTTGGCAACGATGGTCATAAAACTGATTCCATATGGGAATGGGGGGCCAGTATTGACAAGCCATTGATGGCAATCAAGTGTCTCGAGACGTGGCGGCTTGAGCCCTGGCCTCCCGCAGGCGGCCGAATGGGAACGTCAATACCACGCGGGTGCCTTCGCCAACCACACTCTCGATGGCTAACGTACCGCCATGCATCTCCACCAGCCGTTTGGTTAACGGCAGCCCCAACCCAGCCCCCTGTTGCGTGCGTGCCGATACCCCGTCCACCTGAATGAAGGGTTCTAGAATTCGGTCCTGGTCATCCCGGTCTATGCCCACCCCAGTATCGGCCACCACGATTCGAAGATTCCCGCTCTCGGTACGTGCCAGATCCACTTCAATTCGGCCTTCCTCCGGGGTGAACTTGATGGCATTGCCAACGAGATTGACCAAAATCTGTTTCAATCTCCGCTCATCCGCCCGGATCTCCAGGGCGGTCGGCTTATTATGAATTAGCAGTATCAGGTTCTTCTTTTGAGCTGGGCCGACCATCAATCGCTGGACATCTTCCAACAAGAGGCCAAGCGGACACCACTCCTCGTAGAGGCTTAGCTTGCCGACCTCAATGCGCGAGATATCCAGAATGTCATCAATCAGGGTCAGCAGATGGGATCCGGCCCGGTGAATATCGCCCGCATATTCCTTGTATCGGTTGGAAAGGGTTCCAAACGCCCCCACGGTCATGGCTTCCGAAAAGCCGATAATCGAATTCAATGGCGTTCTCAATTCATGACTCATCAGCGCCAAGAATTGGCTTTTTGCCTTTGAAGCCTCATGGGCGTCATCCATGGCGGTTTGCAACTCGCTTGTTCGTTCAATGACCCGCTGACGTAAGGTCCATTCATTGGCCTCCAGTTTCCGCGCCTGGCGAACAATCACCGCCGCGGCAAAAGTGATTACCAGCGTCAACACCATACCGATGGCCACAAGGGTGATACTTTCCTCGTACCAAGGCGCCAGGACAAGGTTTCGGTCCTTGGCAAAGGTCACCACAACAGGAATATCGCCCAAGGCCTTGTAGGCGACCAAGCGGTCTTTCCCATCGGTAACCACCCGAGCCCGGAAGAAGCCTGTGGGCGATCGCGGGAGATGCTTTTCAAAAAGCGGGCCATGGCGAAAGGATTTACCGACCAAATCCCATGAAGCCGGGATCCTTCCCAAGAGCACGCCATCTGTTCGAGCAAGGGCAATGGCCTCCCCTTCTTTGAGATTGAAGGATTTGGAAAACCCGAACAGATTTTTCAAATCCAGCGTTGCCACAACGACGCCTTCGAATCCCCCGCCGCGGGCCATGCGCATCCGAGACAGGGGCACGAACCATTGATTATCGCCCTTTCGCTGTAGTGGCTCTCCCACATACAGCGCCCTATTGGTGGGTTGATTGCGAAAGCCGTCTTTGAAAATTTTGAAATACGGACGGTCAGACAAATCCCATTGCTTTGTTTGCGAGACATAGGAGCCGTCGGATGCCAAATAGGCCGACTGGAAAAGCAATCCATTCTTGTCTACCACGTCGAAAGAGCCGATACCCGGCATCTGGCGGGCCATATTTCCGAGCATTTCAACAACATCCGGATCGAAAGGCCCTTCTCCATCTCCGTCGTGAAAATGCCCGGCCAAATGCCCAAGATTGCCGTCGATGGAAGAAAAAACGGTACGGGTGTAAGCGGCAATGGCGGCAACGAAGTTTTCGGATTGGTCTTGAGAACGATCAAGAACCTCTTGGCGCGAGCGCAAGATCTGATAGGCAAAGACGCTCCACAGCATCAGAATCACCATGACGAAAACGACCATGGTCCGTGCTTTAAGGGTTGCCCCGGAAATTTTGGTAAGCTGCAATTCCGGCATGACGCTTTTGTTTTTTTTCCCCGGTCCGTTTGACGCGGCAGTTTATCACCTCGCGGCCATACGGGTGAATCAATATCGGACGAATTGCACCGCAAGAACCGGAGTGCGGTGGCACCATCGCGCTTTTAGACTTGAGTCGAGAAACAAACCACCAAAGGATTGATTCATGACGCCCCGGTCCAATGCCATACAAACAATGAGCGCTACCCAGTGGGGAATTGGATTTGATCGGATTGGGCCTGGCTCTCATGGATGGGCGCGTCCTGGCCCGCTTGCGGCACTTGCGGCAGGTAGCATAGCGTCATGACCGATGCATTCGACGAGGACCGCTGGATAGCCGTGCGAGACCGGAATATCTCGGCTCGTGGCCTATTCCTTTATGCCGTCACCAGCACCGGAATCTACTGTCGCCCAGGCTGTCCCTCCCGGCGTCCGAAGCGTGAAAACGTGCGCTTCTTTGACAATCCGGAACTGGCCCGCGCGGCGGGTTTCAGGGCCTGCAACCGCTGCCATCCGGATTCAGAATGCCCGACATCAGATCAATCGCTTCATCGATCCATGCTGCGCGCCTGTCGCCGTCTGAGCCGGGACGAAACACCCCCGTCCCTGGCCCAATTGGCCGAACAAGCGGACCTCAGCCCCTGGCATTTTCATCGATTGTTCAAAAAATACGTGGGGGTGACGCCCAAGCAATATGCCCTGGCCCAACGGCGCGACCGGTTCCGATTGGCACTGGACCAAGCGAAAAGTGTCACCGAAGCCATTCATGGCGCCGGATATGGGTCAAGCAGCCGGGCCTATGAGAACCTGACCAACCACCTGGGCATGACGCCGACCCGCTATCGCCAGGGCGGACGGGGGCTGACCATCCGCCATGCCTCGGCCCCTTGCTTCCTCGGGCGAGTTTTGGCGGGGGTGACGGATTGGGGAATCTGCGCCATCGAATTGGCGGATACGGACAGGGCGCTGATCCAGCGGTTGAGGGAGCATTTTCCTCAGGCCGTCCTGCAAGCCGATCCAGACGACCTTGGAGAAACCTTGGTGGAGATTGCCACAGCCATTGACCGTCCTGGAAGCGATTTGGATCTTCCCCTGCATATTCAAGGCACTGCATTCCAGCAGCGGGTTTGGCAGGCCTTGCGCGCCATTCCCAAAGGTCAGACCACCACCTACGGACAACTGGCGACACAATTGGGCCAGCCTCTGGCCGTGCGAGCGGTCGCGGGCGCCTGTGCGGCCAACAAGCTGGGCGTGGCCGTGCCATGTCACCGGGTAGTGGCGGCCGATGGATCGCTTACCGGATATCGCTGGGGTTTGCAGCGGAAGAGACAGTTGCTGGATCGCGAAAAGTCCTAGATCGCCTCGTGTTAGACCGGACCCATGACAACGCAAGAAACGGCGTCGTTATCAATCGGTGCTCGCGTTATGGGCGCCAAAATGGCTTGCGAATTTCCACTTCGATCTGCCAACGGTCCAGGCCGATATCCTTCATGTCCCGTTGGCCGAGGGCCCGCAACTGCCGACGGTCTGCCCTGCGACGCCGCCAGATTCGGACCTGGGATCGCCAATGGGAAAACTCACGGCGCAACAATTGCCCCCCCATGAGCCCCCATTCGCGCCAGGACATTTCCAGGGAGACGGCATTTTCCCTCAACCCATCATGCATACAATTTTGCATTTCCATGACAATCGCCTCCCGAATTCCATCAATAATCCTAAAATAAGGGTGTCATTGACTCCCTCAACGAGTCAATGATAACATTGTCACCATGACAATATGGACCCCAACGCTTACCCACCGGATCGGCCCGCGCTATCGCGCCATCGCCGACGCCATCGCCGAAGCGGTCGCCGACGGCACCCTGCCCGCCGACTGCCGCTTGCCCACCCATCGAGACCTGGCCTATCGCCTCGGCGTTACCGTGGGCACGGTCAGTCGCGCCTATGCGGAAGCGGAGAAACGCGGCCTGGTCAGTGGCGAAGTGGGCCGCGGCACATTCGTTAAACCACCCAAAAGCCCCACTCTGGCCACGGCGGCGGTCCATTTCGGCGGTGTCGGGACGGTCAGTCCACAGGCGGTCAATCTGAGTCTCAATTGCCCCTACCACATCGGCGATACGGAAATCAGGACAACCCTGAAGCAAATGGCCGACAGCGGCGACCTGAATGAGATTCTGGCCTTCAATCCCGGACAGGGCGCCAGGGTCCATCGCGAAGCAGGAGCCCGTCTGATCGGATTGCTGGGCTGGACGCCCGAGCCTGACCGCATTGCCGTCACCCATGGCGCCCAACATGGCTTGACCGTCGCCTTCATGGCCCTGTGCCGAGCCGGAGACGCGATCCTGACCGAAGAAGTGACCTACCCCGGCATCCCTAGCCTTGCCGAACTCCTGGGGCTGCGCTTGCTGCCGGTGGCCTTGGATGACCAGGGAATGATCCCCGAGTCCTTGGAGGAATCAGCCCGCGGCAGCGGCGCGCGGGTGGTCTGCCTGCAACCGACTTTGCACAACCCCACCACAGCCACCATGGGCCAGGAACGTCGGGCTGCCATCGCCGAAGTGGCCGAACGCCTGGACCTAACCTTGGTCGAGGATGATCTTTACGGCTACCACCGCCCCGTGCCCTCGCCCCCGCTCAGTCAGTTGATTCCCCATCGCTCGGTATTTTTGACGTCCGTTTCAAAATGTCTGGCGGCCGGTATTCGCACTGGATACATGGTCATGCCGGAGTCTTTGAGCGAGCGCATCATCACCGCGATCAGCGCCACCTGTTGGATGGCCGCTCCCCTTGAAACGGAATTGGCCCGGTGCTGGATCGAGGATGGTCGCCTGGAAAAACTCATTCAAGCCCGGCGCGAAGAATTTGAGCGTCGCCGGAAACTTCTATTGGAGTCACTCCCTGAATTCTCACTGAAAGTCCCTCCTGGCTCGCTCCATGCCTGGCTGCCGTTGCCGGAAGGGTTTGATCCTGTCGTTCTTCAAGGGGAAGCACGGGAGCGGGACTTGCTGCTGCCGCCTACCGACGTATTCAATATTGGCCGGGGTCCCACGCCCCGGGCGCTACGGCTCTCCCTCTCGCGGCCCCAACCGCAGGACTTTGATCGGGGACTCCGCGAACTGTCCAGACTGCTCCGGCGACCGCAAAGACAGCCGGTGACGGTGGTCTAACAGGCTGCTGAGAAAGTCCGATTTCGAGCCTGTGGCGACACATGCTTCGACAAGCTCAGCATGAGGGCCTTTGAACTTTCAACATGTTAGCCGCACCCTGAGCTTGTCGAAGGGCGAGGCGGGCCGTTGGACAATACTTTTTCAGCAGCCTGTTAACCCGGGGTGACCGTATAGCCGTGATTGAGCGGACCATGCCCCTGACCCAGCCCCGGCGCGGTCTCGATGGCCCGTTGCACATAGATGCGGGCACGGGACACCGCATCCTCCACCGATAGCCCCTGGGCCAGACCGGTGGCAATGGCCGAGGCCATGGTGCAGCCCGTGCCATGGGTATGGCGGGTTTCCACCCGGGGGCCGCTGAAGGTCCTGGTCATTTCACCCTGCTCGATCAGACGATCCACCACGGTTTCCCCGGTCATGTGCCCGCCCTTCATCAGCACTGCCTGGGCGCCCATGGCACAGAGCAGCTTACCGGCATGCTCGGCGCTGTCGGCATCGACAATGGAAGAATCAGTCAACACTTCGGCTTCGGGAACGTTCGGGGTCAGCACCGTGGCTCGGGATACCAACATGGCCTTCAAGGACGAGACCGCCGAGTCCTCCAACAAGGAGGCGCCGCCTTTGGCAATCATCACCGGATCCACAACAATGGGCGCATCCGGCGCATGGCTGTCGAGAACGGATACCACGGTCTCGATGACTTCCGGGCGATGCAACATGCCGATTTTGATGCAGTCGGCACCGATATCATCAAGCACGGCAATCATCTGCCGGGCAATGAAATCAGGGGGAACATCAAAGATTCCGGTAACACCCAGGGTATTTTGGGCCGTTAGGGCGGTAATCGCCGTGGCGGCATAGCCTCCCAGACAGGTTACCGTTTTCAAGTCAGCCTGGATCCCGGCGCCACCGCCGGAATCGGACCCGGCGACAATGAGGACCCGGCCAGTCACGCCGCGACACCTTCGATGGCGGTACAAATATCGCTGACCACCGAGTCGATCAGGCCGTTGTCCTCGCCCTCGGCCATGACTCGAATCAGCGGTTCGGTGCCGGACTTGCGGATCAGCAGACGCCCGCTGCCGTCGAGCCGGGCCTCGCCTTCGGCAATGGCCTCCTTGACCGTGTCCTCTTCGAGCGGCTGGCCGCCAGCGAACCGGACGTTGCGCAATAACTGCGGCAAGGGATCGAACAGGCGGCAGGCGGTACTGGCCGGCATATTCTTCTGCTTGAGCACCGCCAGAACCTGGAGCGCCGCCAGCAGGCCGTCACCGGTGGTGGCATGGTCCCCAAGCACAATATGGCCGGACTGCTCACCGCCCACGTTCAGGCCATGTTCGCGCATGTACTCGACCACATAGCGATCACCTACTTGGGTGCGGTGCAGGGAGAGCCCCTGACTTTCCAGAAAACGCTCCAGTCCCAGGTTGGACATCACCGTCGCCACCAGACCATCGCCGTGCAACAGGCCATCCGTGGCCCAGTGGGATGCGATCAGACCCATGATCTGGTCGCCATCCACCAAGGTGCCTTTTTCATCGGCAATCAGCACCCGGTCGGCATCGCCATCCAAAGCGATACCGATATCGGCGCCATGGGTGATGACCTGCACCCGCATGGCTTCGGTGGCGGTAGAGCCGCAGCCGTCATTGATGTTGGTGCCGTTCGGATTCACCCCCAGGGGAATGACTTCTGCGCCCAGTTCCCAGAGCACTTCCGGCGCTACTTTGTAAGCTGCCCCGTTGGCGCAATCGATGACCACTTTGAGTCCTTCGAGGGTCATGCCGCGCGGAAAGGTGCGTTTGACATGTTCGGTATAGCGCCCCGGCACGTCATCCAGCCGCCGGGCCCGTCCCAGGCGCCCGGCTTCCGTCAGGCCTTCGCTGGGATCACCATTGATCCGCGCTTCGATCTGCGCTTCCACTTCGTCAGAGAGTTTATAGCCATCCGGACCAAACAGCTTGATGCCGTTATCCTGAAAAGCATTGTGAGAGGCCGAGATCATCACCCCCAGGTCGGCGCGCAGGCTACGGGTCAGCATTGCGATGGCCGGGGTCGGCATGGGGCCAACCAGAACCGCGTCCATGCCCATGGCGACGAACCCGGCGGTCAGAGCCGGTTCAATCATGTAGCCGGAAAGACGGGTATCCTTGCCGATCACCACCCGGTGGCGATAATTGCCGCGATGGAATTGAGCGCCCGCCGCCATGCCCACTTTCAGGGCGATTTCCGCCGTCATGGGGAATGTGTTGGCGGTTCCGCGAATGCCGTCGGTCCCGAAAAGCTTACGTGTCATGGCGCCGTCCCTTTGAATAGGCGATCAAAATTTATCTTCAAGAGGTAGCAAATTCGGCGCCCAGCGACAATCGTTCATCCGTGCAGGGCATGCCACACGGCCAAGGCCTGACGGGTTTCCACCACATCATGGACCCGCAGGATCTCGGCTCCGTTGTCCAGCCCGGCCAAGGCTCCGGCAAGAGACCCAGGCAGACGGTCCTTGGGGGTCTCGTTGCGGCTCAAGGCGCCGATGAAGCTCTTGCGCGACAGCCCCAGCATCAAGGCGCAATCATCCACCCGCAACTGCTCCAGATGACGGATCAGGGCCAAGTTATGGTCCACTGTCTTGCCAAAGCCAATGCCAGGATCGATACAGATATTGGACGGCAGAATGCCAACGGATCGACAAGCCGCCACGCGCTCCGCCAGATAGCGCCCGACCTCGGCCACCACGTCGTCGTAATGGGGATGGGCCTGCATGGTCTGCGGCTCGCCTTGCATGTGCATCAGCACCACCGGCACTTCCAGCCGCGCCGCCGTGGCCAGGGAGTCCGGATCGCCGGTCAGGGCGGTCACATCGTTGATGATCTCGGCCCCGGCCTTGACCGCTTCTTCCATCACCCGGGCGTGGCGGGTGTCGATGGAGATTACCGCACCGTCTTCCATCAGCGCCTCGATCACCGGAATGACTCGCCGCAACTCCTCTTCCTCGGGCACCGGTGCCGATCCGGGACGGGTGGATTCACCGCCGATATCAAGGATATGGGCCCCTTCGGCGCGCAATCTGCGCCCGTGGGCAATGGCCGTCTCGGGCGTGGGATGGTCACCGCCATCTGAAAAGCTGTCGGGGGTCACATTGACGATCCCCATGATGACGGGTTCGTCGAGCTGAAAGCCTGCAAATTCGCGGATCATTGGGGATCTCTCTTGTAACAAACGAAACCCCGCCGGAACGGGGTTTCGTATATCTCTTAGCCTGGAGCCATGGGCCGATCAGGTCTCCGGCGCTGGCTTGCCGCCCCAGGGGGTGGAGCCGTCCTTGCTTTCGGCTCCGGCGTCGTCGGTGGTCGGGACCGAGGTGCGCCGACCGCCCGAAGGCTTGGAGTCGTCTTCCTCTTCCCGATGGATCCCTTCACCCGCCAATAGAGCCCGGACATCGTCGCCGGACAGGGTTTCGTATTCCAACAGGGCCTGGGTAATGGCTTCCAACTCGTCCATATGCTCGCTAAGAATCTTGCGGGCATTGACCTCGGCGGTCTCGATGAAGGTACGGATTTCCGAATCAATGATCTGAGCCGTGGCATCGGAGACATTCTTGTGCTGAGTGACCGAATGCCCCAGGAAGACCTCTTCTTGATTATCGCTGTAGCGCAACGGACCGAGCTTGTCTGAGAAGCCGAACTCGGTGACCATCTTCCGCGCCAGATCGGTGGCCCGCATGATATCGCTGCCGGCACCGGTTGTAACGTTGTCGGCCCCAAAGATCAGTTCCTCGGCGATGCGTCCGCCATAGAGAATGGCCAGCAGAGATTCCAGTTCCAACCGCGACTGACTGAGCTTGTCCCGCTCCGGCAGTTGCATGGTCAGCCCCAAAGCACGACCGCGCGGGATAATGGTTACCTTGTGCAAAGGATCGGTCTTGGGCATATGCAGGCCGACCAGAGCGTGCCCGGCTTCGTGATAGGCGGTCAGCTTCTTTTCGTCCTCGCTCATGACCATAGAACGCCGCTCGGCGCCCATCATGACCTTGTCCTTGGCGGCCTCGAAGTCAGTCATGGTGACCATCCGCTTACCTGCCCGGGCGGCCAGAAGCGCCGCCTCGTTGACCAGATTGGCCAGATCAGCGCCGGAGAAACCGGGGGTGCCACGGGCAATGGTGCGGGCTTCCACATCGGGACCCAGGGTCACCTTGCGCATATGCACCTTGAGGATCTTTTCGCGACCGATGATATCCGGATTGGGAACCACGACCTGCCGGTCGAAACGTCCGGGACGCAGCAAAGCCGGGTCCAGCACGTCGGGTCGGTTGGTTGCGGCGATCAGGATCACGCCTTCGTTGGATTCGAAGCCGTCCATCTCCACCAGCAACTGGTTGAGGGTCTGTTCCCGTTCATCGTTGCCGCCGCCAAGACCGGCACCACGATGGCGACCGACGGCGTCGATTTCATCAATGAAGATCAGGCAGGGCGCGTTCTTCTTGCCCTGTTCGAACATATCGCGCACCCGGGAGGCGCCGACGCCGACGAACATTTCGACGAAGTCCGAACCGGAGATGGTGAAAAACGGCACGTTGGCTTCACCGGCGATGGCGCGGGCCAGCAGAGTCTTACCCGTTCCCGGAGGACCGACCAGCAAGCAACCCTTGGGGATCTGACCACCTAACCGTTGGAAGCGATGCGGATCGCGCAGAAAGTCGACGATTTCCTCAAGCTCCTGCTTGGCTTCGTCGATGCCCGCCACTTCGTCAAAGGTCACGCGACCGGATTTCTCGGTCAGCAGTTTGGCCTTTGATTTGCCGAATCCCATGGCCTTGCCGCCACCGGACTGCATTTGACGCATCAGGAAAATCCACACGCCGATGAGCAGCAGGAACGGGAACCAGCTGACCAGAATACTGACCAGCAAGCTGCCCTCTTCCACCGGCTTGGCGGTCACGGCGACGCCCTTTTCGGTCAACCGGTCGATCAGCTTGGGATCGTCGGGCGCATAGGTGGTAAAGGGTCGACCATCCCGATAGCTGCCTTGGATATTCCGTCCTTGTATGGTGACGTTGGTCACCTCGCCTGTTTCGACGGCGCCCAGGAATTCGGAATAGGATTGGCTGGTATGGGTCGGTTGCTGCGACGCGCTTTGAAAGATCTGGAACAGGGCAAAAAGCAACACCCCGATAATGATCCAGAGCGCCAGGTTTCGGCTGAAATTCACGTCCGTATCCTTTGGTTCGCTAAAAGCGTTGGTACGCCTGACACTCCCCAGATCATCAGACGCAGAAAACTCTTGGCTTAAGAAATAGTACGAATGTCCTCCGACGCAAGGAAAAACCCTACGCGAGACAGGATCATTGATGGCTCGAATCGACACCATTCGACCCGCAACCCCTTGCCCCTCCACTGGGAATCGTGAAAACCGAGCACCGGCACCTGAACAAGCCTATTTTTTCGCCACAAAGACGGCAAGGCTATCGCCGCCTTGTGAGGGATTTCAACAGGCCTTTGATCGGATTCCAAAGCGGACCATCCGGCATGTCCCAGGGGGGCAATCAACCATTCATGTTCATCGGGAATTTGCCCGGCCATTTGCAGCCGGAACCGTCGGTCCCAGACGATCTCACCGGATCGGACCAACCGGCTTTCGGGACTCCCCCGCCCCACTTCCCGAAACAGCGAGAATAACTCTGATCCTTTGAAAACCAGGCGGCAGCCGCCGAGGGTGCCCCCCTTTTTCCACAGGTTCCCAAGTTTCCGCGGCGAAGGCGGATAGGGCAAGCCACCGATGGTCATGATGAGCCGAGACAGAGCACGGCTTCTGATTCCCTCATCCGTTTCACGCCAAGCCGCCTGGGAGCACCGGGCATAACCTTCGGGGTACAGTCGGCAGGACGCCGCCAAAAGGTCGTCGGTCCGCCGCTCCGCAAGAAGACGGGTCTGGGCCTGGCCTTTCCGCTCTAGGAGCAGGGCTGCCTTGACCTCGGTGGTCAGGGCCTGCCGTATCCTGGCCCGGGCAAAGCGATGATCCCGGTTGGAGGGGTCCTCAATCCAGTCCATCCCCTGGACACGCAAGGTTTCGCGCATTCGCCCGGCGGGCTCCGCCAACAAAGGACGAAGAATCCGCCCCCAAGACGTTTCGCGCAGGGATGTCATGCCCGCCAGACCATCGGGCCCGCTGCCTTGATCCTGTCGCAGGGCCATGGTTTCCGCCTGATCATCCCGATGGTGAGCCACCAGCAGATGGAGAATGCCTTCAGACCGGCATTCATCGCCCAACAGGTCGTAGCGGGCGTTGCGGGCTGCATCCTGGAGTCCGGTGGCAGGCTTGGCGCCGTGCCAGGTCAGAATGCGATGGGCAATGGCCCGGTCCGCCAACCATGCGGCCACCTGGTGCGCTTCGGCATCGGATCCGGGCCGCAGTCCATGATCGACGGTCAAGGCCAGGATCTGGCCCCCCTTGTCCCGCGCCCAACGGTCCGCCAACAGGCAAAGCGCGAGACTATCAGCTCCACCGGAAACGGCCACGGCCAGGCGGGGATGAGATTCAAACGGCCCAAAGGCCGCCATCATCCGAGCGAACTCAGAATCGGTGATCGCTCCGCCGGAGGTCACTCGCACCCGGTACGGCGCATTTCAGACTGGGCCCGCTTGCGCAGGGTAGCCGGGGCCTTGGTGTGATCTTCCAGGAGTTTACCAAAGGTCCCACAGGCTTCCTTCGGTTTGCCCAGATTGGCCAGGGCCATGCCCAACTTCAACAACGTATCCGGGGCCTTGTTGCCCTTGGGATGTTTGTTATAGCCCTCAAAAAAGGTCTTCGCCGCCGACACGAAATCGCTGCGCACATAGTAGGTCTCGCCCAGCCAATAGCGGGCATTTCCGACCAGCGGTTCGCTACTGTCGTCATATTTGTCGA
The DNA here is from genome assembly GCF_000968135.1 of Magnetospira sp. QH-2. Taxonomy (NCBI): domain Bacteria; kingdom Pseudomonadati; phylum Pseudomonadota; class Alphaproteobacteria; order Rhodospirillales; family Thalassospiraceae; genus Magnetospira; species Magnetospira sp. QH-2. The sequence goes on along the minus strand of NZ_FO538765.1, from coordinate 1,428,616 downwards.
TGAAGGCTTTCAGGGCGGTTTCCGCTTGAGCGTACTCGGTCTTGCGCAGCAAGCCAAAGGCATAGCTGTATTGATCGCGCGCCGAGCCTTCTGGCAGCGTGATCTTGGCGGTCTCCGCCGGAGACGGCGTGGCGGGATCGATGGCCTGTCCCCCAGCCGGACTCGGCTGTGTGGGGGGCGGCAATTGTTGTTGCGGGTTGCGGGCTTGGTTGCGCACCGAAGCCAGATCGGATTGGCCGATGGTGCCCAGCGTGCCCGGCTTGGCCCCCATGGAGGAGGGCGACGTCGATGCCACGGGCGGCGGCAAACGGTCGGCGGGGGTCAGGGTTCCCATGTTTTCCGCGCCGGCCGCCATGGGGGCGGGCAACGACGGGTGGCCTGACCTGGGGACCTGACCGGCCACGCCCCCTCGCTGCTCAAGGGCGGTCAGCCGGAATTCCATGTCCGAGACCAGCTTCTCCAACCGTTTATCCAATTGATCCAGGCGGAAATTGATTTCCTCGGCGCGGCCGGTGAGGGCCTGCATATCCCGTTCCACCGCTTGAACGCGCACGGAAAGGCGGGCGGCGACCGGTCCGGCCTCCAAGGTCGGCGCCGGAGCGCCATCCGCCGAGGCTGTCGGTGTGCCACCACGGGCCACCATGCGGGTCACGGCCTGGATATCCCGTTCCAGCCGGTCGAGACGGTCGGCCAGAGCCTGTCCGTCCTGCGCCCATGAGGGCGTAACCGCGATCAAAGATACCAGGACCGCCGCAACCGATCCGAATCCGCCAAGCTTGATGCCGACCATGCCGCATCCCCTTATAGAGTCTCGAGTTCGTCTTCCAGACTTAGGCCCAAAATAGGGCAATCCCGTGACGAGTGATCCCAATACAGCAACGCCCGCCCCCGGCATGCGGAAGACGGGCGTTGCCCAATTTCTCGATACGCCGACCCTGTATTAAGAGTTGGCGCCGCCGGTGACCACGGACACGCTGCGGCGATTCTGGCCCCAGGCTTGCTCATTATGGCCCAGCGCCACCGGACGCTCTTTACCATAAGACACGGTCTTGACCCGATTGCCATTCACACCCAAGGCCACCAGATAATCCTTGGCGGCGCTGGCGCGGCGATCGCCCAGGGCGATATTGTACTCGCGAGTGCCCCGCTCATCGCAGTGACCTTCGATGGTGACGGTCACGCCCGGATAGCGCTTCAGCCAAGCGGCTTGGGCTTCCAAAGTGGTCTGAGCAGCAGCGTCCAGGTCGTAGCGGTCATAGCCGAAACGCACGGTATCTCCAACGGAAACGACGAATTCATCGGCGCTGCCCATCATTGGTCCCATGGGCTTGGTTTCCATGGTGGAGCCGGAATTGCCAGCCCCGGACTGACCACCGGTGCCTTCCATTTTGGCGGATTCTTCCGGAGTGGACGAACAGGCGGCAACCAGCATCAATGCCGAAACGACGCTAAGAACCTTCAAACGCATAACCATATCTCCCTTGCGGAGTGAAATTGTCCCATCAATACGACCGCCTGACTGAAGGAATATCCCCCCTGTACGGTCATCCGAACCTAAAATGTTTCGTCCGGAGTCTTGGTCCGGGCTCCGCCGAACCACGCCATCCCCGGCGCGAGCACACACAACTTGTTGTGCGGACTATATCACGGCAACTCATGGAATCAAGGGCGACCAAGCGGGATCGGACGCCCCGGTGGGGGTGATGATCTCCCGTTCGTTGTGGCCAGTCAGGTCCACGGAGAAGATCTTGGCAATGGTGCCACCGTTATCGACGGGTTGCTCGCGGTAGAACATCAGGACCCGGCCGTTGGGGGCCCAGGTCGGCGATTCCACCAAATAGCCCTCGGCCAGCAACCGTTCGCCGCTGCCATCCGGCCGCATGATGCCAATATAGAACCGCCCCTTGAGGATCTTGGTGAAAGCGATCAGATCCCCGCGCGGCGACCAGACTGGCGTGGCATAGCGGCCCTTGCCGAAGCTGATCCTGCGCACATTGGCGCCATTGGAATCCATCACATAGATCTGCTGGGTGCCGCCCCGATCGGATTCGAAGGTGATGGCCTTGGCATCGGGCGAGAAAGACGGCGCGGTATCAATGGCCGAATGCCGCGTGAGTCGCCGCACCGCACGGGTGCTCAAATCCATCACATAGACGTCGGAATTGCCGCCATCGGCCATGCTCATGATGACCCGCTTGCCATCGGGAGAAAAGCGCGGGGCGAAGGTCATATTGGGGAAATCGCCGAGCACTTCCTGGCGACCGGTATCGATATTGAAGATATAGACCCTGGGAATATCGTTGTAGTAGGCCAGATAGGTGATTTCCTGCTGATCCGGGGAATAACGCGGTGTCAGGACAAGCGTCTCGCCATTGGTCAGGTAGCTCTGGTTGGCCCCGTCCTGATCCATCACCGCCAGCCTTTTCACCAGCTTGGTGGGTGGGCCGCTCTGAGCGATATAGACGATACGGGTATCGAAATAGCCGTCCTCGCCGGTGATCCGCTTGTAGATCGAATCGGAAATGATATGGGCGATGCGGCGCCAGGCGGAAGGCTCGGCGAAATAGGCCAGACCGGTCATCTGCTGTTGGGCGAACACATCCCACAGCCGGAATTCCACCCGCAAGCGCCCATCCCCCATCATCACGGCGCGGCCTTGAATGAGCGCCTGGGCGTTAAGGACCCGCCAATTGGCAAAGTTGGGCAGAGTCTCCATGGACGGACGGGGATCGATGAAGGCTTTTTTGTCGATGGGCGAAAACAGTCCGGAGCGTTCCAGGTCGGCGGCAATCACCTCGGCGATCTGCTGGCCGTAGCTGTCGCCTTCGCTGCGGTCGCCGACAAAGTCTGTCACCGCGAGCGGCAGGGGCTCCACTTTGCCCCGGGTGATGTCGATGCGTAATTCCGCCAAGGCGGAAGACGCCTGTACCAGGGTCATCGCCAATAGCACAAACAGAAAGAGCGAACGCACGAGCATGGAAGTCCTCCGGTGATTCGGCGAAGAGCCTACAGCATATCCTTGGGGTTGAAGCTTAGAATCATGTCTTTCCAATGACCATACTTCTCGGTGGGCAGCTTGAAGGGCTGACAGCGGGGATTCAGGCTCGCCCGCAGCGCGCTTTCCGCCGCCGCGCGATAGAAAGCGTCGGTGCCCATGCGGGCCCGGTCAACAACGTCGGCCGTGCGCACGGTGCCATCCGGATTCATCTTCACCTCGATCTCGATGATCAAGTTCTCGGCGTTTTTCGCTCCGGCGGGCACGTTCCAGCACTGGGCAATCTGCGAGCGCACGATATCCACTTCGCTCAGGGTCATTTTCGCCGCCCCATCAAAGCGACTCGGACGGCTGCTCTTGATGTTCAGAGCCTCTGAGATCTGTTTTTGGAAGTCGGCCTTGTCATCCTTTGGCTTGTCTGCCTTGGGTTTCGATGGGGCCTTGGCTTCCTTTTTCTCCAAATCCTTCAGCACCGACCCCAATGACGCGAACATGTCCGGCGGTTTGGGTTTGCGGCGCGGCTTATGCTTCATCAAAGCCTTGGGTGCCTGAGGCTTTGGCTTCGGTTCGGGCTCGGGTTTTGGTTCGGGTGCCGGGACGGGCTCCGGTTCGGGAACAGGCACGGGTTCGGGTTCCGGCGCGGGTTCGGGAACTGGTTCCGGTTTGGGTTCCGGTTTGGGTTCCGGTTCCGGCTCGGGTTTTGGCTCGGGTTTTGGCTCGGGTTTTGGTTCAGGTTTTGGTTCAGGTTTGGGCTCTGGTTCAGGCTCGGGCTCGGGCGGTGGAATGTTCGTGACTTCGGATACTTCGAATTCTTCCAAGGACATGATGTCCACCAATACGCCTTCGTCCACGTCCAAAGGATCGGGGCGCAAGGCCGGCAACCCGACCCAGGCCACGGCGATCACGACTGCATGAAACAGCACAGAGACGAAAAACCCGACGCGCATGGGGTCAGCCTGCTCCCCCGCCGGTCTTGGCGTTGTTGGCCCGCTGCTTTTTGCGCGGTAGATCGGTGACCAGCGCGGCACGGCGGAATCCGGCCTCGTTGATGGCGCCCATGACCTCCATCACCCGGCCATAGGGAATGGTTTTATCGCCGCGCACGAAAATCCGAGCATCCGGATTGGCGCCGGTGATGGCGATCAGCCGCGGGGCCAGATTGGCCAGATCAATGGGCGCTTCTTGCAAAAACACGGAACCGTCGGCCTTGACGGTCAGGGTCAGGGGTTCGTCGTCGCCCTCAATCACCTTGGCCTGGGCTTCGGGCAAGTCGACCTTGACACCCACGGTCAACAACGGCGCGGTGACCATGAACACAACGAGCAACACAAGCATCACATCGACCATGGGCGTGACATTGATGTCACTGACCATGCGATGGCGGGCGGTACGGCCCAAACGGTTGGTGCGATCACTGAGACGAACGGCCATGGCCCTTACTCCCGTTCTTCCATCTGCCGCGACAAGATGGCGGAAAACTCACCGGCAAAGCTGTCCAGGCGGCTGGTATAGCGATCCAGTTCCCGCGACAGCTTGTTGTAGGCCACCACCGCCGGAATGGCGGCAACAAGCCCCAGCGCGGTGGCAAATAGCGCTTCGGCGATACCCGGCGCCACCACGGCCAAACTGGTGTTGCGGGTCATGGCGATGGCCTGAAAGCTGTTCATAATCCCCCAGACGGTGCCGAACAGCCCGATGAACGGCGCCGTGGATCCTGTGGAGGCCAAAAAGGTCATGTATTTCTCCGTGCGATCAGTCTCGCGGGTCACCGTCACCTGCATCACCCGGTCGATACGATCTTGCAGATTCTCGCGGCTGGCACCGACGCGGGCACCGTTCTTGGACGCCGCGCGGCGCCATTCGCGCATGGCGGCAGCGAACACGGCGGTCATGGGATCCTGCGGCTGCGACCCGACACGATCATACAGATCATCCAGGGAACCGCCGGACCAGAATTTGTCCTCGAACTGTCCGGCCATCTTGTTCAGACGGCGCAGGCGCAAGATCTTTTCGACAATGATTGCCCAGCACCAGACCGAGGCAAACACCAACAGGACCATCACTCCTTTGACCACCAGATCGGCCTTCACGAATAAGCCCCACATGGAGAAGTCGTATCCGGCGGCCGCCCCCATCGCGGCCATTTCCATGGCATTGCCTTCCATCGTCCGTTCCTATTCCTTGTCCAGGTAAATTTTAAATGCCTCGCGTACGTCCGCCGGTATGCGTGTGGCGTGCCCGTTGTCGAGAGTTATACAGACCAATGTGACCAAGAGATGGCAAATCTCTTCGTCGCCTCGGCCAATCAATTGATCCAGCTTCATGGAAGCGCCGCCCACATGGGTCACATGGGTTTCAACCTTCAGGCTGTCATCCAGTTTGGCGGCACGGCGAAAATCCACTTCCAGGTGGCGCACCGCCAAGGCGATTCCTCGGTCGCCGATCATTTGCTGATGATCGAAACCGCACAGGCGCAGCATCTCGGTGCGGGCCCGTTCGGCGAATCGCAGGTAGCTGGCGTTATAGACAATGCCGCCCGCATCGGTGTCTTCGAAATAGACCCGAACGGCAAAGCGATGCATCGGGCCGTCCAACTGGCCGCTGGAGGGAGGGTCAATCATCCTCGTCTTCCGCCTCCATGAGCATTTCCATTTGGGTCAGCCCGGTGGGCACGGAAAGCCCCAGGTGACGATAGGCGGATTCCGATAGGGCCCGGCCACGCGGCGTGCGCATCAGCAATCCTTGTTGAATCAGATAGGGCTCGATGACTTCTTCCAGGGTATCACGCTGTTCCGACAGGGCGGCCGCCAGGGTCTCGACCCCCACCGGCCCGCCGCCGTAATTGTCGGTGATGCAGCGCAGATAGCGTCGGTCCATGGCGTCCAGGCCGCGCTCGTCCACATCCAGGCGCTTCAGGGCGCCATCGGCGGCCACCCGATCCACCGGCGAGCGACCGGCCACGGTGGCGAAGTCGCGCACCCGGCGCAACAATCGACCGGCGATACGCGGGGTGCCCCGCGACCGGCGGGCGATCTCCTCGGCCCCGTCGTCGGTCAGGTCCATGCCCAACACCCCGGCCCCCCGGGATACAATGCCCCGCAGCTCTTCCGGGGTATAAAACTGCAAACGCAGCGGGATACCGAATCGGTCCCGCAACGGGTTCGTGATCAATCCGGAACGAGTTGTTGCACCAACCAATGTGAAAGGCTGTAAATCGATACGAATGGAGCGCGCGGCCGGGCCTTCGCCGATGATCAGATCAAGCTGAAAGTCTTCCATGGCCGGATAGAGGATCTCTTCGACCACCGGACTGAGGCGATGGATCTCGTCGATAAAAAGAACGTCGTTGGGTTCCAGATTGGTCAGGATCGCCGCCAGGTCGCCGGGCTTGGCAATCACCGGTCCCGACGTGGCGCGGAAGCCCACCCCCATCTCGCGGGCGACGATCTGCGCCAGGGTCGTCTTGCCCAGTCCGGGCGGACCGTATAGCAAAACATGATCCAACGGCTCGCCCCGCGACCGCGCCGCCTCAACAAAGACCCGCAGGTTTTCGCAGGCCTGTTTCTGGCCGGTGAAATCGTCCAGGGTCTGAGGCCGCAAGGTGGCCTCGCCATGGTCTTCTTCGGTCGGCCTGGGGGTCACGAAACGGTCATCGCTCATCATCGGTTAGGCGCCCCCGTCCTTGGCCAGAGCGGCCAATCCGCCCCGAATCAGCCCCGCCACGTCGGCGTTGTCGCCCAGTTCCGCCGCGGCTCGCGAGATGGCGCCCAGGGCCTCGGTGCGACCATAGCCCAAATTGACCAAGGCCGAGGCCGCCTCATGCGTGGCGGAAAGGTTGCCGACCGGCGGCGACACCGAGGTCTTGGCACCGGAAAGCGATGCGCCCGCGCCCAAAGCCAGGGCCCCGGCCTTGTCCTTGAGTTCCGACAGCAGGCGCGAGGCCACCTTCGGCCCCACCCCGGGCGCCCGGGTCAGCGCCGCCTTGTCCTGCGCCGCAATGACCTGCGGCAGTTGGTCGGCATCGAGAATACCGAGAATGGCCAAGGCGACCTTGGTCCCCACCCCCTGAACGGTGAGCAGCAAGCGGAACCATTCCCGCTCCCCGGCGCTGGAGAATCCGTAGAGGTGGATATGGTCCTCGCGCACATGGGTCTCCACGTACAGGCTGACCTCGCCCCCGGCGGCGGGCAGCCGGGCCAGGGTCCGCGCCGAACAGAACAGGATGTAGCCCACCCCGTTGACGTCGATGATCGCCCAGTCGTCACCGGTGGAATCCAACAGACCTTTGAGCTTGGCGATCATCGCCTGCCTCCCGCCGCCAAGACCGAAGCCACCGGCCTTTGGTGAGCATGGCAGATGGCCACCGCCAGGGCATCGGCCGCATCGGCCCCCGGGATCCGAGCGCCGGGCAACAGGGTCCGTACCATCATCTGAATCTGCTCCTTGGCCGCGTGGCCACTGCCGACCACTGTCTTCTTGACCTGATTGGGGGTGTATTCGGCGACCGGCAGCCCGGCCTGGGCCGGAACCAGCAAGGCGATCCCCCGGGCCTGCCCCAATTTCAAGGTCGAGGTCGGGTTGCGATTGACGAAGGTTTCCTCCACTGCCGCCTCGTCGGGACCGAAATCGGCGATCACCCGCTCAATGCCATCGTGCAGTTGTACCAATCGCTCGGCCAGGGAGCGCGCGGCATCCGTATCCACCGACCCGGCGGCGACGAAAGTAAGCCGGTGGCCGGTCTTGTCGACCACCCCCCAGCCCGTATGCCGCAGTCCCGGATCCAGGCCGAGTATCCGCATCACCCCGCCCTTCCGCTATTCGGCGCTCAATTTCTCCATGATCTCGTCTGGCACGTCCATGTTGGTGAAGACGTTCTGCACGTCGTCATTGTCCTCCAGGGAATCCACCAGCTTGAGCAGGCTGCGCGCCTTGTCCTCATCCAGTTCGGTGGTGTTCAGCGGCTTCCAGTCCAGGCCGGAGCCGGACGGATCGCCGAACTTGGCCATCATGGCGTCGAGCACCACATGAAGCTCGTCAGGCTCGCAGGAAACCTCGTGCAATTCCTCACTGCTTTCCACATCCGATGCCCCGGCCTCCAAGGCCACCTCGAACAGCTCCTCGTGGTCGGCTTTTTCAAGAGCATAAGTGATCAGCCCGCGACGCTCGAAATTAAACGACACGCTGCCGGTTTCGCCCAAGGACCCGCCTTGCTTGTTGAAAATGGCCCGCACGTCCGACGCGGTGCGATTCTTGTTGTCGGTCAGCGCCTCGACGATCACGGCAACGCCAGCCGGGCCGTAGCCTTCGTAGCGCATCTCAACGTAATCGGCGCCATCCATATCCCCCGAACCCTTTTTGACGGCCCGTTCGATGTTATCTTTAGGCATGGACTGGGAGCGCGCGGCGGCAATGGCCGTGCGCAGGCGCGGGTTCATGTCCGGATCCGGCGTACCGAGCTTCGCAGCGACCATGATCTCGCGCGACAATTTGGCGAATTCGCGGGCGCGCTTTTTATCCTGAGCGCCTTTGCGGTACATGATGTTCTTGAATTTGGAATGGCCGGCCATGGGTCGCTGGGTCCTCTTAAACTTGGAATGACTGCGGATTGGTGACGCAGGGTTAGCGCCGTTCGGCTCACAACGCAATATGGCAGGAAAGAGACCCATTGCACAACAAACGCACTGGATTGTCGGTCCGGATGGACAGATGGCCGGTTTTTGTCCATTATTTCAAACATAAGTCCCTGATTCCCCAAAGCGACCGGCAGCCGCATGATTCAGATCAAATCTCTGACCACCAAGATCACCACCGCCGTGGTGGGCCTCGTTGCGATTATTGCCTTGGTCAACGTGGCGCTGGTCTATGCCCTCTCCGGTGAAGTACGGCAAGACACCGCTGATCTGGGCAAGGAAGTCAAAGAGATCATCGCCACCAAGGATCGCGCCATAGAGACCTTGGTGGAACGCAGCATCACCGCACAAAAGGAACGCCTGGACGCCACTCACCAGGCCGCCGCCGCCTCGGTTCAGCTGGATACCTATGGCGAACAGCATTTTGTCGCGGGCAAGCATGCGGGGATCGCTTCTTCGACCGCCACCATGATCCGGTCGGCCATGATGACCGGAGAAGCCTCCGAGGCCGAGGAAATCATGGAGGTCCTGGTCAGCAATCGCGAAATCCTTGCCATCAATCTATGGCGCCCGGACGGAATTCGAGCCTTCAGCGACAATCAGACCATCGACGCTGTCAACATCTACACCGGATCGGACGGATTCGACCGGCGATCCACGGAACGCCCGGAGCGCATTCCGGGGCAACGAAGGGTTTCGCTGACCAACGCGTTCCACACTGCCAGCAACAACGTGGTGGCAGAAGGAAAGGTCACGGATGAGCAGGGACAGAGTCATGACGTTCTCTATTCCTATTTCCTGCTGCCCAACGAAGAGGAATGCCACGCCTGTCACGGTGACGGAAAAGAACCGCGCGGCGTGTTGGAAGTTGCCATATCCCGTTCAGAATTAATTCGCCTGATTGATGAAAGCCGGGTCTTCCTGGAGGCTTTGAAGCTGGAACAGGAAAAGGAAGAAGCCGCACTCATTGCCGATACCCGGCAACAAGAAGCCGCGGCCCATCAGGCGTCAAAGGGCTATACCGAGGTCATCGAAGCGAAGTTGGCCCATGTGGATGACACCCAAAACCAGTCCACGACCGTTCAGTCGGTGGTCAATCTGGTTGCCACATTGAGCGTGCTCTCTTTGATTATATTGATGCTACGTCGGGAGCTGACCACGCCCCTGCGCGGCATGACCGCTGCAATGGGGCGGCTGGCGGAAGGCAAACTGCATATCCTTATTCCCGGTTCCGGTCGTTCCGATGAAATCGGCGCCATGGCCGGGGCCGTGGAGGTATTCAAGCAAAATGCCCAGCGCGTGCGGGATATGGAAGAAGAACAGGCCACCACCCGGGCCGCCGCCGAGGCCGAACAGCGCGAGATGATGAAGGAAGTGGCCGACGACTTCGAAGCCAGCGTCGGTAGCGTGGTGGAAGTGGTCGCCGCGGCATCCCAAGACATGCGCGACTCGGCGCTCTCCATGCGCCAGGCGGCGGAGACAGCCTTGCAACAAACGGAACAGGCCACCATCGCAGCCCAGGACGCCGACAGCAACGTCGAGACCGTGGCCGCCGCCGCCGATCAGCTGACCGGGGCCATCACGGAGATTTCCAGTCAGGTTGCCCAATCGGCGGCCATCGCCAATAGTGCCGTGGAGGAAGCCCGGCTTACCACCGACAAGATTCATGGCCTGGCCCAATCGGCTCAGAGCATTGATGAAGTGGTTGGCCTGATCACCGACATCGCCGAACAGACCAATCTGTTGGCCTTGAACGCGACCATCGAAGCCGCGCGGGCCGGAGTCGCGGGCAAAGGCTTTGCCGTGGTCGCCTCGGAGGTAAAGAACCTGGCCAATCAAACCGCTCACGCCACCGAGGATATCGCCGAACAGGTCGGCGCCATCCAGGCCTCGACCCGCGAATCGGTGGAAGCCATCGAAACCATTGCCCGTGTCATCGCGGATATTGCCGAGATTTCGACCAATATTGCCGCCGCGGTCGAACAACAAGGCGTGGCAACCCAGGAAATCGCCCGAAATGTGGACGAGGCGTCGGACCGAACCACAGAAGTCTCGACCAACATTGGCGATGTACGGCATATTGTCGAAGACACCGGCAGGGCCGCCGCCGATGTTTCGGAAGGCGCCGCACAATTGTCGCAGCAGGCCGAGAAGCTCCGACACGAAGTTTCCAACTTCCTGGCACAAGTCAGGTCGGGCTAAATACACGGCAAAGGGGATCAAGGAACCGTGGTTTTAGGTCGCAAGAAATATAGCTACATCGTCTACACCCAGAACGAAGGGCGGTGGACGGCTAACAACGTCTATAAAACCGAGCGCCAGGCCATGAATGCGGCCGAGGAAGCCCTGGGCAGCCGCAATTACGACGCTGTCAAGGTCATTGAGGAAAGCGGTAAGGGCTTCGAAAAAGAACTCTGGCAGCAAAAATGTGAGGGGCGCGGCGAAAAACCGATTACCGTTTCGGCCATCGAAACAGCACCCCTGTGTAAGGACCTGGAAGACTTCTACCGCTTCCCGGCAAGACGCACCATGGGCCAACTGCTCCGCCGGTACCTGGACCGCGAAGTGCTTTCCATGGTCGAGATCCTGCATATCGAGCGCCATGCCAAAACTTTGATCCGGATGAACGATACCCTGGTCAATCAGGCCCTGTCGCGGGTCTCTACCCTGCATGCCAGCGCCGCCGACAAGCCGCAAATGGAATGCCGCGATTTCCTCGATCGCAGGCTTCAGGAAATGCGCGAGCGGCTGATGAAGCCAACGGAAGTGGAAAAGCTGGGAGCCCTGCTCAACGAGAAGGGCTTTGCCGCCGTGGCCGCCAAGGGCGGCAAGGAAACCGGTCAGCGCGACTTCATCATTCGCACCGCCCTCGCCCATTCCCTGGGTCAGGCCGCGGGCTGGAGCGGCAAGGCCGAAGTCATGTTGGACTTCCTCGGACCCAATGTTGAAAAGGCCGCCATCCCCTTCATCGACGAAATTTTGGCCGAGATCCTGGATGGCGCCGAGGCCACCAAGGAAATCCTCGGCCACCAAGAAGACCTTGCCTCCGCCCTGCGCACCTTGAGCGATTTATCCAGGGGCAAATACGAAGTGCCGAAGGTCTCTCCTGAGTACGTGGGACGCCTCAACACCGCGTTGGGCAAATATCGGCTAACCGCCAGCCGCCAGGTTCTTTTGGAACGCATGCGCCGGGAACTGGGCGGCATCAAGCGGCTGACCCGGGACGAGGATCGCCAGGATGATGCATTCATCACCCTGCTGCGGGGTCTGATCGTGCCGCTGGGCCTGCGAGGCGGATCGGGCATGGCCGAGGCCATGGTGCAACGGGGCCGGTTAGTGTTCCAGTCCTCGGGACAAGGCACCCCCGGCGGCGCGGTGCAGCGAATCACCGATACCATCCCCATCCCCCTTTCCAAGGTAGGATTTTTGCTCTCCGTCGCGTCCACGGGGTTGCGGGAAAAAGCCCAACCGGTCATCGAACAATGCTTGGCCAAGACTCTGAAAGGTATGGGGTCGCTCGCCATGGCCCTCCCGGGCGCCAAGCTCAATCCGCCGCTCAAAGCCGCCATCGAGGAACTGGCCGATCGAGCCGCCCGCGTGGATCTGGACGAAGACCTCTGTCAGCTCGCCGCCAATACCCTGCGCAACCTGGTGGTTCAAAAGGCTGCGGAACAAAAAGACCCGGAACAGGTTCTGGCCGAAGCCACGGGCAAAACCCTAAAGGACGATCTGCCACCGCCGGACGAAAAGGAAGTGCTCCCCGAGGTCTTGCAAGATCACGGACTGGAGTATTTCACCTTTGAACAGGGCCAGACCATTTATGACGAAGGTTCATCGGGTGATGTGGCCTACTTCATCACCAACGGCCTGGCGGTCCGCGTCCATGGCAAGGATCCCAAGGATCGCTATGTGGAAACGGTTAATCCGGAAAACCTGGTGGGTGCCGAGATCCTCACCGGACGCCGGTCCTATCGGGATACCTTGCAAGCCCTGACGGACGTGGAGGCCTTTGCCGTCCCTCGCACGCTGCTGGAATCACGCGTTGCCAGCCTGGCCACGCAAGACCCCCTGACCCATTTTGTTCTGGAAGCGCTGGGCAAGGCCTAAAGGCTTAGCAGGCTGCTGAAAAAAACCGATTTCGAGCGTGTGGCGACACATGCTTCGACAAGCTCAGCATGAGGGCCTTTGAATTTTCAACATGTTAGCCTCACCCTGAGCTTGTCAAAGGGCGAGGCGGGCCGTAGGACAACGCTTTTTCAGATGGCGGTAATCGAGCAGTCAGGGATTGCCTAAACAGTCAGCTGGTCTCCACACTCGGTCTTGATCAAGTATCCGGGTCAATTCCTGGACATGGAACAGAGGAGACCAGCTATGGAGTATTTTGTTGGAATGGACGTATCGATGGCAAGCATTTCGATCTGTGAGATTGATGCAAAGGGAACCGTCATTCGCGAAGGCAAGGTGTCAAGCACACCCGAGGCGGTCGCCACTTGGCTCGAGGAAAGCGGGCGTGGCTTTGCGCGAATTGGGTTGGAAGCTGGCCCTCTGGCGCCTTGGCTGTACGCAGGACTGTCCAGTCGGGGCCTCCCTGTGATTTGTATCGAGACCCGGCAAATGAAGGCCTTTGCCAGCGCCAGCCCAGTCAAGACGGACCGTCGCGACGCCCGCTTGATCAGCCAGGCGATGCGGACCGGTTTGTACCGCGCGACCCACGTCAAGACCGCGCGCAGTCAGGAGCTCCGGATGGTGCTGACCCATCGGGAGACCCTGGTTCATCAGGTCCGTCAGTTGTCCAATACGGTACGAGGAACATTGAAAGCTTTCGGCCTCAAGGTCGGTATGGCGCGCGGACGCCTTTTCGCGGCGCGGGTTCGGGAATTGACGGCTGATAACCCGCACCTCAGCGCAGCCGCCGAGCCGCTCTTGCTTGCGCGCCAAGCCTTGCTCGAACAACTCGACAAGCTCGACCGGCAGGTTCATGCCGCTGCGCGCGATGATAGCGTTTGCCGGCGCCTGATGACCGTTCCCGGCGTCGGCCCAGTTACCGCCCTCGCTTTCAGGACAGGACTCGACGTGCCGGAACGGTTTCAAAAGTCGGTCATGGTCGGCGCCCACTTCGGGCTTGTCCCACGCAGATACGCCTCGGGAGAGCAGGACCGAAGCGGCCCCATCAGCAAGTGCGGAGATGCCATGGTTCGTTGGCTTTTGTTCGAGGCCGCCAATGCACTTCTCACTCGAACCCGCCGTTGGTCCTGGCTCAAACACTGGGGGCTCGCGGTCGCCAAAAGGCGCGGGATGAAACGCGCCAAGGTAGCCGTTGCCCGGCGTCTCGCCGTAATCATGCATCGCATGTGGATCGACGGCACGGACTTCCAGTACCGCAAGGAGGAGACCGCCATCTAAACACAACGAAAACCGAGATCGCCTGAAGGGCGGCCAGGACGCGTGGCGACGCGCGGGGCTCGGATGACAGCGCGCAGGCTGCAGTGGCGTAAGACCACGCTTTTCAGATTGCTGCACCCGATCCCCCTTGATCCCCATCATGCGGCGACGACGTCGACCGCGGACAGAAGCAAAGGGCGCCACATAACCCAGGTTCAAACCGACGGCTTGGAAATCAGCTTGACTCAAATGACTCGATTACAGAAGCAGCCTGTTAGGCGCGCTAATCGAGAGTCGGCACCCATTGCATCAGCCGCCCCCCTACGCGGACCGGCTCGACCCGCGTGGCTAAACCCGTGCGGTCGTCGGTTTCAGCAAAAATGGCGCAAAGGGTTGCCTCTCCTCCCGCCGGTTCCAGGCGTCCACTGGGGGTATGCTTGAGGAACCGGGCGATGGCCCCTTCCTTGACCATGCCGATCACGGAATCGTAGTCGCCACACATGCCCGCATCGGTCTGATAGGCCGTGCCCTTTGGCAACACCTGGGCATCGGCGGATGGAACATGGGTATGACTGCCAACCACCAAGGATACCCGGCCGTCCAGATGCTGGCCCATGCCCATTTTCTCGCTGGTGGCCTCGGCATGGACATCGACAATGATCGCATCGACGCTGGCGCCCAGCCGGTATTTGGTCAACTCGCGCTCCACAGCGGCAAAGGGGTCATCGACCGGGCTCATAAACAGCCGCCCCATGACCTGAATCACCAACACCTTGCGACCACTGCCTGTGGTGATCTGAATGGCGCCCATGCCCGGAGTTCCCGCTTGGACGTTCAAAGGACGTAAAAGACGCGACTCGCTGCCGATATATCCGATGGTCTCGCGCTGATCCCAGACATGATTGCCGGTGACAATCACATCGACCCCCAAGTCGAAGAACGACTCGCAGATTCCCTTGGTAATGCCAAATCCGTGGGCGGCATTCTCGCCATTGACCACGATACAATCCAGTTTCAGGCGCTCGCGCAACGGCGGCAGATGGGTTTCAACCGCCCGCCGTCCGGCCTTGCCCACTACATCTCCGCAATACAATAGCCTCATGAGTCCCCCGTTTCGGTCGTGCCCTGGATAAGCCCCTCTTGGGTCAAGATCCAGTCCAAAGGCTGATCCCGGTCATCGTGGGGAACCTGGGCCACCTCTTGCCCCGCATAGGCGATCCCGATGGTCTTTACGTCCCCGTCCTGTTTCAGCATCTCGATGGTGCGGTCGTAATAGCCGCCGCCCCAACCAAGGCGATAACCGCGCCTATCGAAAGCCAGAAGAGGCACCAGCAATACGGTCGGACGCATCACCGCGGATTGGTGATCGGGCTCGCGGGTTCCGAACAAGCCGCCCACCAACGGAGTCCCCGGCATCCATTCCCGAAACACCAAGGGCGCGTCCCGATCGACGACCGCCGGCAAGGCCGTCCTGTGCCCCAAGGACATATGGTGGATTAGAACACCGCTGGGATCCAGTTCGTCGCCAATGGCCCAATAGCCGGCCAGAATTCGGTCGGGTTCCAGGTCAAGGGTGATGCGCGCAATCTTCTTTTTCGCCAGGGGATCCGCCGCCGCCAGACCCCGACGCCGATCCCGTGCTTTGGCGCGCAGGTGGTCCTTGGCCGCCGCCAATTCCAAACCGGTGGAGGCATTGTCTTTGGCCATGGGGATTTACTTCATAGGGTGGGAGATGCAAAGGAAAATGGGACGGGGCCGCCTCGACCGTTGGCTTTGAAGTCCTCTGTGACCTGCAGGTGCAGGTGGGCGCCATATACCAAACCCAGGGGTTAGGCAGGGACAGCTCCCTAGAAGATATTTACGGCCCCAGGGAATTGCTACCTGACGCGCCGCGCAGCGCCCGTCTTGCTTCGATACTAAGCTTCCTCGAGCTTCAGGGCAAATGATTCCACCCGCTGGGCCAGGGCCTCGATGCGTTCGGCCATCTTGTCATCGGCTTTGCGACGTGCCGTGACGGCATCGGTGCCCCCCCGCAAGATCTCCAGTTCGGAGTAGGCATCGGACAGTTCATCGGAAATCATCAAGCTGGCCATGACCAGCAAACGGGCATCGCCGATCTGCCCGACGGTGCCAACCAGTTCGCCGACCTGCTTGTCGATATAGGCCGCCAATCGAGTCAGATGGGCTTCCTGGCCGTCATCGCAGGCGATTTGATACCTGCGGCCGTTGATCTCCACGGTCACTTGAGCCATGGGGGCCTCCTACCCTTCGAGGACCGCCTTCAGGCGGCTAATGGTCGAATCCAGGCGCCGCGACACCGAGTGGGTCGCTTCGCGCAGTCTGGCGTTTTCCTCATTGAGCCGGGAAATTTCCTCGGCCACTTCCTGACTCGGAGTCGAGGCCGCGATCTCCCCGCCCTTTTGCAAGGCGGCGTCCAGGCGTGCCAGGGCCTTGTCCAAACGCTCCTGCGCCCGGTCCAGCCGCGTGGTGGTATCCATATCGCCGACAGTCAAGGGGGTGGGCTCCTCGGGTTTGGCCACGTCGGTAAGAAATCCGAGTGGTGTCGGGCCAAGATAGGTCCACCACCCACCCGCCGTCAACTGGAGCGGTGCGCCGCAACAACGAAGTTTCCGGGGAATCCGGTTGACCCGGAAGGCCGTTCGCGCGAATGTACGCCGCGTGGGGCGTAGCAAAATCGACTCAACAGACTAACAAGCCACCCTCACGGGTAGGGGGCGGTTCGCCTAACGGGTGTTCAGGCGGGCCGGATCCGTGTGTATGTTCCTGTTCAATTCGTGTTCCAAAGCACATTGAACAAAAAAACCCAAGCGGTACGGAGGATAGTAATGGCAATTCGCATTGGTATTAATGGTTTCGGTCGCATCGGACGGATGGTTTTCCGTGCCGTGGCGAAGGATTTCCCGGGCATCGAGGTTGTCGCGATCAACGATCTGTTGGACGCTGACTACCTGGCTTACATGCTCAAGTATGACTCGGTGCACGGTCGCTTCGGCGGCGACGTTTCCGTGTCCGGCAACAACCTGGTGGTGGACGGCAAGACCATCCGCCTGACCGCCGAGCGCGATCCCGCCGACCTCAAGTGGGGCGACGTGAACGTGGACCTGGTGGTCGAGTGCACCGGTTTCTTCCTCACCGAGGAAAGCTGCCAGAAGCACGTCGCGGCTGGCGCCCCGAAGGTGGTTCAATCCGCCCCGTCCAAGGACGGCACCCCGATGTTCGTGTACGGCGTGAACCACAACGATTACGCCGGTCAGGCCATCGTTTCGGCCGCGTCCTGCACCACCAACTGCCTGGCGCCGATCGCCAAAGTGCTGAACGACAAGTGGGGCCTCAAGCGCGGCCTGATGACCACCGTTCACGCCGCCACCGCCACTCAGAAGACCGTTGACGGCCCGTCCATGAAGGATTGGCGCGGTGGTCGTGGCATCCTGGAGAACATCATCCCGTCCTCCACCGGCGCCGCCAAGGCTGTCGGCGTGGTGCTGCCGGAACTGAACGGCAAGCTGACCGGCATGGCCTTCCGCGTGCCGACTTCCGACGTGTCGGTGGTCGATCTGACCGTGGAACTGGACAAGGATGCGTCCTATGACGACATCTGTGCTGCCATGAAGTCCGCCGCCGAAGGCGAAATGAAGGGCACTCTGGCCTACACCGACGAGAAGGTGGTCTCCACCGACTTCCGGGGCTACACCGCTTCTTCGATCTTCGACGCCGAAGCCGGCATTCAGCTGGACGGCACCTTCGTCAAGGTCGTTTCCTGGTACGACAACGAGTATGGCTACACCTGCAACATGCTGCGCTTCGTCGAGCATGTGGCGGCCAACTAAGCCAGCCTCGCACGTCATCGCGATTTAAGGAGCGGGACCCTCGGGTCCCGCTTTTTTTCGTGGATCCGGGTTCCGGAACCGGCCTCCCTGGCTCTTTTCGGCGCCGGACTGGCGGGCCTGGGCTGGGTTCGCAGGCGGTCTAGATCACGTCGTGATCGCTTCCAATAAGGTCGCGCGTGTTTAACGGGTCAGATCGGACCCGACACGCGCTAACCGTCGCGCCTGATCCGGTACAGCACCACCCGGTCGTTCCCGGAATCCGACAACCAAACCCGGTCTCCTTTGATCGCCACCCCTTCGGGGGTGGTGAATTGATTCGGGCCCCGCCCCGCCTCGCCGCTGCCGAGGACCGAGAGCAGCGCCCCGTCGGCCCCGATCACGAGGACACGGTGGCTATCCTTGTCGGCGGCGATGAGGGTGCCGTCGGTCATCCGGTCCAGATAGCGCACGCCGTTGAAATGATAAGGCGCACCGGACAGTTCACGCAGAATTTTCAGCTCCGGCGACAACAACAGCAACCGGTCGCTACCGGCCTCGGCCAGCCAAATATCGCCATCCGCCGCCAGCTCCAAATCATGGGGCGACCACAGACCGGTCAATTCCGCCACGACCTTGCCCCGTTCATAGGCCACGACGTTCCCCGACCAGGCCCCGGCGGCATAGATCCGTCCATTGGGATGGGCCAGCACCCCTTCCGGGCCCCGCAGCCGCCCGCTGAGATCGCCGACCAGTTTCCCCTGGCTTCCGCTAACCTCGTAAATGAGTACGCGGCCGGAATTGGTATCGGCCACATAGGCCTTTCCGGCTTCATCCAAATCGATGTCGTGCGTTCCCGATTGCTCCCCCGCGCCGAAAGAGCCAACCAGTTCGAGGCTTTCCGGATCGAGCACCGCCACCCGATCGTTATCCACATCCGACACGTAGAGATACCGCCCGTCGGGCGAGAGATGCAGATCATGGGGGTCGCCCAGGACCGCGTCGCTGGCCCGGAGAAACTCGAAGCGCCATTCTGACGCCTCGGTCGGCCTCATCCATAGCGCCGCCAGCATGAGAAATACGTACCGCATCGGAGCCTCCCGGTTACCGGGAATCTAGATGGGTACCCTATGCCGCCTTTTCCAGACCCACCCGCCAATCCTCGACAAATTCCTCCAAGGACTCGATGAAATCCGGGTCGTGATCCGGACGGTTGATGGTGCAATGGATCAAGGCCGCGTCGGGATCGGGAGGGAAGCCGGTGGTCACGGTCCAGGCCATGGCGTTGGGACAGGTGGGCATGGCGAACCGGACACCGCCGCGCACCAAACTCCGCTCCAGTTTGAATTGCCCCCAGACCGAATAGATTTCCCCCGAAACACCATCCCCCGTATCGATAATTTCGGTGATTGAGGCACAATGTTCCACCAGGCTGCCGATGGTCAGGCGAGAGCGCAAATCCTCCTCGGTCCAGATTCCCTTGGCTTGGGCAAAAAATTCCACGGCTTGATCTCCTTGGCCACGACGGTGCAGAGTCTTACCCCATGGTTCCGGTCATCGTCCATTGCTTGGCGCATTGTCGGTTGGCGTCGGCGCAAGCCAACGCGGCCAAGCGCGGCCTGTTGCTTTGCTCGCCCCCCTATGGGGCGGAGGTCCTGGGGGCGGGGATCTTCGTCGCGATGACAAAGCAGATTGCTCATGAGTATTCGGGTCTGGAAACGGCCGCCCTGCTCCACTGCGGCGATCAGCCCGGCATGGCGCTCAATGCGCTGAGGCGGGGCGCCCGATGGATCACTCTCGACGCCCCGGAGGAGGTCCTGAGCAAAATCCGTGACATGGCGCAAAAACAAGGGGCCCACCTGATCGGGACCTATCCCGATGCCTTGGATCTGGGCGAAGCGGGATATCCGGAACGGGATTGCCGGGAATGGTTTCGTACCGCCGCCGATTTTTCGCTATGATCCGGCCATCATGACCGATTCTTCCTGCCGTCTATATCTCATCACGCCGCCCCGGCTCGAACCGGAGGCCTTTGCGCCGTTGCTGATCGAGACCCTGGACGCCGGCGACGTGGCCTGTCTGCAACTGCGGCTGAAAGACTTGGTCGACGATGAAATCCGTCGGGCCTGTGACATCCTGCGCCCCCTGACCCAGTCCCGCGATGTGGCCTTCATTCTAAATGACCGACCGGATTTGGCCGCCGAATGCGGCTGTGACGGGGTCCATGTGGGTCAGGATGATTGGTCCTATAAAAAGGCCCGGACCGAGGTCGGCGACAAGGCCATTGTCGGGGTGACCTGTCACGATTCCCGCCATCTGGCCATGGAAGCCGCCGATGCCGGCGCCGACTATGTGGCCTTCGGCGCGTTTTACCCGACGACAACAAAAGATCCCAAGGCGCGCGCGGAACCGGACCTGATCACCTGGTGGATGGAACTGATGACCGTGCCTTGCGTCGCCATCGGCGGCATCACCACCGACAACGCCCGCCCGCTGATCGAAGCCGGGGCCGATTTTCTGGCCGTTTCGTCAGGCGTTTGGGATCATCCTGAAGGTCCAGCGGCGGCGATCAAAGCCTTCAACGCGCTTGTCTAGCCGCTGTCCCGTCCGACCGGTCCCGTTGGACAGGCACGACTTCATTGGATCCGATTCCGTCGTGATCTAACAGGCTGCTTCTGTAATCGAGTCATTTGAGTCAAGCTGATTTCCAAGCCGTCGGTTTGAACCTGGGGTATGTGGCGCCCTTTGCTTCTGTCCGCGGTCGACGTCGTCGCCGCATGATGGGGATCAAGGGGGATCGGGTGCAGCAATCTGAAAAGCGTGGTCTTACGCCACTGCAGCCTGCGCGCTGTCATCCGAGCCCCGCGCGTCGCCACGCGTCCTGGCCGCCCTTCAGGCGATCTCGGTTTTCGTTGTGTTTAGATGGCGGTCTCCTCCTTGCGGTACTGGAAGTCCGTGCCGTCGATCCACATGCGATGCATGATTACGGCGAGACGCCGGGCAACGGCGACCTTGGCGCGTTTCATCCCGCGCCTTTTGGCGACCGCGAGCCCCCAGTGTTTGAGCCAGGACCAACGGCGGGTTCGAGTGAGAAGTGCATTGGCGGCCTCGAACAAAAGCCAACGAACCATGGCATCTCCGCACTTGCTGATGGGGCCGCTTCGGTCCTGCTCTCCCGAGGCGTATCTGCGTGGGACAAGCCCGAAGTGGGCGCCGACCATGACCGACTTTTGAAACCGTTCCGGCACGTCGAGTCCTGTCCTGAAAGCGAGGGCGGTAACTGGGCCGACGCCGGGAACGGTCATCAGGCGCCGGCAAACGCTATCATCGCGCGCAGCGGCATGAACCTGCCGGTCGAGCTTGTCGAGTTGTTCGAGCAAGGCTTGGCGCGCAAGCAAGAGCGGCTCGGCGGCTGCGCTGAGGTGCGGGTTATCAGCCGTCAATTCCCGAACCCGCGCCGCGAAAAGGCGTCCGCGCGCCATACCGACCTTGAGGCCGAAAGCTTTCAATGTTCCTCGTACCGTATTGGACAACTGACGGACCTGATGAACCAGGGTCTCCCGATGGGTCAGCACCATCCGGAGCTCCTGACTGCGCGCGGTCTTGACGTGGGTCGCGCGGTACAAACCGGTCCGCATCGCCTGGCTGATCAAGCGGGCGTCGCGACGGTCCGTCTTGACTGGGCTGGCGCTGGCAAAGGCCTTCATTTGCCGGGTCTCGATACAAATCACAGGGAGGCCCCGACTGGACAGTCCTGCGTACAGCCAAGGCGCCAGAGGGCCAGCTTCCAACCCAATTCGCGCAAAGCCACGCCCGCTTTCCTCGAGCCAAGTGGCGACCGCCTCGGGTGTGCTTGACACCTTGCCTTCGCGAATGACGGTTCCCTTTGCATCAATCTCACAGATCGAAATGCTTGCCATCGATACGTCCATTCCAACAAAATACTCCATAGCTGGTCTCCTCTGTTCCATGTCCAGGAATTGACCCGGATACTTGATCAAGACCGAGTGTGGAGACCAGCTGACTGTTTAGGCAATCCCTGACTGCTCGATTACCGCCATCTGAAAAAGTCCGATTTCGAGCCTGTGCCGACACATGCTTCGACAAGCCCAGCATGAGGGCCTTTGAATTTCAATATGTTAGCCTCACCCTGAGCTTCCTCATCCCGAGCTTGTCGAGGGACGAAGGGCGCGGCGGACCGTAGGACAACACTTTTTTAGCAGCCTGCCATAGACTTTAGGATTGGCATTGCGCCACTTGCGGTGTTCCTGATCGTCGGAATCCACAGACCCGATCCAAGACCGCATCAATGATATCGCCCACCTCGGCCAGCCGTTTGGCGTGAAACCCGACCGTTAGCTTGAGGCCCAGGGCATAGGGCAGATCAACCGTGCAGAACGGCGAGCGGTCCACCGCCTGTTTGCGGCAGGTGAGCGCCAAGGGACGCTCGCCGTTTGAGTTGACCAGCACCTCGTAAAAATGGGGGGTCTCTGGATGCGGGCAGACCTTGAAGCCCTCGCGCTCCCATTGGCAGGTTTCTTGATACCCCGGCTTGAAATAGAGATCTTCCAGTTGCTCCCCGGGAACCATGGCAAACAGGTCGAAGGAGACCTTGTAGGGTAATCCCATACCGCCTTTGAAAAAGGCCTTGGTTTCTTCGCTGAACGGACGCAGGCCCGCCTGGTCGGTGCCCCAGACGGCCGCCATCAGCACGGCATTTTCCACCGCCCCATCCCATTGCGGTTTGTACCAGAGATAGGCCTTAGGCACCTGGAACTCATGGCCCTTGAGGGTCAGATCGACCGGCTCCAGGCTGTCTGTACGCCCCATGTCGGAGACAGGTCCGCCAAGCAACACGACGGCCACGGCGGCCATGGCCATCACCATGCCGCCAACCAGCACCCATCCTCCGGTCCGGATATCCATACCGACCTCACTCATATGCCCTTGGGAATTGATGGCAAGCATGCCAAGACCCAGGCGTGAGACCCTTGACTTTGGTCAATAGCCGCCGGGCGGGACCAGCCCCATTGCATGACCGCGCCCAAGCTGGTAGGTTCCGCGCCTGTTTCGGACCCCAAACCCATTCTCGACAGGTGAGCTTATTATGAAGATCAACGGGAACGCCGTCCGCCCGGGCATGGTCATTGAGCATCA
Organism: Magnetospira sp. QH-2; assembly: GCF_000968135.1. Lineage (NCBI taxonomy): Bacteria > Pseudomonadati > Pseudomonadota > Alphaproteobacteria > Rhodospirillales > Thalassospiraceae > Magnetospira > Magnetospira sp. QH-2. Next base: position 1,405,628 of record NZ_FO538765.1, on the reverse strand, counting down.
GGGGCGCCTTTGGCGCTGTGTGAAGATCTCCCATACCCAGCCGGGTAAAGGCGGGGCCTATACCCAGGCCGAACTGAAGGACATTCGTGACGGAACCAAACTCAACGAGCGTTTCCGTTCATCCGAGACCGTTGAGCGCGCCACCTTGGAACAGCGGAACTTCCAGTTCCTGTTTTCCGATGGCGATATGCATACCTTCATGGACAACGAAACCTACGATCAAGTTGCCCTGGCCGAAGAGATGATCGGCGAGGATATGGTGGCTTACCTGCAAGAAGGCATGCAGGTGATCATCGAAAGCCATGAAAGCAGCCCCATCGGCGTACAATTGCCGGAAAAGGTGACCTGCGAAGTGGTCGAGGCCGATGCGGTGATCAAGGGCCAGACCGCGTCTTCTTCCTATAAGCCCGCAGTGCTCGACAACGGCGTGCGCATCATGGTGCCGCCGCATATCACCACCGGCACCCGCGTGGTGGTGGCCACGGTCGATTCCACCTATGTGGAACGGGCCAAGGACTGATTTAAGGAACAAGAACTCCCATGCGTACCGTCCGCAATCCTGTCATCAATGTGATGATGGCTGCCGCCTCCAAGGCCTCCCGCAAGCTGATCCGTGACTTTGGCGAGTTGGAGAACCTCCAGGTTTCCAAGAAGGGTCCGGCGGATTTCGTCACCGCCGCCGACTTGCGGACCGAAAAAATCCTGTTCGAGGAACTGAGCAAGGCTCGGCCCGGCTGGGGATTTCTGATGGAAGAACAGGGCGAAGTGGCGGGCGACGATAGTGGCGATCGTTGGATCATCGATCCCATCGACGGCACCACCAATTTCCTGCACGGTATTCCTCATTTCGCCATTTGCATCGCTCACGAGCGCAATGGGGAACTGCTCGAAGGATTGGTTTATAACCCGGTCTATGACGAAACCTTCTGGGCGGTCAAAGGCGAAGGGGCGCACCTCAATGACCGCCGTCTGCGGGTCTCGGGCCGCACCGATATGAGCCAGGCCCTGTTCGCCACCGGTATTCCTTACAAGGGGCGCCCGGGGCACGATACGTTCCTCAAAACCGCCGAAGCGGTGATGGAAGTCTCGTCGGGCATTCGCCGCATGGGCTCCGCTGCCCTGGATCTGGCCTATGTGGCCGCCGGACGCTATGACGGTTATTGGGAACAGGGTATCCAAACCTGGGACATGGCCGCCGGTATTTTGCTGGTTCGTGAAGCGGGCGGGTACGTATCGGACATGAAGGGCGGACAGAAGATGTTCGAGCAAGGCTCGGTGATCGCCGCCAATGACCGCATGCATGGCCCCTTCACCCGTATGCTGCAACGGGCGATCAAAGCCTAAACTATAAGATAACCTGTTGAGATTCGTTGACCCTCTGGGCTATGGTGGCCGAGATATCAGCGGCATGTCCGAACGGGGCGGCAAATGACACGCAAAAAATCGGCTTGGTTGAAGGAAACGGGGACTTCGGTCGCCTCGGGCGGTTTTGCCCTGGTGGCGCTCTTGGCCGTGGCTGGCTCTGCCCATGCCCAAAGCGGCTACAATCCCAATGTGGTGGTGGATCTGAGCGCCATTGGCCTGGGGAGCGGCTCCTCATCGACGGGCTATGGCGCCTCGGTCGGTCCGCAGTCCTATGGTCGTGACGGTCTGTTGATGCCCAATAGCCGCTATCCCCGCTCCACCCTGCATCTTCCAGCGCCGCACCTATCCAATGGATCGGCCATGGCGGCGCGCAGCATGCCCCGCAGCGGAACCATGCCGACAACCGGACCGGTCACCCCGAGCCGTGACGCCGAACCGGTCTCGCGGTTGGAAGTGGCGCCGCCACAATCCATGCCAGCTCCCAAGGCCATGCCAGCTCCCAAGGCCATGCCAGCTCCCAAGGCCATGCCCGCCCCCAAGGCCATGCCCGCCAAGACGCCTGTCGCCTCTCCGGTGATCAAGCAGCCGACCACGGCCCCGACTCCCATTGTCAAAACGCCCGCGGCGCCTCCAGCCCCGCCGGCCGCACCAGCGGTGAAGGCCAAGGCCCCCATGCCGCCCGCGCCGCCCAAAGCCCAGCCCAAGCCGGAACCGGTCAAGGCCGCGCCCGTGGTGGCCGCGAAACCCGGGACGCCCCCGCAGGCCCCCAAAGCCCCACCCGCGCCCCCGGCGCCACCGGTCGCCAAGGCCCCCGTCAAGTCTCCGGGTCTGACCCCGCCCCCTGCACCGCCCAAGGCGGTCAAGGTTCCCACGGCGCCCGAGGTGGCCGAAAAGGCCGAACAGAAAGTCGCTGCCCTGACCGAGGCCCCTGCCGCCGCGATGGCCAAGGCGGCTGCCGTGTTACCCAAGGCCATGGTCACTTTCAAGGGCGAGGAAACCCGGCTCTCCGCCGACGCCCGGACCACCCTGGCCAGCGCCGCCAAGACCCTGACCGATTCCCCCGCCTCGCGGCTGCAACTCCGCGCTTATGCGGGCGGTGGCGACCTGTCCGCCAGCCGCGCCCGGCGGGTCTCCCTGTCCCGGGCCCTGGCCGTACGCTCATTCCTGATGGACAATGGCATCGCCAGCAACCGCATAGACGTGCGCGCCCTCGGTGATAAGACCGATCAGGAACCGGTAAACCGGGTGGATATCCTCCCGGTGGTCCGATAGTTCCATAGGATAGGCGAAGGAGCCCCGACCCCATGAATCGGCCGCAACGGTTCCTGACGCGTATGTTCCTGTTTCTCGCGGTGGTCGGCGGCGGCTGTTTTGTGCTGTTTCCGCCGCTCAAGGACGCCTTCGTGGCCAACGCGCCGCTCAATGGCTTGATCCTTGGCGTTTTGCTCTTGGGAATTATCTATAATTTCCGCCAAGTGCTGATGCTTTACCCCGAAGTCACCTGGATCGAGAATTTCCGTCGCGAGGACATCGTCCTCTCCGATACCCGCCAACCGACCCTGCTCGCCCCCATGGCGGCGATGATGGGAGAGCGGCGGGGCCATGCGCTGAGCCTTTCGACCCTGTCCACCAAGACCATGCTGGACGGTATTGCCTCGCGGCTGGATGAATCCCGGGATATCTCCCGCTACATGATCGGCTTGCTGATCTTTCTCGGCCTGCTGGGCACCTTTTGGGGGCTGCTGGAAACGGTCAGTGCCATCGCCGATGTCATTGGCAGCCTGCCCGAAGACGTGGGCAACATGGGGGCCGTGTTCGGCGAATTGAAAGCGGGACTGGAAGCCCCCCTCAGCGGTATGGGCACGGCCTTCAGTTCTTCGCTGTTCGGGCTCGCTGGATCGTTGGTGCTGGGCTTTCTGGATTTGCAGGCTTCGCAGTCGCAGAACCGTTTTTATAATGATCTGGAAGAATGGCTGTCCGGACAAACCCGGTTGTCGAGCGGCGTACTTGGCGAAGGCGGCGGCGATCATTCGGTACCGGCCTATGTGCAGGCTCTGCTCGAACAAACGGCGGAAAGCCTGGAGAATTTGCAACATACCCTGTCCAAGGGCGAGGAAAACAGGCAAGACACCTTTGCCGGAATCAATAGCTTGGTGGATCGGGTCAGCATTCTGACCGACCAAATGCGCACGGAACAGCATTTGCTGAAAAAGCTCTCCGAAACCCAAATCGAAATGCGCCCCATCCTCGACAAGCTGGCCGATGCCTCGGTCAGCTCGGGCGGCCTGGACGAGACTTCGCGCGGGCATCTGCGCAACCTGGATGTCTACGCCGCCCGGATCATGGAAGAAATGTCCACCGGCCGAGATGAGACCGTGCGCCAATTGCGTAGCGAGATCAAACTCTTGGCACGGACCATCGCCGCCCTGGGTCAGGGCGGGGATCCGCAGGTCTAGGACGCCCCGATGCCCGGCGCCATCCGCCGCAGAAACCGCCAAACAACCGACATTTGGCCGGGATTCGTCGATGCCCTGGCCACCTTGTTGATGGTCATCATCTTTCTATTGATGATTTTCGTGCTCGCCCAGTTCGTGCTCAGCCATGCCCTGTCGGGTCGCGACGAAGCTCTGCTTCGAATCCAATCCGAGCTCACCGAATTGACCGACCTGTTGGCCTTGGAGCGCCGCGCCAACGCCGATTTGCGGCTCAATGCGGCGGTGATGTCGGAGGAATTGCAGGCCTCGGTTAAATCCCGTGACGACCTGTCCGAGAAAGTCCGCCTGCTCAACGTGGCCAACGCCGGTCTCACAGCCGAGAATGCGCGTCTCAACCAAGACATGGACGAAGCCTTCACCAGCCTTCAGAAGGACCGCCAGAAGCTTTCCGAACTGGAAAAGGAGATGTTGCGCAATGCCGCCGCCCTGGCCAAGGCCAAGGCGGAACTGGACGAGGCCAACAAGACCATTACCGTCAGCACCGAAACCCTGCAGATGAAATTGCAGGAACTGGCCGACATGAACAGCCGCCTAGCCCAATTGGATCACCAGGTGGCCGCTCTGGTAGCCTTGAAAAAGGAGCTGGAAGAAAAGCTGCTGGCAAGAGATACGTCCCTTGCGGATGAAAAGGAACTCTCGGCCACCGCCCGCGCTCAGGCAGCCCTGCTCAACCAGCAGCTTCAGGCCGTCCGCGACCAGATGGCCGCCTTGAACGAAGCCTTGGAAGCGGCGGAAAAGAAGAACACCGAGCAGAATGTACAGATCATGGATCTGGGCAAGCGTCTCAACGCCGCCCTGGCCACCAAAGTACAGGAACTGGCTCGATACCGCTCGGAATTCTTTGGACGGCTGCGAGACATTCTGGGCGACGAGAAGGATGTGCGCATTGTCGGTGACCGCTTTGTTTTGCAGTCCGAAGTGTTATTCGGATCTGGTTCCGCGGATCTGGGCGAGGGCGGCAAGGCCAAGCTGAAGGATTTGGCCACCACCCTGCGCAGCGTGGTCGACCGGATTCCCTCCGACCTGGACTGGATCCTGCGCGTGGATGGCCACACGGACCGCACGCCCATCAATAACTGGCGCTATCCCTCCAACTGGGAACTGTCCACCGCCCGGTCCATCTCGGTTGTGCGTTTCTTGGTCGCGGAAGGAATCCCCGCGAATCATCTGGCGGCGACCGGCTTTGCCGACCAGCACGCCTTGGATGCGGGTAAAGGCGAAGAGGCTCTGCGCCGCAACCGCCGCATCGAATTCAAGCTAACCCAGCGTTAAAGTATCCTTTCGCGTTTGATCGGGTTCGATCAAACACGACAGGCGTTAGCGCCGGGCCGAAAGCCCTCGGCAGGCCATGTACAAGGCCTGCACCGCCGCATCGACCTTGGGCCGGTCGAGATTGTCCAAGATGCATTTGGTAAAGCGCGGATCGAGCCAGGGGTTGGTATCCTTGGCCGACGGTTGGATCCGAAAATCCTGCGGTGCCATTGTCTCATAGGGTGGGTCTTGGTATCCCGGATCGATGGATGGCCGCTCTGCGCCCTGCCCCGGTTCGAAAGGCATGGGAAATGGCAGGTCCATGGGCGCCATGGGGCCGGTATAGTCCTGCGGCCCGCCCGCATTGAGGTTCAATGGAGGAAAGGACTCGGACGTCCCGGGTTGCTGTGCGGCTACCGGCAAGGCGGCCATGGTCCCGGCCAAGATGAGAGCGATCACGATTTTCATGGAGAGAACTTTCCCGTTCAGCGGATCAAAAAGGTTGGCCGGAAAGTGGCCGTCCACTGCCAGGAAGTCAAGATTAGGATTTGCTTATAAGCGCCGACCAGGTCTCGACGAGGATCTTCATCAACCGCCGTTGACGGGTCGGACGCAGATGGCCGTAAAACGGGTTCTGCTGGGCTGCCTGAGTAACGATAATTCCGCTGGTCATAACGCACATCCCTCTTCAAGAAATCAGTGCCATGATTTTGTCGGCTATTTCGCTAAGGTTAGAGTAGCGCTGAATGGTTAACAAATCTGTGACCGCCATCACGACCGCAAAAAAAAGGCCGGATCCCTGTCCGGCCTTTCTCATTTGGGGGACAATAAGCCTTTAGAACTTCAAGGCTTTTCCTTTGGTCACATGGGGCAATGCCACCACCTTTTCCACCAGATCCTCGCCCACTTCCTGGTCCACGGCGACCAGAGCCAGGGCCCCGGCATCATCGCGACCCAGGTGGAACGTGCCGATGTTCAGGCCTTCGTTGCCCAACAGGGTGCCCAAGGAACCGATGAAGCCCGGCTTATCCTCGTTATGGATATAGAGCATATGGGCGGACAGCTCCGCATCCACCGGCACCCCTTCCATCTCGATGATCCGAGGTGATCCGGCAAACAGAGTGCCCGAGACACTGCGCGTGCGCTTTTCGGTAGTGACTTCCAGGCGGATCAAGGTGTGATACTCGCAAGCCCCTTCGTTGCGGGTTTCGCTGACGGCGATATCCCGCTCCTTGGCCAGCACCGGTGCATTTACCATATTGACCGAATCATCCATCAACGGCGCCAAGATGCCGCGCAGGATGATCGCTGTCAGGGGTTTGGTGTTGAGATCGATGGCGGCACCGGAATACTCGATGTTGACCTTCAACAGGGCGGACTCAATAATCTGCCCGGCAAAGGACCCCATCTGATCCGCCAGTTGCATATAGGGCTTGAGCTTCGGCGCATCCTCGGCGGAGACCGACGGCATATTCAAGGCATTGGTCACCGCACCGGTCAGCAGATAGTCGGCCATCTGCTCGGCCACTTGCAGGGCGACCTTTTCCTGCGCTTCGGTGGTGGAAGCGCCCAAATGCGGGGTACAGACCACTTGGTCCATACCGAACAACGCGTTTTCCTTGGCCGGTTCGTTCTCGTACACATCCAGCGCCGCCCCCGCCACATGGCCGGACTCGATGGCCTGCTTCAGATCGGCTTCGACCACCAGCCCGCCGCGAGCACAGTTGATGATGCGCACGCCCTTCTTCATCTTCAGCATGGCCTTGGTGTCGATGATGGCGCGGGTGGCGTCGGTCAGCGGCGTATGCAATGTGATGAAGTCGGCACGGGCGAACAATTCGTCCAGATCCACCTTTTCCACGCCGATTTCGGTGGCCCGTTCCTCGGACAAGAACGGATCATAGGCGACCACTTTCATCTTCAGACCGATGGCCCGCTCGCAAACGGCGGAACCGATGTTGCCGGTACCGATGACGCCCAGGGTCTTGCCCATCAGCTCGACACCCATGAACTTGGACTTCTCCCACAGACCGCCATGCGTGGATGAATTGGCCTGCGGCAACATACGCGCGCTGGCCATCATCATGGCGATGGCATGTTCGGCGGTGGTGATGGAATTGCCGAACGGGGTGTTCATCACCACGATGCCTTTTGCCGTGGCGGCGGGCTTGTCGATATTGTCGGTACCGATACCCGCGCGACCAATGACCTTCATGTTCTCGGCGGCTTCGATGATCTCGGCGGTGGCCTTGGTGGCCGAACGGATGGCCAGGCCATCGTACTGGCCGATGCAGGCCTTCAGTTCGTCAGGGGTCATGCCGGTGATGACATCCACCTCGATGCCGCGGCTTTGGAATATCTCCGCCGCTTCGGGGGCCATCTTGTCGGAAATCAGGACTTTAACCATGATAAATCTCTCCCTCGCCTCCATCCTTGGTCCTTCGACAGGTTCAGGATGAGGTTGTCATTGCGGCCCCCCTTTCTTCATCCAGAGCTTGTGGAAGGACGAAGAAAGGGAGTCGCGTTAATTATGAAAAGTCTTTCTGAATTTCGGCCAGGCCCCATTCGAGCCATGGGCAGAGCGCTTCCAGATCGGCGGCTTCGATGGTGCCTCCGGCCCAAATACGCAGCCCCGCCGGAGCATCCCGGTAAGCGCCGATATCGTAGGCGGCACCTTCTTCGTCCAGCAAACCAACCAGCTTCTTGGCCGCCGCCGCCTGATCGTCATCGCTCAGGGCGGTGAACCAGGGGGCGGTGATGTTCAGGCAGACCGAGGTGTTGGAGCGGGTCGCCGCGTCCTTGGCCAGGAAACCGAAATTGCCCGATGCGGTGACGAAATCCTCGATCACCTTCAAGTTGGCGGTGGAACGGCCAATCATCCCCTTCAATCCGCCGACGCTTTCGGCCCAGGTCAGGCCGTCCACGGCGTCCTCGATGGCAATCATGGAGACCGTGTTGATGGTGGCGCCTTGGAAGATGCCGCCGATCAGCTTGTCGCCCTTGGTCATGCGGAAGATCTTTGGCAGCGGGCGATCGGGGCTGTAGCTTTCCAGCCGGGCCACGGCCCGCGGGGACAGCACCAGGATGCCGTGCTGTGCTTCGCCACCCAGCACCTTCTGCCAAGAGTAGGTGGTCACGTCGAGCTTGTCCCAGGGCAGGTCCATGGCAAAGGCCGCCGAGGTGGCGTCGCAGAAGGTCAGGCCCTCGCGGTCAGAAGGAATCCAATCCCCGTTGGGCACCTTGACCCCCGAGGTGGTGCCATTCCATGTGAACACCACGTCGCGGGCGAAATCCACCGCGCCCAGATCCGGCAATTCGCCGTAACCGGCTTCCATCACCCGCACGTCGTCGAGCTTAAGCTGCTTGGTGACATCGGTCGCCCAGCCCTTGCCGAAGCTTTCCCAGACCAGCATATCGACCCCACGCTCACCAAGCATGGACCAGAGCGCCATTTCCACGGCCCCTGTATCAGAGGCGGGAACGATGCCCAGCACATAGTCGTCGGGGACGCCGAGGATCGCTTTGGATTGGTCGATGACCTGCTTGATCCGCGCTTTGGCGGGTTTGGCCCGGTGCGACCGGCCCACCAGGGCGCCGGACAGGGCTTCGATCGTCCATCCGGGACGTTTCGAGCAGGGACCAGAAGAAAAATTGGGATTGTCCGGACGCAGGTCCGGCTTGGCGACGGTATTCATTGGAAATATCTCCCTTCCACAAAAAGAAGGGTCTCGCCCCGTTGGGAGGGCGCGGCCCACCGGCCTTGTAGGGCAGGGTTATAAAGTCGTCAAGAAATTGTGGATTCACAGGCCCCATGTCGGCCATGCTGTCGCCATGACCGACTCGCATGACAATACGAACATAGCTGCCCTGGAGCTGGTACTGGCCACCGATCCGGACAATATCGAGGCGCTGATCAATCTCGCCGGACGGCATGTGACCAATGGCAATTTCGAGGCCGCCCTGCCCCTTTGTGAGCAGGCGGTGGCACAGGTCCCCGAGTCGGGACCGGTGCGCTATAACCTGGGACTGGTATTGCAAAACCTGGGGCGCTTCGACGAGGCCCTGGACTCCTTTGAGCAGGCCGCCGAGCGGGAGCCGGGCAACGCGGAAATCCGCAAGTCTCTGGGAATGGCGTTGCTCCGGGCGGGCCATTGGGAACGGGGCTGGCTCAATTTCGAACTGCGCTTTGGCACCCAGGAATACCGCGAGCACAAGCCTCCCGCCATGATTCGCTGGAACGGCACCCCCTCGCCCCATGGCACCTTGCTGCTCTATACGGAGCAAGGCGCGGGCGACGCCATCCAGTTCATTCGATTCGCCAAGCAAGCGCGGGAACGGGTCGGCCGGTTGGCGCTGGGCTGTCCGCCGGAGCTGGCGCCCCTGCTGGCCACCGCCGAGGGAGTCGATCAGGTGATTCCCTGGGGCGAGCCCCTGCCCCCGGCGGGTTTCCAGGGCCCCCTGTTGAGCTTGCCATTATTGTTCGGCGTGGAAGAGCCCGGGATCGGCATGACCGAACCCTATCTCTCGCCTTCCGAGGCGGCCCGCGCCCGTTGGGCCGAGACCCTCCCGGATCAGGACCGCCCCCGGATCGGTCTCGTCTGGCGCGGCAATCCCAGTCATGGCAATGACCGCAACCGATCTATTTCCGATGATCTCCTCACCTCCTTGACCGACTTTGGTGATGCGGATTGGGTCAGCCTACAGGTGGATTTCGGCGACTGCCCCTCCTCGCTGGAGGACCTGTCGCCCAAGCTCACCGATTTCGCCGAGACGGCCGCTGCCATGCAACGGCTGGACCTGATCATCAGTGTGGATACGGCCGCTGCCCATTTGGCCGGAGCGCTGGGGCGGCCCTGCTTCGTCTTGTTGCCAGTGATGTCAGATTGGCGCTGGGGCATGGACCGCGACGACACACCCTGGTATCCCTCGTTGCGACTGTTTCGCCAAATGCCGGGCGAAGGCTGGCCACCGGTTCTCAACCGGGTGGCGGCAGCCCTGACTGAGACTTTTTCCTCTCAAGGAGACCGATGATGAGCGCACGGATCCTGACCATTGCACAACAGAAAGGCGGCGCGGGAAAGACCACCATCACCGCCCAACTGGCCGTTGCCTTTTCCCGCCAGGGACATCGGGTGGCGTTGGTGGACATCGACCCCCAGGGTAGCCTGGGCGGCTGGTTCGCCGTGCGCCAAGAGCGCCTGGGCGATGCCAACCTGTTGCAACTGTCCGATGTCTCGGGCTGGCGATTGGGCAACGAGTTGAACCGCCTGCGCGCCGACTATGATCTGGTCCTCATCGACAGCCCGCCCCATGCGGAGACCGAGGCCAAGGCGGCCATTCGCGCCGCCGATCTGGTGCTGGTGCCTTTGCAGCCCAGCCCCATGGATCTGTGGGCCACCCAACCAACCATTGATCTGGCGCTCGGCGAAGGCCGCGACATGATCTGTTTGCTCAATCGGGTGCCGCCGCGCGGCAAACTGGTGGCCAAAATCCGCGCCGACCTGGCCGAGCAGAACCTGCCCGTGTTGGCAACCGGCCTGGGCAATCGGACCGCCTTCGCCGCCACCATGATGGAAGGCCTGGGTGTCGCCGAACGTGGCGGCAACAAGACGGCCTCCGACGAAATTCTCGCCCTCACCATCGATATTGGCCGACGCCTGCAAAAGGCCGAGAAGGCCGCCTGACAAGGACCTGATCATGGAATACGGCCATTTTTCGGCGCTGCTCACGGCACTACATGCTCTGGGGGCCATTATTTGGGTCGGCGGCATGTTTTTCGCCCATATGGCCCTGCGGCCCGCCGTGCTCACCTTGGAACCACCGGTGCGGCTGAAGCTGCTCGACCAGGTCTTCCCGCGCTTTTTCATCTGGGTCTGGGTCGCCGTGATAACCTTGCTAGGCACCGGTACGGCCATCATCTTGGTGGACTACGATGGTTTCGCCAATGCCAGCCACGCGGTTTGGACCATGACGGCGGTGGGCGGGCTCATGGCCTGTATCTACGCCTATATCTATACCGTACCGTTCAATCGCTTTCGTCGCGCGGTCGCGGCGGAGAATTGGCCGGTGGCCGGAGCCGCCATGGCGGTCATACGCAGGCTGGTGGGAATCAACCTGATTCTGGGTTTGCTGACCTCGGCCATTGGTGCGTCGGGGCGGTTTTTAGGTTAGATCATACAAAACCCGGCTCCTCACACCTTGTATACATGGCAACGACCAAGATATACCAACAGAATACACGCAGGTCACAGATAGAATAACTTGGCACCATTTCGTTTCTTTGAAGAAAATGTATCCTGACAAGTAGACACTATATATTATATTTGCCTGATCTTGGACACCCCATTACCTGTTGAACTCCCCTGCATGTCTGTGCAAGACTCTGCAGCAATTGAGTGGTGTAAGGATTTTATTTTAAGAACCATGCCGATTCATTCGGTAAAGGTCGGCAGCCAAAGCTCCCCACAGGATCACCACCTCTCTTCCCAAGCCCTTGATGGACAGCAGCTAAGAGGATTTCATGAAACATATTTTGGGTGCGGTCGCCGTGATCGCCGCCGTCGCCACTGCCACACAGGCCGATGCCGCCTGTGGCAAAGTCACCATTGCCGACATGAACTGGAAATCGGCCGCCTTGATGGCCAATGTGGACAAGTTCATCCTCCAGCACGGTTATGGCTGTGATGCCGAACTGGTGCCGGGCGACACCATGCCCACCGGCACCTCGATGATCGAAAAAGGCGAACCGGATATCGCGCCGGAACTGTGGAGCAATTCCTTTGCCTCGCAGCTCAAACGCGGTGTCGCGGATGGCCGTTTGAAGGTTGCGGGCGCGTCGCTCTCCGATGGCGGCGAAGAAGGCTTCTGGATGCCGCAATACATGGTCGACAAGGAGCCGTCCTTGGCCACCATTTCCGGTATCAAAGCCAACGCCAAGCTGTTCAAGCACCCGGAAGACCCGAACAAGTCCGCCTTCTATAGCTGCCCCGCCGGTTGGGGCTGCCAGATCACCAATGGCAACCTGTTTGTTGCCATGAAACTGGCCGATGCGGGTTTCGAGATCGTCGATCCGGGTTCTGCCGCCGGCCTCGCCGGATCTATCGCCAAGGCCTATGAGCGCAAGGAGCCTTGGTTCGGTTACTACTGGGCCCCGACCCCGATCCTCGGCAAGTACCCGATGGTCAAGGTCGATTTTGAAGCCAAAGACGATCCGGCCTATTTCAAGGATTGCCTGGCCCAGGCCGAATGCGAAAACCCCAAGACAACCATGTGGCCGCCCTCGCCGGTGGTGACCGTGACCGTGACCGGTTTCGCGGCGAAGTCTCCTGAGGCTTTCGCCTATCTGGGCAAACGCGCCTTCACCAACGTGAAGATGAATACCTTGCTGGCCTGGATGGAGGACGAACAGGCCGACGGCGACGTGGCCGCCGAGCACTTCCTCAAGTCCGATCCCGACACCTGGAAGGCCTGGGTTCCCGCCGACGTGGCGGCCAAGATCAGAAAGGCCTTGGACAACCTTTAAGACCCGCCGCGCCTTTGGTCCCGCAACGGGCCAAAGGCGCGCGGCATTCTGTTAACGACAATCGAGCGGACCAATGGCTGAATCGAACTGGTTAATGGAATTCCCCGCCATGGAGCGTTCCTCCCTGGTGGCTATCCGCAAGGCCCTGGATGGGGCTTATCGGGATTTCTCCCGCAGCTATGGCGAGGCCATCGAGGGCTTTTTCGATCCACTGCTCCACTTCCTGATCGGCTTTGAGAAGCTGTTGCTCACCACGCCTTGGCCGGTGGTTCTGGCGGTCCTGGTGGGCCTGACCTATTTGGCCAGCCGCTCGATCAAACTCACCATTGGGGTCTGCGCGGCCTTTGCGCTTATCGGCTATTTCGGCATGTGGGACAACACCATGCGGACCTTGGCCATCATCACCGTGGCCACCTTGCTGTCCATTGCCATCGGCGTCCCCACGGGCATCATGATGGCCCGCTCCGACCGCACTCAGGCCGTCGTCACGCCGGTGCTCGATATCATGCAGACCATGCCTGCCTTCGTATACCTGATCCCGGTGGTCATGCTGCTGGGCATCGGCAAGGTCCCGGGAGTTATCGCCGTGGTCATCTATGCCATTCCGCCGGTGATCCGATTGACCAACCTGGGTATCCGGCTGGTGGACCGCGAAGTGCTGGAAGCGGCAACGGCCTTCGGCGCCAACAAGCGGCAAAGGCTGTTCCAGGTCCAATTGCCCTTGGCCCTGCCGACCATCATGGCCGGAATCAATCAGACCATCATGATGGCGCTGGCCATGGTGGTGATCGCGTCGATGATCGGCGTCAAGGGATTGGGCCAACCGGTGCTCAAATCCATTACCAATCAGTATTTCACCCTCGGCCTGTTCAATGGCTTGGCCATCGTGGTCATCGCCATCATGTTCGACCGCGTGTCCCAGGCCTATGCCAAGCGGACCCAAAAACACCTGGAGGGCATGCACGGTGCCTGAGATCCTCATTCGCGTCGAAAACCTTTCCAAGGTCTTTGGGACCGATCCCAAATCCGTCATGCCGCTGGTTCGTCAAGGCAAGAGCAAAGACGATATTCTCGCCGAAACCGGCCATACGGTGGGCCTGAAGGATATCAACCTGGAAATCGCCAAGGGCGAGATCTTCGTCATCATGGGGCTGTCCGGCTCGGGCAAATCCACCTTGATCCGGCACTTCAACCGGCTGATCGATCCCACCGAAGGCGCCATTGTGGTGGATGGCACCGACGTGATGAGTCTGGGCCAGACTCAACTGGAGAATTTCCGGCGACACAAAATGTCCATGGTGTTCCAACGCTTCGGCCTGCTGCCCCACCGAACGGTGGTGGAAAATGTCGCCTATGGTCTTTCCGTGCAGGGAGTTGGCAAGGACGAACGCCTGACCAAGGCTCGGGAATGGTTGAAAACGGTGGGGCTGGAAGGCTACGAAGACCAATACCCGTCGCAGCTTTCCGGCGGCCAACAGCAACGGGTCGGCTTGGCCCGGGCCCTTTGCACCGACCCCGAAGTGTTGCTTATGGATGAGGCCTTCAGCGCCTTGGACCCGTTGATCCGCTCGGGCATGCAAGATCAACTGATCGAACTGCAAGAGAAACTGCATAAGACCATCGTCTTCATTACCCATGATCTGGACGAAGCGTTACGCCTGGGCGACAAAATCGCCATTCTCAAGGACGGGATGCTGTCGCAGGTGGGACGTCCCGAAGAAATTCTGTTGCACCCGGCCGATGATTACGTGGAGGCCTTTGTGCGCGACGTCAACCGCGCGCGGGTGCTCAGTGTCGATGTGGTGATGAAGCCGGTGGCCTGCCGCCTGACCACAGCCAATATCGATGAAGCCCTCAAACAGATGCGCGGCTGGTCCGAAGATTATGGCTATGTCTTCCATGAAGATGAGTACAAGGGCGTCGTGACCCAAGAAGCGCTCGAAGATGCCTGCGGCCAGACCCCGGTCCCGGCGCTGCACGAGATGGTCGAGGATTCCCTCAGTGTCCAAGCAGACATGGTTATCCAAGAGGCCCTTCCGGCAACCTTGGAATCGCCTTACCCGGTCCCGGTCCTCAACGACAGTGGTGACTTCCATGGTTTGGTCTCTCGGGAATCAATGGCGGAGGTCTTCTCGGAAGCTCCTCCCGAAAAAGAAGACCGCCCTGCGGCATAAATGCCACAGCATCTCCCCCCCCTTCGTCTGTTGTCTTTTACTTCACAATCCTTACCTCTTAGGGATTCCTCATTTTTTTCATTTAACCTCATTCTTCTGTGCTTTGCTTATTAGATATTCCTTATATTCGTAATTTGTTGCATAAATGAGACCCATCGTGTAAATAGAATGTATATCAATTTAGCTCCACCTCATTGGGGTAGCGAGCTTAAACAATGAGCAGAGAGAAACAAACAAGCCCAGATAACAGGGGGAACACGAGAAATGCGTGCACTTCGTCATCTTATTGCGACCACGGCCCTGATCGCCGCCTCGGTCGGTCTTTCCGGCCAAAGCGCTCAGGCGACCAACGGCTTTCTGAGCCATTGTGTCGGTGTCAATAACTGCGGCATGGGTGGTGCGGGCATCGCGATGCCCCAAGACGCCACCGGCGCCGGTGTCAACCCGGCCCTGATGGGAAACATCCCCGATCAGGTTATCTTTTCACCCGGTTGGTTCCACCCGGAACGCTATCGCGACCTGTCGAAGACCAACAGTGGCTTTGTCAATAAAGACGCCAAGGAATGGAGTCAGGTTGAGGATTTCGTCGAAGGGTCCATGGGCTTCAATACCAAGATCGATGGTGTCTGGTCTGTCGGCGTATCCATGTATGGCAGCGGCGGCATGCATACCAAGTATGATTCTCCGCGCCTGATCAATACAGCCGGTGGCGGTCTCTTCCAGGCTGGCGACTCCGAAGTCCGCTATCGTCTGGCTCACCTGGCTCCTACGGTCACCTACAAACCCACGGAACGGCACACCTTGGGTGTCAGCCTGATCCTGGGCTATTCGGATTTCATGACCAACTTCGCCAACAGCGCCTTCCAGGAAACGCCCGGTTGGGCCGGAAATCCCGTAGATCGGGCATTCGGCTACGGTTTCCGTGTCGGTGGCCTGTACGAGGCCAACAAGGAATGGACTTTGGGATTGACCGCCTCCACGCCGGTTTGGTTCCAGTCTTTCGAGACCTATAACGATCTGCTGAAGGGCTCCATCAACACACCCATGACTTTCGGGGCCGGTGTTGTCCACCATTACTCTCCCAAAACCGACATTGCCGTTGACCTGAAATGGCTCGGATACGGCCTTGAAGAGACCCTGGCCGATGCACCGGCTGGTGGCGGCGCCGGTGGCGCGATTGGGGCGGTCCGTGGTGGTTTTGGCTGGCAAAGCATCCCCGTCTTTGCCGTCGGCGTCGAGCATCGCCTCGACATGGGCCTGAAGCTTCGGGCGGGCTACAATTACTCGCCGACACCGATCCCCGATGACGTGGTCTTTGCGAATGCCATGTTCCCAGCCGTGGTCGAGCATCACCTTTCAGTTGGTAGCTCGATGAACTTCGGCGATAACTGGGAATTGGGCGGCAGCTTCTTCTATGCCCTTGAGAATGAGATTACCGATACCGGGAATGGCGATAGCTTCAGCTTCCTGGGCGGCGGAACCTCCATCGGCATGTGGCAGATGGGTGCTCAGGTGGGTATCACCTACAAGTTCTGATCTTCTGAATTGATCACGACGAACAAAGGGCCGGACAATTTATCCGGCCCTTTTCTTGTCAGTGAATTGAAAAACAGACGCGGCCCTATTCGACCAGCGCGGGGACCTTGTCCTCGCGGGTGGCCGGGGGCTGCGGTGAATCGGGGTAGCTGAAAGCCAGCTTGTTGCCCTCCACCGACACCACCACCGTGCCGCCCTTGGCCAGCTTGCCGAACAACAGCTCCTCGGCCAGCGGCTTCTTGACATGCTCCTGAATGATCCGCGACAGGGGGCGGGCCCCATAGAGCGGGTCGAAGCCCTTCTTGGCCAGCCAATTCCGCGCCTCTTCGGTCAGATCGATCAGCACATTGCGGTCATCCAACTGGGCTTCCAGTTCCATGATGAACTTGTCCACCACCTTGGCCACCACCTCGGGCGACAGGGCGGCGAATGGAATAATGGCATCCAGCCGGTTGCGAAATTCCGGGGTGAACATCTTCTCGATGGCTTCTTGATCCTCGCCCACCCGGTCCTCGCGACCAAAGCCCATGGCCGGTTTGGCCAGATCGGCGGCTCCGGCATTGGTGGTCATGATCAAGATGACATTGCGGAAATCCACCGATTTGCCGTTGTGGTCTGTCAGTTTGCCATGGTCCATGACCTGCAACAGGATATTGAACAGATCCGGATGGGCTTTCTCGATCTCGTCGAGCAGCAGCACCACATGGGGGTGCTGATCCACCGCATCGGTGAGCAGGCCGCCCTGGTCGAAGCCCACGTAGCCCGGCGGCGCGCCGATCAGCCGCGAGACCGTATGGCGCTCCATGTATTCCGACATATCGAAGCGCACCAATTCGATGCCCAGAGTCTTGGACAGTTGGCGGGCCACCTCGGTCTTGCCGACACCGGTGGGACCGCTGAACAAATAGCTGCCGATGGGCTTCTCCGGCTCGCGTAGCCCGGCCCGGGCCAGCTTGATGGCCGATCCCAGGGCGCTGATGGCCTTGTCCTGGCCGAACACCATGGTCTTGAGGTCCCGTTCCAGGGTCTTCAGGGCCTTGGTATCATCGCGCGAGACACTCTTCGGCGGTATGCGGGCGATCTTGGCGACGATTTCTTCCACGTCGCGGACCGTCACCGTTTTCCGCCGCTTGCTCTCCGGCAGCAGCATGCGCGAGGCTCCGACTTCATCAATCACGTCGATGGCCTTGTCGGGCAGCTTACGGTCACTGATATACTTGGTCGAGAGCTCCACCGCCGTGCGCAGGGACTCGGCGGTATATCGGACCTTGTGATGCTCTTCGTAATAGGGCTTCAGGCCGCGCAGGATTTTAATGGTGTCTTCCACCGACGGCTCGTTGACGTCGATCTTCTGGAAACGGCGAACCAGCGCCCGGTCCTTTTCGAAGTGATTGCGGAATTCCTTGTAGGTGGTCGACCCGATGCAGCGCAGGGTCCCCGCCGCCAACGACGGTTTGAGAATGTTAGAGGCATCCATGGAGCCGCCCGACGTCGCTCCGGCGCCGATCACCGTATGGATTTCATCGATGAACAAGATGGCGCCCTCGGTTTCTTCCAGTTCCTTCATCACCGCCTTCAGGCGTTCTTCGAAGTCGCCACGGTAGCGGGTTCCGGCCAATAGCGATCCCATATCCAAGGCGAATATAATCGCGTCGTTCAGCACGTCGGGCACTTTCTTCTCGGTAATGCGTCGTGCCAACCCTTCGGCGATGGCGGTCTTGCCGACACCGGGATCGCCCACATAAAGCGGGTTATTCTTGGAGCGGCGACAGAGAATTTGAATGGTGCGCTCGATTTCCGCCTCGCGCCCGATCAGCGGATCGATCTTACCCGCGTCGGCCTTTTCGTTGAGGTTGACGCAATAGGCATCCAGCGCCTCCTTGCCCTGCCGCACGGCCTCTTCTTCACCCTCTTCCCCTTCGTCGGCGCCGCGCACTGGGCGGGGTTCAGCGGCTCCGGGGACCTTGGCGATACCGTGAGAAATATATTGGACGGCGTCAAAACGGGACATTTCATGCAATTGCAGGAAATAGACCGCATGGGATTCGCGTTCGGAGAACAAGGCGACCAACACATTGGCCCCGGTGACTTCCTCGCGCCCGGAGGATTGCACATGGATGGCTGCGCGCTGCACGACCCGTTGGAAACCGGCGGTGGGCTTGGCGTCCTCTCCGGCCACACCGGTAATCAGGCTTTCCAGCTCTTCATCGATAAAGGTGGTCAGATCGCTCCGCAGATTCTCAGGATCGACACCGCAGGCCCGCATCACCGCCGTGGCGTCCGGGTCGTCGACCAGCGCCAACAGCAAGTGTTCCAGGGTCACCAGTTCGTGCAGCCGTTCGCCGGCCAGGGCCAGGGCGCGATGGAGAGTCTGTTCCAGGTTGCGGGAAAGCATGGGCCTGTCAGTCCTTTTCAATGGTGCATTGGAGCGGGTGCTGATGTTCGCGGGCCAGATCCATTACCTGGGTGGCCTTGGCTTCGGCCACTTCATAGGTGAAGACGCCACAGATCCCAACGCCCCGCTGGTGCACATGGAGCATGATTCGAGTCGCTTCATCCTGATTTTTGTTGAAGAAGCGCTCCAGCACATGCACGACGAACTCCATCGGCGTGTAATCATCGTTGAGCATCAACACCTTGTACATGGATGGCTTTTTGGTCTTGGGGCGAGCCTTGACCGCCAGGCCGGGATCTCCCCCCTGTTGGTCATCATCGTCGTTATGGTCGTGATCGCTCATAATCTGGATTATCGCCTTAAGTTCGGGTCTGTCTTCATAATATATGGGGCTTTGGCCGACGGAAAAGCCCCCCTCGATATTTTTGGCTTCCCGTTTTCATGCGTCTTGGTAAAAATTAGGGTATCATGTCAGCAGCTTGAGGGAGCCAAAAGCGACCGGCACGGGGAACGATGACGGACGAAACACCGAAAAAGAAATCCACCAAACGCGCGACCGCCAATGCTGGCGGGTCCGTGGCCGATGAGAATCGCTATCTTCGCGAGACCATTGCCGTCATGCGCGACGAGTTGGATTTGGCCAATCTTCATACCCAAGAGGCCCTCGAGAACGCCACGTCGGAATTCAATAAGGAAACGACGACCCTCAAGGATTCGATCTCATCATTGCGGGAACGCCTCGAATCCGCCGACTTGGATAAAGAATCGGCGGTCCGGGCCGTGGCGACGAATTTGCAGTCGGAAAATGAGCGCCACCGGGAAACCATCGCCGAGTTGCGAGTCCTGCTTGAGAAAGCCGATACATCACGGGAAAAGGCCGTTGAGGTCGCGATTACCGAGTCTCGAGGCGAAATCACCCAACTGCGCGATACCGTGGCGGCCTTACGCCATCGTATCCAGAACATGGCCGAGGAATGCGACAAGGCGGTCCAGTCTACCCGCGAATTGAGCGCCAACGAGATCTCCATGCTCAATCAACTCGTGGCCGCCCTGCGCGATCAATTGGAAGAGGAATCCGCCGACAAGGATCGAGCCGTCGCCGCCGCCCACGCAGAGGCCCAGGGCGAGATTGGTCGACTCAACGAAACTATCCAGGCTCTGCGCGACCAGATGGAGCAGTTGGAAGACGAAAAGACGCAGATCGGTCGGGAAATCACCGCTGCCGCCCAAGGGGAGATCCAACAGCTTAAGGATATGGCCTCTTTTCTGCGCGATGAATTGGAAGAACAGAAAAATCGTCAGCATGAAAAGTTGCAATCGGACGCGCGGATCGCACAAGATGAACAGCGGCATCTAAAGGAAACCATTGGCGTCCTGAGGGACCGACTGGATGCCGTCACAGCCGAACGCGGCACAGCGGATGCGTAAGGCCGGATCATTGAGGGAAGGGTTGAACGGTGCCAGTTAGCAAAGATACGCGAAAAGCGAAGGCCCTGGAGGATATCCTGCGGCGGGTTTCCGTGGTGGAAACTCTCGACGAGGTATTGGAGCAATTGGTCGATGTGACCACCTTGCACCTGGAAGCCGAACGCGGCACCATTTTCCTCAATGACGAAGAAACCAGCGAGCTGATCGCCCGGGTCGCCCAAGGGTCCATGCGACGGGAAATCCGCATCCTCAATAACTCAGGCATCGCGGGCAGTGTCTTCACCATGAAGCAGCCGCTGGTGGTCGATGATGCCCAGGCCGACGAACGGTTTAATTCGGCGGTCGACGAACAAACCGGGTTCGTCACCCGCTCCATCATGGCCGCGCCCATCCGCACGGTGAAAGGCCACGTCATCGGCGTCGCTCAGGTGCTCAACAAACGCAAAGGCAAGTTCAGCAAGCTGGACCAGGAAATCCTCGAAGCCATGATGCAGCAGGTAGCCATCGCCCTGCGCAATGCCCAAACGATCGAACGGGTCCAAAAGGCCCGTGAACAAGAGCGAGAATTTCTTGATGTGGTGGCCGAACTGACCGCCGAAATCGATTTGAACGTGCTGTTGCAGAAGGTCATGTCCGAAGCGACCTCCATGCTCAATGCCGAACGCTCGACCTTGTTCCTCAACGACGACAAGACCAACGAACTGTTTTCCCGCGTGGCCCAGGGCGACGATGTGGGCGAAATCCGCCTGCCCAATCACCTGGGCATTGCCGGTGCGGTCTTCACTTCTCAGGAATCAGTCAATATTCCGCACGCCTATGCGGACCTGCGCTTCAACCCGGCCTTCGACAAGAAAACCGGCTTTTTCACCCGCTCCATTCTCTGCGTGCCGGTGATGAACAAGCGCGGCAAGAACATTGGTGTGACACAGGTGCTGAACAAACGCGGCGGTCCCTTCACCGAGGAAGACGAACAAAGGCTCAAGGCCTTTAACTCTCAAGTCGCCATCGCCTTGGAAAACGCCAAGCTCTTTGATGATGTGCAAAGCATCAAGAACTATAACGAGAGCATGCTGCAATCCATGTCCAACGGTGTTTTGACCCTGGACGAAAATGGCGGCATCGTCACCTGTAACGCCGCCGGTCTGCGTATTCTCAAGCACCGGGCCGAGGAGATCATCGGCTTCAAGGGCCCGGAGATTTTCACCGGCCCCAACCGCTGGATCATGGAAAAGGTCGAACGGGTCAGCGAGACGCAGGAAACCGATATCTCCATGGACGCGGAAATGGAATGGCGCGGCCAGAAGGTCTCGACCAATTTCACCGCCCTGCCCCTGGTCACCGGCGAGAACAAGGCCCTGGGCACGCTGATCATGCTCGAAGACATTTCCGCCGAAAAGCGGGTCAAATCCACCATGTCCCGCTACATGGACCCGGGTCTCGCCGACAAGCTATTGGAAAGCGGCGAAGACCTGTTGGGTGGCCAGAATTCCAAGGCCACCATGCTGTTTACCGACATCAAGAGCTTCACCACCCTGTCCGAGGAACTGGGCCCGCAAGCCACGGTGTCGCTGCTCAATGAGTATTTCACCATCATGGTGGAATGTGTCTCTCAGGAAGGTGGCATGCTCGACAAGTATATCGGCGATGCCATCATGGCCGAGTTCGGCATTCCGCTGCCCCATGACGATGACGAAGACCGTGCCCTGCGCACCGGCATCGCCATGCAATCCCAGTTGGGGGATTGGAATGCCAACAGACGGGCTCATGGACAGCCGGAAGTGGGCATGCGGGTCGGTATCAATACGGACGTGGTCGTATCCGGCAACATCGGCTCGCCCAAGCGCATGGACTACACGGTCATTGGCGACGGCGTGAATCTGGCCTCGCGGCTGGAAGCCGCCTGCAAACAGTACGGCGCCCATATCCTGATCAGCGAGAATACCCGGTCCGCCCTGCGTGGCACCTACCGCATGCGCGAGGTGGATTTGTTGGTGGTCAAGGGCAAGACCCAACCGGTGCCCGTTTTTGAAGTATTGGATTATTACAAAGACAACGAGTTCCCCAACATGATGGATGTGATGGGGCACTTCCAAGAAGGCATCAACCATTTCCGCGCCGCGGAATGGGACCGGGCGATCACCAAGTTCAACGAGGCCCTGAAAGCCAATCCCAATGATGCCTGCTCCAAAATGTATATTGAGCGCTGCGAACACCTCAAGGAAGCCCCCCCAGCAGGGGAATGGAACGGTGTTTGGGTGATGACGACAAAATAACGTTATTTTCCGCCAGCCAAACGACTTGAAGACCGCTACAACCCTGTCTTTCGGCGCCTATTGTCATGCCAACAAGGAGAATGCCCCATGGATAACATGGATATGGAACAAATGCAGGAAACCATCCAGGCCGTGATCGAGGAAGTTGTCACCATGGTGACTTCCTACGGGCTCGACGTGATTGGCGCCATTGGCATTCTCATTATCGGCTGGATCGTCTCCGGTTGGGCCCGGGGCGCGGTCAACAAGGGCCTGAGCAAGTTCGAGCGTTTCGACAGCACCTTGCGCGGCTTCTTCTCCAGCATCGTCAAGTATCTGGTGCTGACGTTCACGCTCGTCGCCGTCCTCGGTCAGTTCGGCATACAGACCGCCTCGATCATCGCGGCCTTGGGTGCGGTCGGCCTAGCCATCGGCCTGGCGTTGCAGGGGACCCTGTCCAACGTGGCGGCGGGCGTCATGCTGTTGATCTTCCGCCCGTTCAAGGTCGGCGACTACATCGACGCCGGCGGCCATGCCGGAACGGTCAAGGCGCTGAATTTGTTTACCACCGATCTGGCGACCCCGGACAACGTCCATATCGTTATGCCCAACGGGCAAATCTGGGGCGGCTCGGTGACCAATTACAGCTACCACAACACCCGCCGGGTGGATTTTCTCGTCGGCATTGGCTATGGCGCCAACATGGATCAGGCCATATCCGCCATCGAAAGCGTCATCACCGCCGATTCCCGCTCCTTGAAAGATCCCGCTCACCAAGTAGTGGTCTCCAACCTGGGGGATAGTTCGGTAGATATCACCGTGCGGGTCTGGGTCCGGTCCAGCGACTACTGGGGCGTCAAGTTCGACCTGACCAAGGCATTCAAGGAAAAGCTCGACGCCGAGGGCATCGATATTCCGTTCCCGCAGCGGGTCGTGCATATGGTCCAGCCGGACTAGCGCGTGTCGGGTCCAATCGGACCCGCTAGACACGCGCGACCTTATTGGAATCGATCACGTTTTTCATGTTTGATCGAATCCGATCAAACACGACGTGATCTAGCCCGAATTATTCACGATCCGTGGCCGAAAAGGGTGGCGAACGTAGCTTAAATGGTTGAATTATCGTAGAGTTTATGGTGTCCAAGCCAAAACCACGACACCATTTTCACCTACGGTCGCCATGAAGGAATTTAGCCCATATCTGCCCGGTTTGTCACCCGTCGGCGGCAAGGAAATCCACGCCCGTTTCGACGGCGGCCGTTTGTCATCCGACGGCGGCGTTCTGGTTCTGCGCGAGATCGAACGTGACCTCGGTTTGGCCGATCTTTTGGCCTCGCATCTTCCCGACACCCGCGATCCGGGGAGTGTGATCCATGGTTTCGACGATATGATCCGGGCGCGGATGTTCGCCATTGCCTGCGGCTATGAGGATTGCGACGATCTGGACGCCCTGCGCGTCGATCCGGCCTTCAAGCTGGCCTGCGGGCGGCTGTCGGAGACGGGCCGGGACTTGATGAGCCAGCCGACCCTGTCGCGGTTGGAGAACGCGCCGACCTGGCGGCAACTGGCCCGCATGGGTTTGTCGATGATCGATCTGTTTTGCGAAACTTCGCCCGCGTTCCCGAACACATCACGCTCGACATCGACGACACCGGCGATGCGGTTCACGGCGGCCAACAGTTGGCCTTGTTCAACAGCCATTACGATGATTACTGCTTCCAGCCGATCCATATCTATGACGCCGCCACCGGAAAGCCGATCCTGTCCCTGTTGCGGCCCGGCAAGCGGCTTCGGGGCGGAGGCCGCGACGGTCTTGCGCCATGTCGTTACCCGCATCCTGAACAACTGGCCCCGGGTTCATATCACCGTGCGCGGGGACGGCCATTACGGCACGCCCGAGGTCATGGACTGGCTGGAAAGCCGAGGCTGCGGTTATATCTTCGGCCTGTCCTCCAATGGGCGGCTCAAGGAAATCGGCCAACCCTGGGGCGAGGACGTGGCCGTGCGCCGGGCAACATCAGGCAAGGAAAAGATACGCCGGTTCTTTCAAACGGCCTACGCGGCCAAGAGCTGGAAGCGGGAACGAACCGTTATCGCCCGGGTCGAGGCCACCGCAAAAGGTTCCGACATCCGTTTCATCGTCACCAATCTGGCAGGCCGGGCCAAAACCCTCTATGAAAAGGTCTACTGCGCGCGGGGCAAAATGGAGAACATGATCAAGGAGCACAAACTCTACACCAAGTCCGACCGCACCTCGTGTCACCGCTGGGAGGCCAACCAGTTCCGACTGTTCCTCCATACCGGAGCCTATTGGCTGTTGCTTAAACTGCGAAACGCCGCGCCCCGGAAATCAATCTGGAAAAACGCCACCTTCGAGACGCTGCGACGGTCTTTCCTCAAAATCGCCGTACGCATCGAGGAACTCAAATCCCGCATAACCGTCGCCTTGCCGACGGCATATCCATACAAAACACCCCTGATCGCCATGGCCGGGAAAGTCGCCTCCCAGGGCCCGTGAAAACCGCGGCAGCGAGCCGCCCCTCAGTCCCCGATGATCAACCCCCAAACGCCTGAAAAATCAAAACCAAAATTAGGCCGTCAACCCGGCCGAGGACCCGTGGCCGTTGCGATGCCAGGGAGACTCATGAATAATTCGGGCTAGATCTCTATCTTTCCGCTGCACAAGCGATGACTCAGGGCGTAGAATAGAGGGATAAATCGGTCCACTTGCAAAAGGAGGTGCCGAATGTCTTCATCCTTCCTTCTCGCCCAAGTCATCGGTCCCCTGCTCGTTGTCCTTTCCATGGGACTGCTGTTCAATCGCGCGTTCTATATGGAGATGGTCGGCGAATTGGCCGACTTCCGAATCTGGACCTATCTGGCTGGTTTGCTGGCTCTGTTGTTTGGCCTGCTTATTCTACAATGGCAGGCCACATGGACCACGGAATGGACGGTGCTGCTGACTCTGCTGGGCTGGGCAGGCATCCTCAAAGGTATCCTTTTGTTGGTGTTCCCCCGCTGGGTCGGCGGATGGGCAAGGTTCTATGAAAGCCGTCCCATTCTGCTCGCCGCGCACGGGTTGCTCATCCTGGTCTTGGGGCTCTTCCTCAGCTTGAAGGGATACCAGATCCTCTAAAGTATCCGTCTTGATCAAGGACTCAAGGCTCCTTTCGGGGCCTGTCCCATCCAAGGATAGGCGCTTCGTTTCCACCGCTCGAGGATGCCCCCTCCCCACCCCTTCCCCCAACTCCCAAATTTCCGCTACACTCCCCCAAGGGAGAACTCATGCTGCGGAAACTGCCGCTCTGTCTGGGAGTTATGGTGCTGCTGGCCTGCAAGCCGGTGGCGGCGGCGTCGGACGTGCTGATCGAGGCGCGCAATGGCACCGACGTGGCCAAGCATATGGAAGGCCTCGGCTTTCTAGATGTACGCAAGCACCCCGATCTGTTGAAGGCCGTGCCTCGGTTCCGCGTACCCAAGGTACCGGAAACCCGGGTGGAGGATTGGAGCAACGACGTGCAGCTACGCAAGTCGGTGTTCATCCGGTTGGGAATTTCGGCGGCCCTGCAAGCCAACGAAGCCCTGGTGGCCGACCGCAAGCGGCTGCTGGGGCTGGATTTGGGCCGTTTGTCCCGGGCCGACCGGGGCTGGCTGGAAACCCTCATGACCCAATATGAAGTCTCCGGCGAGCCGGGGTCAGAGGCGCTGGCGACCTTGAAAGTCCGCGTCGATGCCATCCCGGTTTCCCTGGCCGTGGTGCAGGCGGCCATCGAAAGCGGCTGGCTGCAATCCCGTTTCGCCCGCGAGGGACAGGCGGTGTTCGGCCAATGGACCGAGGGCGAACGCGCCATAGAGGCCAAGGAAAGCGACGCGCGGCTGGCGGCCTTCGACAGTCCCCATGACTCTTTGAAAGCCTATATGCGGAATTTGAACACCTTCCCGGCCTACGCGGATTTCCGGGCAGCGCGGGCGGCGCTGCGGCAGGCGGGCCAGCCCCTGGACGGCTATGCCCTGGCCGAACATCTGGAGCCCTACGCGGAGACGGGTAAGGAATACGTGGCCCAGATCCGCGGCATGATCGAGCGCGAAAATCTGCGTCCCGCCGACACCGCCGTGCTCATTGAGGGCCCTCGCTACATCTATCGCCATGTGCCCGAGGCGGCGGCGCCCGCGACCGCTGAGGCCCCGGCCGCGGCCCCAGCGCCCCCCTTGCGGACGGGCTGGCGCCGCTACCTGCCCCCTTGGCCCTGGTGGTCGCCGTCCGGACACCGGTGAGCGACTTTGCGCAAGCCCTTCCCTCCCCCGTCCATAGACGCGCGCGCCGGGAACCGTTAGTCTGGCCGCCCTGTTCGTCTCCACCCAAGGAACCAACGCCCATGCGCGCCGACCTCGTCCAAAAGTATGACCTCCGGGTCCCCCGCTACACCAGCTATCCCACCGCGCCGCACTTCTCCGATGCGGTGACGCCGGATATGTATGCACGTTGGCTGAAAGCCCTGGACCCGTCGGTGCCGCTATCGCTCTATCACCACATTCCCTTTTGCGATGAGATGTGCTGGTTCTGCGGCTGCTATACCAAGATCGTCAAACGCTATGAGCCGGTGTCGGAGTATCTCGACCACCTGCTGATGGAGATCGATCTGGTGGCCGATACCCTGCCCGGCAAGTTCCAGGCCCGCCACCTGCATTGGGGCGGCGGCAGCCCCACCATGCTGCAAGGCAACGATTGGCGGCGGATCATCGAGAAACTGCGGCAGAGATTCGATTTCTGTGACGACGTCGAAATCGCCGTGGAATTGGACCCGCGCACCGCCAGCGAGGACTATGTGCGCCAAATGGCCGAGGCCGGGGTCAACCGCACCAGCATCGGCGTGCAGGACTTCGACCCTCAGGTCCAAGAGGCCATCCACCGCATTCAGCCCTATGAGATGACCAGGCAGGTTGTGGAATGGATGGCCAAATACGGCATCACCTCATTCAACATGGATCTGATGTACGGCCTGCCGTTCCAGACCACCGAGAAGGTGCTGGACATGGTCGACCGGGGCGCTGCCATGCAGCCGCGCCGCATCGCCTTGTTCGGTTATGCCCATGTGCCTTGGATGAAAAGTCACCAGAAGATGATCCCCGAAGAGGCCCTACCGGGCACCGAGGAACGCTGGGAGCAGTTCACGAAAGCCACCGACCGGCTGATGGAATTGGGCTATGTGAAGGTTGGCCTGGACCATTTCGCCCATCCCGATGATTCCATGGCCACCTCGTTGGAAGACGGCAGCCTGCAACGCAACTTCCAGGGCTATACCACCGACAAGGCCCCGGCGATGATCGGCATGGGCGCCTCGGCCATCGGTCAGCTACCGCAGGGCTATGTGCAGAACCTGCTGCCCTTGAAGGACTACCGCACCGCCGTGGCCGCGGGCCGTTTCGCTACCGGCAAGGGCTTGGCCCTCTCCGACGAGGACAACTTGCGCGCCGACCTGATCGAGCGGTTGATGTGCGACATGAAGGTGGATATCGACGGGGTCTGCGACCGCCACAACGTCCCACGCGACCACTTCGCACAGGAGATGGAAAAGCTGGTCCCGCTGGCCGAGGATGGCATCTGCACCATCGACGGCGCCACGGTTGCCGTTACCGAGGACGGCGCGCCGTTCCTGCGTCTGGTTGCCGCCGCCTTCGATCAGTATCTCGATGCGGGACAGAAGCGGCATTCCAAGGCGGTGTAAGAGGCGGATTTAAAAGTATCCTTTAGATATCAAGGCAGTAGACTTTTGATCTGGCCAGGAAAGGCCGACGACACGGGGCGGGCCCCCGTTAGGAGGTCTTGACGCCGCCAGAGCGGAAATATACGCCCTGGAGATCAAAGGAATACTTTTGAATCCGACTCTAAGGCTACTCTTTCCGCGACCGGCGAAACGCCGTCCAGGCCCAGAGTCCCGCCAGCACGGCGATCACACCGATGGTGGTCAGCGGAAACGCCAAAGGTATGGCAAGGGCCGCGCTCAAAGCCGCCAGGATCACCCCGCCGAACAGCACCACCAGCACCGCCCCCACCAGGGCCACCAGGGCAAATCCGATCAGGTATTCCAGCGTCCGGCGCATGGGGTCTCCGGGTCAGGGTCGAGCACCCCATCCTGGCGTGTTTTTTGCTTGATATCCAGGCATCTGTCAAAGCCAGCGGGAGCATGCGGCATGGAGACCCCCTTGATCAACGGCCCGAGATACACCGATCCGGAAACCGAGCGTCAACGCCACGGCGGCCTCGATGCGGAGGATGCCAAGGCCATCGCCGAGCGCGGATTCAGCGGCTACGTGGAAGATCTGGAAGCAAAGAAAAAGGAAGAACTGCGGGCGAAAATCCTCCAATCCATGGGGCTTACGGAGGATATGCTCGACAAGATGCCCGCCTCGCAACGGGCCGAAATCGAAAAACTCATCGCCCAGGAAATCCAGGCCCGCATGCAAGGGGGATCAATACTCAACGACTCAGATAAAAGCCCCGTCTCGGCGCAAAATCTCGCTGCCGCCGCTCCTTCCGGGATGAAACCCACCGGCGGCTTGATCCTCGATCCGACCCTGTTTACCGGGCAAAATTTGCCGGGCCGGGAGGAAGATGAGAAGGGATAGATTTTCCGCCACGCCCCTCACTTACTCGCCGCAGCCGGACCGAATTCCTTTTGGCACTCGCGGAACACCCGCTTGGTGCAGGTGGCGCAGACAGATTTGTCCAGTTTCTGATAGATGCCGTGGATGGCGTCTGTCTTGCTTTGAAAGATTCTTCGATCACCCACTTTGTCCATGCAACCGCAGCTTTCCATTGCGTCCCATAGCTGAGGCTGAACATGGATCATATAGAACCCGCCTCCGGCCTCCTGGCGGCGCCGTGCCTCGGCGACAAAAGCCTCGCCCCCTTCCATGTCAACAAAGCGGATGGCGTCGGCGACCACGGCAAGGTGCTTTTGACTCGGACGCGCCGACCAGTACATATCGAAGGCATCCTGAATCCGTGCCACGGAGCCGAAGAAGATCGATCCGTCGATACGCAGCATCAGAAACTGCGGGCAGTCGGGAAGCCTCGGATTCGCGACCATCGCGCGCTTCGGCGAATTGGGATCAGGTACATGGCGCCGGATGGTCGGCTTCGAAGTCCGTTCGAGATAGAGGACCAACGATAGCAGCACACCGGCAAAGATAGCGAACTCCAGTTCCAGAAACAGCGCACTCAGGAAAGTCACCAAAAGCACCGCCCCTTCTCGCCGCGAGCCTTTCAGGATATGGCGGATCTTCTTGAAGTCAATCAGGCCCCAGGCAACGATGAAAAGGACCCCCGCCATGGTCGCTTTTGGCAGAAAGATCGCATAGGGAGCGATGAGGGGAACCAGGAGCATGAGTATGCCACCCGCGAAAATGGCCGCCAGGGGCGTCCTTGCACCGGCCTCGAAATTCAGCCCAGAGCGGTTGAACGAACCGGTCGCCACATATCCCGAAAAGAAGCTGCCCGCGATGTTCGACAGGCCCTGGCCAATGAACTCCTGGTTTCCGTTGATTCGATAGCCGCCGCGATCAGCCAGCGACCGCCCAATGGACACCGCCTCCGTCAATGCGAACAGGGTCACCGCCAAGGCGGTCGGCACCAGGGCCTTGATGTGATCCAGTGACAAATCGGGAGCCGAAAGCGGTGGAAAACTAGCTGGCAGAGCTCCGATGGTCGCCAGATGGGTCACCTCGTTACCGAACTGGGCGTCCAACCCCACCCCAACCAAGGTGCCAAAGACCATGGCCGCGATCAGATAGGGAATTCTCGGCATAAAGCGCTTGAACAAGATGCCGATGATCAGCGTCGTCGCGGCAACCGCCGTGGCATAGGGATTGATCTGTCCCAGATGATGCATGAAGGCGATCACAATATCATGAAAATGGCCGCCACTCGGCAGTTCGACACCGAAGAAGTGCTTGAGTTGCTTGGCCGCAATGAGCAAAGCCGCACCAGCGGTGAACCCGACGACGACGGAATGGGAAATAAAGTTGACGAGAACCCCCATGCGGGCCAGACCGAGAGCCAATTCGAACAGGCCGACCATGAAGGTCAGGGTCAGCGCCAGCGCCACATATTCCATGCTTCCCGGCACGGCATGAATAGACAAGGCCGAGAACAAGACGATGGATGCTGCCGTGGTAGGCCCCGACACGAGATGCCGCGATGAGCCAAACAGAGCGGCGATGATGGCGGGTATCATTCCCGCATACAGCCCGTACTCCGGCGGCATCCCGGCAATGGTGGCAAAGGCCACGCCCTGCGGCAGAACCACAAAGGCACCGGCCAATCCGGCGATGAGGTCGGCTTTCGCATCCCGACGTTCGACCTTGGGCAGCCATTTGGTAAAGGGGGTAAAATTGGCGAGGTAACCGCTACGCCGTAGTTTCACCAACACTCTTTTTGTTTTCATATCTCAATACCGGTTCGCCCCAGGCGACGGGGCCCATGATTACGCTACGGAAGCAGCAGCAAAAGTTTCAAACGAACCAACCCAGAACCAGATGAGCGCACCGTCTTCGGCCTCGACGCCGACCGTGCGATGTTTCATGCCGACGCGAAACGAATAGACGGGAAGATCCTTATGAATCTGCTTGAATCGCAGGCCCGGCGCGTTGGGATTGGTTTTCCAGGTCTTGAAATTCTTTTCCGCCAGTTTGCGGATTTCTCCGGGGAGTTCCTCGAAGCTGTCCCAATATGCCCCGGAGCGTTGCATGCCGTCCAACGGAATGGTGACGAACTGCATCGCCATTTTTTTCGTCGCCTTGGCATATATCTTGAGCACTTTTCGAGCGCCCCATTCCAGCCAATCCTGGGCCTCGGGCGAAGCCACAAGACCATCCCACTCGCTTTTGTCCTCCACCCGCTCAATGATTTCATAAGCGATCCGCTGCTGGTCCGCCTCCGGCAGGGTGTGCAAGGCATCGAACGCCTGCTTCATTAGGTTTTCCAAAGGAGTCTCCTTTTCGCAATGCGATCGGTAGGCCAGTGGTAACGAACCCGCGACCAACGAGGAACAGTATTCCTGAATGGAATTGAACCGCCGCCTCTGTTGATCAATCCAAATTCGAACGCCAGCCTCTCAAGGCAACGCATTATGTTTTGTGCAAGATTTCTAGATTGCTATTCAGAGGTATTCACTACAGGGAAAGCGGACCTTGCTCCAATGAATTGTTTTCTCCTAATATTCCCATCAGGAATATTAGGAGCACACTTCAAAGGCTATGTGGACATCGTGCTGGACCATGAAGGTTTGGCGCTCGGTTCTTTCGATCACGCCGCCTTTCATCGGTATCAATGGGGTCGAGCAGGCCGTCACACCACCACGATCTCCCGCGCCCCCTTGATCTCCGTCTTGGCCTCCTTCGGCACGCAAAACAGGTTCTTCGACACGATATTGCCGAACGGATTTTCTTGGTTGCAATCGAAATTATCGGGGTTGAACAGCGGGGGGCAGTGCCAGTAGAGGCGATAATCCATGGCATGGATCAGGCGGACCAGGGCCTCGGCGTTATCCTGGCGGTCGTTTTCCACATAGAGGATGGGGCGCAAACGTTCGATGGTCTGGCGGGCGCCTTCAATGACCTCGGTCTCCATGCCTTCCACGTCGATCTTGATCAGCCTGCATTGGGGCAGAGCCACGTTATCGACAACCAGAACATCCACCGGTTCGCCCGGCCAGTCCCGGCGCAGATCCAGGCCACCGAAGTTGGCCATCTTGCTGGGATCGAGCACCGGCACAGTGATCTTGCCCGCCTCCCTGCCCACCGCGTTCTGTCGGCAGACCACATTGATCAGGCCGTTGAGTGCGACGTTAGAGCATAGAAGTTGATGCACCAACCTCTGCGGCTCGAAGCCAATGACAAAGCCACCCGGCGCCACTGCCTTGGCCATGACCACCGTATGACAGCCGATGTTGGCCCCGATATCCAAGGCCACGTCGCCGGGCTTGAGGATTTCTGCAAATAGATTCGCCTCCCCTTGCGAAAACTCGCCGAACAAATCCAGAGAGCGGCCAATATACCGGTCATTAGGATTATATAGGAAAGTGCCGTTGCGACAGGTCTTCAGGCGATAAAGGCTGTCGTCGGGCAGCATGGGGCTACTCCCGTTTCAGTCGGAGCAGTAGTTCGTCGGCGATCTGGTCGGCCACATTCAGTTCCGGGTGAGTCCAGTCCAGGCTCAACTCCCCTTCCAACGGTCGGGCAAAACCCTGGGCATAAAGTTCCTGATGTAGCATGGCATGTTTGCGCACGGTGACCTTCTTGGGTGCATAGATATAGGTGGGCCGGGAAACGGCGCAACTCTCTGAACACATGGAGACGGAATCGCCGGTGACGATCACCGCGTCGGCCACGGCCATGTAACCCAGGTAGGGGTTGTCCCCCTCGTCCCCCCACTTGAACAGATGGGACGGCGCGTCGATGGCCTCGATCAGCGCATCCGCGGCCTCGCCCGTGCGCCGCGAGGTGGTGACCATCAACGAGCCGTTCTTGCTATTGGCCAGCTTCGAGGCCAGGCGACCCAGTTCGGCCCCCATTTCCGAGGTGAAAACCTTGCGCTTGGTGGAGCCCCCGACGATCAGGGCGATGCGCGGACCGGGGAGATGATCGAACCGACCCTCCCAAGCCTTGGCGGCGGCGGCCAGATTACCCTTGTTCAGCCGGTGCGGCGCGCCCAGCACCTCGAAGAAATTATCCCGCTTGGGCATCTTGTCGTGGTGCGGCACGGCGACCAGATCGAACTCGTCGATCCCCGCCTCTCCCGGATACATGACCTGTAACAAGAAACACTGGCCGTCGGTCTTTTCCTTGATCGCCCGGGCCACCGGGGCGGTGCGGCGTCCGGCGGCGATGACCAGGTCCGGCCAGGGGGGGGCCAGGTTGATCCGCGCATCGCGGGTCAGGCCGGAAAAGGTCGCCCCGACCATGTAATTGGGCAAGGCGGCGGCGGCGGTATAGGTCAGGTCCTGGATCAGGAACGGCAGCCCCAGGGCCTCGGCGACGCCGCGCACCTGATTGACGTTGCCCGCCCGGTCGTCGCACAGGGCCCAGATGGTCAATGATCGTGCCATGGAAGATTTTCTTTCGTGATCAAGAGACTTTTGGTGTACCCGCTGGCAGGCCTTCAGCGCAAGGTTCGCGACCAGGCGCCAAGTGGTTTATACTGCGCTCATGAGCGAGCCAACCAAGCAGGATCAGGAATTCGACTGGCCGGAGGTACCGAAATTCGTCTCGGCGCCCCAGGGCTCGGTGCGGGCCAAGCTGACCTTTATTTTCGCCACCGTGGTGACGGCGGCGGTGGTCATGATGCTGGTGTCCGTATGGATCCGGGCCACGGCGCTAAAGGACATGGAAGCCAAGGGACACGAACGCTTGGCCACCTTTGTCGAGAACCTGCGAAGCGAGTTGGACAAATACGCCTATCTGCCGGTTGTGCTATCGCGCAATCAGGACCTGACAGAGCTGTTGCTGGCGCCCGAGGACCTGGACGGGGTGGACCACGTCAACCGGGCGCTGGAAAGCATTAACCGCATTGCCGCCACCTCGGCGGTTTATTTGATGAATGGTGATGGCCTGACCATTGCCGCCAGCAACTGGAACAGTGATCGTCCCTTTGTCGGCAAGAACTTCAACTTCCGCCCCTATTTCCAAGACGCCCTTCGAGGTGAGACGGGGCGCTATTTTGCCTTGGGCACCACGTCGAACAAGCCGGGCTACTATCTTTCTTATCCGGTCAAGGACGAGACGCGCATTCTCGGTGTCGTTGTCGTCAAGATTGGCATGGAACGGTTGGAAACCGCCTGGGCGGCTTCTGAAAGCCAGGTTCTGGTCACCGACAAACATGGTATTGCTTTCATCTCCAGCCGCCCGGACTGGCGTTTCAAGACCCTGGAAACCCTGCCCCCGGGGTTGGCGGATCATATTCGCATTTCGCAGCAGTATGGCACCAATGCCCTTACGCCATTGCAAATCGAGCAACGGGTTCCAGCCGGCGAAAGTGGTGAAATCATGACCATCCGGACCGAAGAGACCCGTTCTGGCAAAGCCCGGTTCTTTGTACAGTCGCTGCTTTATCCGGAGACCGGCTGGACATTGCACCTGATGTCGGACGTCAA
Source organism: Magnetospira sp. QH-2 (assembly GCF_000968135.1). NCBI lineage: Bacteria > Pseudomonadati > Pseudomonadota > Alphaproteobacteria > Rhodospirillales > Thalassospiraceae > Magnetospira > Magnetospira sp. QH-2. The sequence goes on along the minus strand of NZ_FO538765.1, from coordinate 1,371,058 downwards.
GGCGGTTGATCGGATTGTCTATGGCGCGCTGGCGGCCGCGGCCTTTACCTTGGTGGTCTTTGCTTTCTTCGCCTACACCTTGTTCCAACGCCGTCTGCGTCTGTGGGAGCGCGTGCATTATCAGCGCAAGGCCCGTGCCGCCTTGCAACAGGCCTATGATCAGTTGGAGAAACGCATCGAAGCCCGCACCGCCGACCTGCGCCACAGCAATCAGGCCCTGCATCGGGAAATCCAGGAACGCCGCAAGACCGAGTCCACCCTGCGCACCACCCAGGCGGAAATGGTCCATGCCTGCAAGCTGGCCGCCCTGGGACAGATGTCGGCAGGCATCACCCATGAACTCAATCAGCCGCTGACCGCCATCCGCACCTATGCGGACAATGCCCATGTGCTTCTCGACCGCGACCGCCTGGACGACGTGCGCGGCAATCTTAGTCAAATATCCGATCTGACCAACCGCATGGCGACCATCACCGGCGATCTGAAAACATTCGCCCGCAAACCACCGGACGAGGTTGGCCCGGTGGATCTGCGGATCGCCCTGCATGGCGCCCTGTCCTTGCTGACCAAGGTAACCAAAACCGACGGCCTGGAAATCACCGACAAGGTCCCATCGGGCTGTCCCATGGTCGTTGGCGAGGAACTGCGACTTGAACAGGTTTTCCTCAACCTGTTCCGGAATGCCTTGGATGCCATGGACGGCATGGAGAAGGATCAGCCCCGCCGCCTCGGCATTGATGCGGAAATCACCGACGAACAGATTCTGGTGCTGATTCACGACAGCGGCCCCGGCCTCACCGAGGAAGATCTGGAAAAGGTCTTTGATCCCTTCTATACCACCAAAGCGATGGGCAAGGGGCTTGGCTTGGGACTGTCGATTTCCGATCGGATCATCAATGATTTCGGCGGCAGCCTGCGAGTTTCCAATCATCCCGATGGCGGCGCGCTGTTCACTGTCGCCCTACAGCGAGACCACGGCAACCAGATGGCACAGACCGCATGAGCGAACCGGACAAGGGAATCGTCTTTTTTGTCGATGATGAGGAGCATATCCGCATCTCCGGGCGCCAGACCCTGGAGTTGGCCGGGTATCAGGTGGAATGCTTTTCCTCGCCGTCCAAGGTTTTGCCTCGGCTGAGCGCCCAATGGCCGGGGATCATCGTCAGCGATATCAAGATGCCCGACATGGACGGCCTGACCTTGATGAGCAAGGCCCAGGAAATCGCCCAAGATCTACCGGTGGTCCTGATCACCGGCCACGGGGATATCGCCATGGCCGTGCAGGCGATCCGAGACGGGGCCTATGATTTCATCGAAAAACCGTTTCCTGCCGATTTGCTGGTGGATGCAGTCAACCGGGCTATGGAAAAACGCAATTTGGTGCTGGAAGTCCAGACCCTGCGGCGGGAATTGGGCTCTCGCCAAGGCGGCGCCCTGCTGGTCGGCAAGTCTCCGGCCATGAACCGCACCCGCGATATCATCGCCAACATCGCCGACACCGGGGCCGACGTTCTGATTTTCGGCGAGACCGGGACGGGCAAGGAACTGGTCGCCCGCTGCCTGCATGAGCAAAGCACCCGCCGGGACGGCCATTTTGTTGCCGTGAATTGCGGCGCCATGCCGGAAACCATCTTCGAAAGCGAGTTGTTCGGACATGAACAAGGCGCTTTCACCGGTGCCCAGACCCAGCGGATCGGCAAGATCGAGCACGCGGCGGGGGGCACCTTGTTTCTTGACGAAATCGAGAGCATGCCCCTAGGCCTTCAGGTCAAGTTGTTAAGGGTTTTGCAGGAGCGGGTGGTGGAACGGTTGGGTTCCAACCAACTGATCCCGGTGAACCTGAGGGTGGTCGCGGCCACCAAGACCGATCTGCGCAAGGCCAGCGAGAAAAATTTGTTCCGCGAGGACCTCTATTATCGGCTTAATGTGATGGTGCTGCCGCTGCCGACCATGCGCCAACGCCGTGAAGATATCCCGCTGTTGTTTCATCATTTCGTCGAAGCCGCCGCGGCGCGCTATAACCGGCCGGCCGAGGCCCCCAGCGCCGCCCAACTGAGCGAGCTGATGGGACATTCTTGGCCCGGCAACGTGCGGGAACTGAAGAATGCCGCCGAACGGTTCGTACTTGGCTATGGCATCACTTTTGATGACTCCCACCCGTTCGATGAAACAGACAGTATGGCGGGCGCACAGTCCCTTCCGGAACAGGTGGAATCCTTCGAGCGCAGCGTCATCGTGCAGGAATTGCAACGCCAGAAGGGTAATATCAAGGCGACTCTTGAACGCCTCGGTCTGCCGCGCAAGACCCTCTATGACAAGATGCGTAAGTACGATCTGGACCGCCGCGCTTTCACTGAATAGGCGGAAATCCACCCATCCCCCTCCTCCCCATGGGTGACTCCCCATCTATGTGCACTGCAGCGAGATTTCCGGAATGATTCCGGGGACTTGGCCAGAACGCTGAATCGCTGTGAAGATTAGATGACCATAATATGCCTTTGGAAGAAAAACCCTGATTGGCATACCCCTTGCGAATAAAACGCCACGTGTGATCCACCGGACCAAGCCACCATGATCCAAGAAAATGGACTGGCGCCCGGTGGGTGAACCGTATTGGGATAGATTAGGGAGTAGAAACTATGCGCCTGTTTACTACAGGAATTGCCGCCGTTGCAGCCACCGCCTTCATGTTGACCGCCGCCCCGGCGACCGTCAGCGCCAAGGAAATTATCATAAAGTTCAGCCACGTGACCGGGGGTAAAACCCATCCGAAGGTCCTGGCCGCCAACCTGTTCGCCGAACGCGTCAATGAGCGCATGAAAGGCAAGGTCAAGGTCGAAGTTTATCCGTCCGGCCAGCTGTTCAACGACGACAAGCTGCTGATTGAACTGGCCAAGGGCAAGTCGGTACAGATGGGCTCGCCGTCGCTGTCCAAGTTCGAGACCTTTACCAAGAAATTCCGCATCTTCGATCTGCCGTTCCTGTTCGACGATATCAACGCCGTGAACGCGTTCCAACAGTCCGAACATGGCCAAGGCATTCTTAGGTCCATGGAAAAGAAAGGCATTCTGGGCCTGACTTTCTGGCACAATGGCATGAAGCAGATGTCGGCCAACAAGCCGTTGGTCAAGCCCGAAGACGCCAAGGGGTTGAAGTTCCGCGTGCAGCAGTCCGATGTGCTGGTGGCTCAGTTCCAGCAGCTCGGCGCGGTGCCGCAGAAGATGGCCTTTAAGGAAGTCTATGGTGCCTTGCAGACCGGCGTCGTGGACGGTCAGGAAAACACCTGGTCCAACATCTTCACCAAGAAGTTCTTCGAAGTGCAGGACGGCGTGACCGAAACCGATCACGGCATCCTCGACTACGCGGTGATCGTGTCCAAGCGTTTCTGGATGGGCCTGCCGGATGATATCCGCACCGAGCTCAACAGCATCCTCATGGAAGTCACGGCCGAGCGCAACAACCTGGCCCGTGAGTTGAACCTCAACAACCGCCAGAAGATCCTCGACAACAAGGGCGTCGTGCGGACCCTGACCGCGGAACAGCGCGCCGCCTGGAAAGCCGCCATGAAGCCGGTATGGGACCGCTTCGCCGATGAAATCGGCCCGGACCTGCTGAAGGCCGCCGACGGCTTCAACAAGTAACCTTGAGGGAAAGGTCGACCCGTCCCCATCCGGGGGGCGGGTCGAAACATGTGCCATGCAAAAGGTCATAGAATCCCTGCATAGGGCCGAAGAAGGCTTCCTTGCCTTCCTGCTTGCCGCCATGACCCTGCTCACCTTTATTCAGGTGGTGCTACGGTATGCGTTCAATTCCGGCTTCATTTGGGCTTTGGAACTGACCACATTTCTGTTCGCCTGGTTGGTGATCTTCGGGGTCTCGTACGGTATCCGCATCCACAGCCATATCGGCGTCGATGCTTTCGTGAAGCTGTTTCCTTCGGCCATTCAAAGAATTCTTGGCCTCATCGCCATCGCCGCCGGAATCACCTACAGCACCATGATGGTGATCGGTGGTTGGGAAGAGGTGGTTTTGGTCTGGGAGATCAATGTGGAAACCGCCGATCTCAAGTGGCCCATGTGGTTTCCCTTAAGCGTCGTGGTGGTCGGCTTCGGCATGGCCATCATCCGTTTGTTGGTGGCGGGTTGGACGATCCTCACCTCCGACGACACCACACTTCTTGGGGACGAGGGCGAGGACGCCTTGAAACAGTTCGCCCAAAAACAAGACGATGACCAGGAGACCGGAAAATGACCATTGGCTTCCTGTTCATAACGCTATTCGGCCTAATCCTCATCGGCACGCCCATCGCCTTTGCGCTGGGCCTGTCCAGCGTGCTGACCTTGCTGTTCTTCGGCAATGACGACCTGGGCACCCTGTCGGGGCGGATCTTCGACACCATGCACCATTACACGCTGATGGCCATTCCGTTCTTCGTGTTGTCCTCGGCGTTCCTCTCCACCGGTGGCGTCGCGCGACGCCTGATCCGCTTCGCCATTAACGTGGTGGGACACATGCGCGGCGGCCTGGCCATGTCCTCGGTGCTGGCCTGTATGCTGTTCGCGGCGGTTTCCGGGTCGTCTCCGGCCACTGTGGCAGCCATCGGCTCCATTGTCATCGCGGGCATGATCAAGTCGGGCTATCCCAAGCCCTTCGCCGCCGGTGTGATCGCCAACGCGGGCACGCTCGGTATCTTGATCCCGCCGTCCATCGTCATGGTGGTTTATGCCGCCGCGACGGAAGTCTCGGTGGGACGCATGTTCCTGGCCGGTGTGTTCCCGGGCCTGTTGGCCGGTGTCATGCTGATGATCGCCATTTACATCCGGGCCCGAGTCACCGGGCTGCCCAAACAGCCGGTGCCTTCATTCGAAGAATTCTGGGATTCCTTCAAGGACGCCATTTGGGGGCTGATGCTGATCGTCGTCATCCTGGGCGGCATCTATGGCGGCATCTTTACCCCGACGGAAGCAGCGGCGGTGGCGGCGGTCTACGCCTATATCATCGCGATCTTCGTCTATCGGGATCTGGGACCGCTGAAAAAGGGCGAGCCCCGGCCGTCGGCCATTTCCCTGTTGATCCAGGTTTTCACCCACAAGGAGATCACCCATACCATCCTGGACGCGGCCAAGATCACCATCATGCTGCTGTTCATCATCTCCAACGCCATGCTGTTCGCCTTCGTGCTGACCACGGAACGCATTCCGCATGAAATCACCGAGATGATCATCGCCGCGGGCTTTGAATGGTGGTCGTTCCTGATCATCGTCAATCTGCTGCTGTTGGCGGCGGGCAACTTCATGGAGCCCTCGGCCATCCTGCTGATCATGGCGCCGATCTTGTTCCCCATCGCCATGGAATTGGGCATCGACCCGATCCATCTGGGCATCATCATGGTGGTCAACATGGAAATCGGCATGATCACGCCACCGGTGGGACTCAACCTGTTCGTCACCGCGGGGATAACAAACCAATCCATACTCTGGGTGGTGAAAGCCGCCCTGCCCTGGCTGATGATCCTGTTGGTCTTCCTGGTCATGGTGACCTACATACCAGCAATTTCCACCTGGCTGCCGACGCAGTTGATGGGACCAGAAATCATCACGGACTGATCCTCCTGCCTTATGGCACAACCTGGCCTGACGGAGTAAACTCCCGTCAGGCTATTTTTTTGTGGAGATTCTCCGATGAAATTCCGGTTGTTCCAGATCCTGCCGCTGTTGATGCTGCTCGTTGCGACCCCCGCCCTTGCTCAAGACCAAGCACCGGCCAAAGACGACGGCTATGACGAGAGCCAGATCCTCGACGCCGCCAAGAATTTCTTTGGCGAAACCAGCGAGGGCTTGGCCAGCGTCATTCAAAAAGCCTTTTCCGATCATGGCAAGCCCAATGCCATCATCGTCGGCGAGGAAGCCTCGGGGGCCTTTTTCGTCGGTGCCCGCTACGGCGAGGGGGAACTCCAGACCTATGACGGCATCAACCGGAAGCTCTATTGGCAAGGCCCTTCGGTGGGCTTTGATTGGGGGGGCAACGCATCGAAGGTCTTCACCCTGATCTACCACCTGGACAACCCCGAAGAGATCTTCCAACGCTTTCCCGGCGTCGATGGCAGCCTCTATGTGGTCGGCGGCATCGGCCTGAACTACCAGGAATCCAGCGGCATCATCCTCGCCCCCATCCGTACCGGCGTCGGCCTGCGCGCCGGGGCCAACGTGGGCTATCTGCATTACACCAAGGAAAAGAGTCTGAATCCGTTTTGAGGGGGGGGGAAGGAAGTTGGAGAAGAGGTTGATTTGGCTTTAATTTGTGGAGTGTTACCGTAATCCCACCAATTTGTGGACTGTCACCGTATTCGAATAGCTGGCTCCGCCGCAGCCTCTTACGCAGAACCGGACGACCCGCCTCGTCGGCGCCATGGACTTGGAACAGGTTCTTGGCCAGATCAAGGCCGATCATGGTAACATTGCTCATTGGACGCTCCCGCTATTGGATAGTTTCAACACCTCCAGTATGGCTCATCACGAAACCGAAGGGGGCGTCCATGCCATTACCGTAACCCACCGTAACCCCAGTAGCCGCATATCTGAAAATCATGTATTAGAACCCAATACTACTCGGGGGAATAACATGTGGTGGCAAACAGCAGGAACAACGCTGGCAATTATTGGACTGGCTGAAATTGGAGATAAGAGCCAATTGGTCTGCATGGCACTGGCAGCAAAACATGGTCGTGTAAGACCCATCCTGTTTGGTGCTGTATTGGCGTTTGCCCTATTGAATGGTTTAGCCGTTATATTCGGCGGTGCCTTGGCTCAATGGCTACCGCAGGAATGGATTTTGGGCGGTGTCGCGGTACTGTTTGCAGGGTTTGGCATCCATTCACTACTTCATGCCGATGAGGATGAAGACGATGATACAGAAGAACGTAAGTTCGGTAGTCTATTTATCACAACCTTCTTGATGATCTTTCTCGCTGAACTTGGTGACAAAACACAGATCGCAGTAGCGGGGCTTGCTGGTATATATCCAATATTGTTTGTCTGGATCGGTGCCACGGTTGCTTTGGCAATTACGTCCGTGATCGGTGCTGTTGCAGGGAAGACCGTATTGGGTAAACTTCCAATCGTCTGGTTACACAGATTTGCAGGTGTCCTGTTCCTTGGCATGTCTGCGTTTGCAGCGTGGTCGCTATTATCTGCACTGAATTACGTATAGGTCACCAACATGCTTTACATCCACACAACGGCTAAATTGGCAAAAGCCCTTAAGTTGGGGTTACGGTGACAGTTGGGGTTACGGTGACAGGTTACGGTGACGACAGGTTACGGTGACAGTCCACTAATTAGGTTACGGTGACACTCCACTAATTATCGCCCACCACACCTCCTGCCATGGCGAGAAGGACTCAGTACGGACCATGCCATGTCCCTCGCCCGTTCGGCGACCCGGTCAGGGAGTCTCGCCCCACTCCTCCACCCAATAGGTGCTTGGCGCCATATGGCCGGTGGGTTTCAGGCCGGTGAGCCATTTCGGCAGGATATGGGCGTTGGCGCGGAAGTACAGGGGCAGGACGGGCAGGTCCTCGGCGTAGATTTCCTGCAAGCGTCGCCACAGGGCACGGCGTTTGTCCCGGTCCAGTTCGATATCGATGGTTTCCAGCAATCGGTCCATGTCCGGGTTGCTATAGCCGGTGTAATTCTGGCCCGCCCAATTGTTTTCAGCGGTGGGAATATGGCCCGAATGCAAGGTGGTGCGCGGCACGTTTTCCGGCGAGGAGATCCAGGCGAACAGAGCCAGGCCGGTGAATTGGCGCCGGGTCACGGTCTCGCCAAAGAATACCCGGGCCGGCTGGTTGCGGATCTTCAATTCGATCCCGACCTGCTTGAGCTGCGCCTGAATCACCTGCTCCACCAACTCGCGGGTACGGTTGCCCGCCGTGGTCATGATTTCCAGGCTAAGCAGATCGCCCTCGGCATTGCGGCGCAGGCCCCGGGTGCCCATGCGCCAGCCCGCTTGGTCCAACAGAACCCCGGCGGCCTTTAGGTCATAGGTTGCCGAAACAACCTCGGGCGCATGGACCCAGTCCAGGGGGCTGACCGAGGTCTGGGCCACCGGCTGCTTGCCGGCAAACAGCTTTTCGCTCATGGCCTGGCGGTCGATGGCCATCAGCATTGCCTTGCGCACCCGCTTGTCGGCGAGGATCGGATTGGACAGGTTCAGGTCCAGGTGCTCATAGACCAGTCCCGGTTCGTAGAGGATCTGGACCTTCTTGCCATGGCGCTTCTCGAAGGCCAGGGCCTGGTCCAAGGTGACCCCCAGCTCGCCCGCGATCATGTCCAGACCGCCGGACAGAAGGTTGGCCTCCAGGGCCGCCGTATTGCCGATCACCCGCACCACAATGCGCTTGAAGGCGGGCGGCTTGCCGTACCAGGTGGGATTGGGGATCAACACCACATGGGAGCCGGTGACCACCTCGGCGATGCGATAGGGCCCGAAATAGAGCCCGGGGTTGGTGGTATCGGTATCGTAGACGGTGGTCTTACGGTAGCTCTCCGGATCGGCCTCGAAAGCGGCTTGGTCCAGATGCGCCGGCAGCACCTCGAAATCGTTCAAGGCGTTGTAATCGAAGCTGATCTTATCGAAGTGGATGGTCACGGTTTTGGCATCGATGACATCAATGGCGGTGATGCTCCGATAAAGCTCCAGATTGCCGACCCCGACCTTCGGGTGACGCCCCACCTCCCAGGTAAAGACCACGTCCTCGGCACGGACAGGCTGGCCATCGCCCCAGGTGGCCTTGGGATGCAGGCGATAGGTCACGGCGATGCCCGGCTTGCCGTCGGCGGTGGTCTCGCGGATCGCACCGCCGTTTTCCAAGGTCGGCAGGTCCACGCAGAGCATACAGACCACGTTCCAATCGGCATCGTGGGTGGTCAGGGGGCGTCTGGCCAGTCCCAGGATATAGGACTTGGCAGCCATGGAATCGATACTGGGATGGAAGGTGGACGGAAACTGGGTCAGACCGATGGTCAGGCTGTCCCGGGCCTGGGCCGCCATGGAGGACAGCACTAAGAGCGCGGCCAAGAGCAGGACCCGCATGGTCACAGCACCGAAGCCGCAACGGCGAACCCGATCCCGGCCAGCACCGCCACCTTGACGACGATCAGCGTGATCAGCGTGCGTTGGGTCATCCCTCACCTTCCGCGCCGCGTCCACCGTGCGCCGCCGACCAGGCGATGGGATCTTCGAGGAAGGATTTCACCCCGGCGATGGATTTTTTGGAGAAGTATTCACCTTCTTCGGCCACATGCAGCACGTCCCACCAATTGGCCAGATAGTGCAGGTTCACCCCGGCGTCGTTGAGGGTCTTTAGAGCCCCGGGGAAGACGCCATAGAAAAACACCACGAAGGTATCGGTGACCGTCGCCCCGGCGGTACGCAGGGCGTTGACGAAATTGATCTTGCTGCCGCCGTCGGTGGCCAGATCCTCGACCAGCAGAATGCGCTGCCCCTCGCTCAGGTCGCCTTCGATCTGCGCGTTGCGACCGAAACCCTTGGGCTTCTTGCGCACGTACTGCATGGGGATATCCATGGACTCGGCCATCCAGGCGGCGTAGGGAATGCCCGCTGTCTCGCCGCCCGCCACCGCATCGATGGAGGCATGGCCGATCTCGCTTTCCACGGCTTCCACCGCCAGGTCGATGACCTTGCGCCGGGCGCGGGGATAGGAAATCAGCTTGCGGCAGTCCACATAGACCGGCGAAGCCCATCCGGCGGTCAGGGTATAGGGTTCTTCCGGGCGGAAATTAACCGCGGCGATTTCAATGAGGATCTTGGCGGCGGTGGCCCCGGCGGCCTTTTGTGCCGGGCTGCGGTCGACATGCTGCATGGCTGGGCTTTCCTGCTGTGGTTCCGACCCTGTTTAACAGGTCCCGGCCAAGGGGAAAAGCTAGTGAATCATTCTCCGTGTTTCATACCCGTCCTGCCCCAGCCGCTGGAAATGGCGGGACAACTCCGGGTGATCGATGGGGCCCCCTTTGGCGTCCGGCTCCAGATTGCGTTCCGCCACATAGGTGCTGTGCCCTTGTCCATCCACCAACACATGGTACCAGGGACTATCCTTGGGGGGGCGGGACCGGGCCACTTGGGCGTACCATTCCTCGCTGCCAAGGAAATGCGGATCCACATCGACGATCACGCCGCGATAGCCGAACATCTTGTGATGAACCACCTGACCAACCCGGAACCTGGCACGAGTACTCGACATTTCATGAGTATAGCACGGTCAAGGCGTCGAGACATGAAGGATCAACCCGGCGCCCCGAAGCAGGCGGAATTACCCGCTTTCATTCCGTTTGCGGGCAACGGTCCGTCAGCGCATCCTTGGCTATAGGTACTTGAGAAGGATTCGCAGGGAATATGGGTATTTTGGAAACCATCTTGTTGGCATTGGGCGCGGCCTGGGGTAGCGGTATCAACCTCTATGGTACCGCCCTTATTCTCGGTGGTTTGGATCATTTCGGCCTGATTTCCCTGCCCGTGGCCTTGGAGGTTTTATCCGACCCGACCGTGCTCGGCTTGGCCTTGACCTTGTATCTGATCGAGTTCGTCGCCGACAAGGTACCCGGGCTCGATAGTCTTTGGGATATCGTCCATACCTTTATCCGCATCCCGGCAGGCGCGTTGCTGGCCGCTGGCGCGATCCAGGGCCTCGATGATGGCAGCCTGGGGGGTGCTTTGGGTATTGGCAGTGCCTTCTTTGGCGGCGCATTGGTTGCTTCCTTGTCCCATTTCCTCAAGGCAGGCACCCGAGCCTTTGCCAATATGTCGCCGGAGCCTTTCAGCAATTGGGGCCTATCCATGTTGGAAGATATTGCCTTGGTGATCGGTCTGGTGCTGATGGTCATGCTGCCGGTGGTGTTCCTGGTGATCATTGCCATGACCTTGGCCAGCGCCATTTTCCTGCTGCCACGCATGTGGAAAGGCCTGATATGGCTGCTTAAGCCCAGCGGGGAGAAAAACAAACTGGCGGCACCCGAGGATAAGATGAAGCCCGTCTCGCTGTTCCCAACCGGCCCCGACGCCTCCTTGTGACCCGGTCCAGGCTTCCCATATGATGGAAAGCGCCGCACAAGGAGTCCATCATGTGGTTTCTCAATTCCCATAAGTCGGAAATACCCGCTCCTGCCGATGCCCTGCCCGGACGGACGCAGGCCATGCCGGTCACGAACCAACACGCGGTCTCCGGTCATGTCATTCTGCCGCCGTTCCCCGAAGGCACCCGGCTGGCCCTGTTCGGACTGGGCTGTTTTTGGGGCGCTGAGCGGAAATTCTGGCAAACAGGCGGTGTCTATTCAACGGCGGTAGGATATGCGGCGGGCCTCACTCCCAATCCGACCTATGAAGAAGTCTGCACGGGGTTGACCGGCCACAACGAAGTGGTGCGGGTGGTCTTCGATCCCATGGCGGTGACCTACGGAGACTTACTCAAGCTGTTTTGGGAGTCCCACAACCCGACCCAGGGCATGGCCCAAGGCAATGATCGAGGCACCCAGTACCGCTCCGGAATCTATTGCCTGGACGAGACGCAAAAGCGGCTGGCCGAGGAAAGCCGGGAGCGCTATCAAACCCTGCTGACCAAGGCCGGGCACCCGGCCATCACCACGGAGATTCTCGACGCTCCGGCGTTCTTTTATGCCGAGGACTATCACCAGCAATATCTGGCCAAAAACCCGTTGGGCTATTGCGGACTTGGTGGTACCGACGTGGCCTACTCCTAGATCACATCGGGTATGACCGGAATCGATCAATCACGAAAAACGTGATCGATTCCGATAGGGTGGCACCTATTCAACGGGCCCGATCGGACCCGAAACGCGTTAGAAAAAAACAATTTTTACCGAACCATCACAAAATATTAGGGCTGGTTTAAAAAAAGCCCTATCTTTTTTGTGCCCTTTTTGATAACGTCGCGCCGTCATCTTGATAATGACAATCATTCGCATAACAATATCCTGATTGGAGAACTCTTAATGAGACCGACTTTTCCCCTTGGCCGCGCTGTTGCCGTGGCGATCGCTCTGGCATTCGGCGCCATCGCCATCACCCCGATTTCCGCTTCTGCAGAGGAAGACTCACGCATTGCCCGCGGTGGTCAGCTCTATGACAAGTGGTTCGCCGTCACCGGCGCGGAGAAGCCCAAGGACACCCATAAAGCCTGGCCCGCTTCCAATACCAAGAAAAAGGGGAATGCCACTTGGCGCTGCAAGTCCTGCCACGGCTGGGACCTGCGCGGCAAGGACGGGGCCTATGCCAGCGGCTCGTACAAGACCGGTATCGGTGGCCTGCGCGCTCATCTGGGCGGTGACCCGGCCAAGGTGGTCGCGGCCATTGGCGATGCCACCCATGGTCTGGGCGACCTGATCGCCGACGCCGACAAGGCAGACATCGCCCTGTTCGTCACCAAGGGGCAATTGAAGATGGAATCCTACATTGGCGCCGACAAATCGGTGAAGGGCGATGCTATGAAGGGCGCCGCCTACTACAACACCCTCTGCGCCGGGTGCCACGCCGTGGACGGCAGCATGCCGAAAGACCTGCCCAAGCCGTTGGGCGCCATTGCCGCCAGCAATCCCTGGGAGACCCTGCACAAGATCCAGAACGGTCAACCCGCCGAGGCCATGCCCGCCTTGCGCGCCCTGCCCATGGATGTAAGCCTCGACATCCTGGCCTACATGGTCCAGAAAATGCCTAAGAAGTAAGTCCATGAGACATCCCGCCGCCGGGTTTGATCCGGCGGCGGGACTCTTTCAACGGATCCCCGATGGCCAAACCAACCTTTCGATCCAGCAGAGCCTGGATTTTCTTGTTTCTGCTCGGAGGCCTATTCGGCGCCTTGGCTCTGGGCGGCTTTAACTATGCCATGGACCGTACCAACGAAACAGCATTCTGCATTTCTTGTCACGAAATGCAGAATGCCTATGCCGAGTATTCCCGGTCCATCCACTTCAAGAATCCGTCGGGAGTGCAAGCCACCTGCGCCGACTGCCATGTCCCGAAGGCCTGGGGGCCGAAGCTTTGGCGCAAGATCGAAGCGGTCCGGGATATCTACCACCACCTGTTGGGCACCATCGACACGCCCGAGAAATACGAGGCCCACCGCCTGGAAATGGCCGAGCGGGTTTGGGCTCGCATGGAAGCCAATCATTCGGCCCCTTGTCTATCGTGTCATTCCTATCACGACATGGATTTTGACAAGCAACGCCAGCGCTCCCGCGACAAAATGAAACCGGCCATGGAAAAGGGCGAACCCTGTATCGAGTGTCACAAGGGAATCGCCCACAAAAAACCGATGACCGACGACGACTGAGGCTGCGGCCCCGCCCTTCCCGACTGCCATAATTTTTTCATGGGTATATCCCCCTATGCGTCTACCGCGACGCAAACGGAAATGCTACAATTCGCCCCACTTCACGGGGGACTCCTGATCTCCCCAAGAGCAACACCCCTCCCGGCCGCCTTTTTTCGGAGCCGTATAGACTCATGCAGCTGAAAGTTCTCGCCATCGTCCTCGCGGGCGGCAAAGGTACCCGTCTTTTCCCCTTGACCAAAGATCGCGCCAAACCGGCCGTGCCTTTTGGCGGGAAATACCGCATCGTTGATTTCGTTCTCAGCAACCTGATCAACTCTGGCATCCATTCCATCTATGTGCTGATCCAATTCCGCAGCCAGTCTTTGTTGCAGCATCTGACCGATGGCTGGTCATTGGGCGGCGCGCTGGGGCATCAGTTCGTCATCCCGGTACCGGCGCAGATGCGCTCGGCGGGTGAAAGCTGGTATCGCGGTACCGCCGACGCCATCGCCCAGAACCTCAACCTGCTGGAACAAGCGCAGCCGGACGTGGTGGTGGTCTTCGGGGCCGATCATATTTATCGCATGAACATTCGCGAGATGATCAATTTCCATGCCGCCAAAGGCGCTGTGGCGACCATCGCCGCCCTGCCGACAGAAAAGAAATGGGCCGGCGAGTTTGGCGTTATCGAGGCGGAGGAAGACGGCAAAGTCGTTGCGTTCCACGAAAAAGACCCCAACGCACCGACCATTCCAGGCCGTCCGGATCATATTTATGCCTCCATGGGCAACTACGTCTTCAGCGCCGATGCGTTAATGAAAGCCCTGCGTGAAGACACGGAAAACCCGGATAGCAGCCATGATTTCGGCCACGACGTACTGCCTAAGCTACTCAAGGACGATGGCGTTTATGCCTACGACTTCAGTCGCAACACCATCCCGGGCGAACCAGAAGGCAAGGAAAACTATTGGCGTGATGTGGGAACTCTGGACGCCTACTACGAGGCGCAGATGGACCTGCGCTCCATCGATCCGGCGCTGAACCTGTACAATCAGGAATGGCCGCTGCGGACGGCGGGCTACGCCGACCCGCCCGCCAAGCTGGTGTTCAACGATGAAGGACGGCGCGGACAGGCCATCGATTCCATCTTGTCAGGGGGCTGTATCCTGTCAGGCGGCCTGATTCAGAATTCGGTTCTCAGCCGCTACGTACGGGTCCATTCCGGCGCGGAAGTCCATGACAGCGTTATTCTGGACAATTGCGAGATCGGTCGCGGCGCCAAGGTACGCAATGCCATCCTGGCCAAGAATGTCCGCGTCGCCCCGGGCGATACCATCGGCTATGACCTGGAGGCCGACGCCAAAAAGCATCACGTGACCCCCAGCGGGTTGGTGGTGGTCGACGGCGGTCGATCCTCTATCCCGGTCGGCAAGGTTACCGTCTCGGGGATCTACAAATAGAGATCTTCCGGGTCGAAAACATCCACTTGAATTACGGCGTCGCGGGCTTTGTCCGCGGCGTCGATTGCTTTGCGGTCGGCGTCGGTCAAGGCGTCTGAAGCAAGAGTCCCCTTTCGGATCGCCGCCATCTTTTCCCTGGCGGGTGCCGCCACATCGATCTGCCGCAACGCTTGTTCCAAGGCCCCCAGACCCGGCTTGTCCGGGGCCGGATGAAGAATATCCCCCGTCAGTCGATCTAAAACATCGGGATCGTTCAGCAAAGCTTCCACCAGTTTGTCGGCCAGCTTGTCCGTCAAGGGCGCCGAACCATATCCGGTGGGGAAGGTTATCCATCGCACCGCCCAGGCCAGCGGTCGGTTGGGGAGATTGGCCAGGGTTCCGGCCAATGCCGCGGTGATTTCCATCCGCGCCCGGTTAAGCGTCCAATGGACAAATGGCATCTCGGCCTTGGGGCGCCCGGCGTCATTGAAGCGCTTGAGCACCGCCGACCCCATATAGAGCCAGGCAAAAGCATCGGCTAAACGACCGGACAACCGCTCCTTGCGCTTCATGGCGCCGCCCAGGGAAATCAATGCCGCATCGGCGATCAGGGCGAAGGCAGCCGACAGCCGAGACAGGCTGCGTTCCCCGCCGCGCCCTGGTGCAAGCGCCAGCATAAAGGCACGCGTGCCATTGCGGACCATGTGATTGAGATGGCCGAACAGGGCCCGGTCAAAGGCCTGGGTGTCCCTTGACTGCAACGCCTCCAACTCGGCCCGCAAGTAAGGGTGACAACGCATGGCACCCTGCCCGAACACGATCAGCGAGCGGGTCAGGATATTGGCCCCTTCCACGGTGATACCAATGGGAATGGAGGCATAGGCGCGGGCCAGGATATTGCGCGGTCCCCGGCAGATGGCGGCGCCGCCCTGGATATCCATGGCATCGTTGAGGGTCACGCGCATGGCTTCGGTCAGGGAGGCCTTGGCGATGGCCGAGGCCACCGACGGTTTTTCGCCGCTGTCCACCGCGCCGACGGTCAGTCGTCTTGTGGCCTCCATGGCATAGGTCAAGCCACCGATGCGTTCCAATCGCTCGCGAATGCCCTCGAATTTGCCGATGGGTAGGCCAAACTGTTCGCGCACCTGGGCATAGCTGGCGCTGGTCCGAGTCGACAGCTGCGCCGCACCCACGGCCAGCGACGGCAATGAAATCCCCCGCCCGGCGGCCAGGGTTTCCATCAGCATGCGCCAGCCTTGCCCGGCCTGTTCCGGACCGCCGATGATGAAAGAAGCCGGGATAAACACATCCTCGCCTTCCACCGGCCCATTGAGAAACGGGACGCCCATGGGATCATGGCGCCCGCCAATACGCATGCCCGGTGTTTCGCGCGGTAAAAGGGCACAGGTGATTCCCGGCTCCGGGTCCTCGCCAATCAATCCATCGGGGTCGGAAAGCTTGAAGGCCAGGCCGACCACCGTCGCAATCGGTGCCAGGGTGATATAGCGCTTGGCAAAACTCAAGCGGATACCGACGACCTCCTTGCCTTCCCAGATCCCCCGACAAACAACCCCCTGGCTGCGTCCATTGGCCGCATCGCTGCCCGCATGGGCCTCCGTCAGCGCGAAGCAAGGCACATCCTCGCCGGTGGCCAGACGCATCAGGTATCGGTCTTTTTGTTCTTCTGTCCCATAGGCCAACAACAATTCCGCCGGGCCGAGGGAGTTGGGCACCATCACCGTTACCGCCGTCGGGACACTGCACCCGGACAGGCGCATGATCACCGCCGAATGGGCAGCGGCGGAAAATCCCAGACCTCCATATTGTTTTGGAATGATCAGTCCGAAGAACCGCTCACGCTTAATGAAGTCCCAGATTTCCGGCGGCAGATCGCCGCGCCGATGAATATCATGATCATCGAGAAGATGGCACAGCGTCGCGACCGGTCCCTCCAGAAAGGCTTGCTCTTCATCGGACAGGGGGCAGATCTTCATCTCGTGCAGCCGTTGCCAATCGGGGGAACCGGAGAACATCTCTCCTTCCCAGCCTACCGTCCCGGCATCCAGAGCGATGCGTTCGGTCTCGCCCATGCGCGGCAGCAACCGGGACAGCAGCGGCATCAGAGGACCTGAAACCAGCCGCCGCCGCAAGAAAGGCAGACCAAACACCAATACCAGCATAGCCAGGACCAGGCCTGCCACGGCCATAGGCACCGAGGACGGGAGCCCACCGGCGGCGATCAAGGCCAAGCCGCCGAGCACCCAAGCCCAATAGCCTTGTCCTCGATAGGCCAGGATCAGGAAAACCGCGAGGGCGGAAAGGATCAACATGATGGTCACGGCGGCCTCCTTCGTTCAATTGCGCAACGGCTTTCCTTTTCTCAACATATGGTCGACCCGTGCCCGTGTTTGCGGGGTGCGGATCAGACTCAAGATCGCCTGTCGTTCCAGGGCCAGCAGATGGTCTTCACCCACCGGGTCAGTGGGATCGGTATCGGCCCCGGTCATCACTCTGGCCAAGGCACGAGCCACGGTAACGTCGTGGGGGGTGGTCAGGCCTTTACGTTCAAAATCACCAATGGCCATAAGCAGCGCCGCGCGCCCGGATGATCCCGGCAAATGCAGCGTTCTCGGCTTCGGCGGTTGGTACCCTGGAGCCATATCCAAGGCCCGATCCCGCGCTTGCAGCCACAACCGGTCTCGGTTCATGACGATGGCATCGTCCGAACGCAGGAACCCCAGATCGCGCGCCTCCATGGCCGAGGTCGCCACTTGTGCCGTGGCGATGATTTCAAAGGCTTTCAACACCGCGGGCATGGGCCCCCGACCAATGGCGGGCATTTCGCTCAGGCGACCCAGCATTTCCTTACAGCCGCCCCAGCCCGGGACGATCCCCACCCCCGCTTCCACCAATCCCATGTAGGTCTCGCCATGGGCCACCAGCGCGTCGCAATGAAGAAGCACTTCACAGCCACCGCCCAGGGCCATGCCAGAAGGCGCGCCGACCACCGGGAACGGCGCATACTTGAGCCGAGCGAAGGTTTTCTGACCATGGGACAGGATCCAGTTGATCAGCGGCCAGAGCCGCAGCTTGCCGGTCACAAGCAACATGGCGATATTGGCCCCGACGGAAAAGTTTGTGCCATCGTTGGCGATCACCAAGGCGCTCATCCCCCGACGCGGGATAAGGGTGACGGCCTTGTTCATCATGGCCAGGGAGAACGGGTCCAAGGCGTTCAGCTTGGAATGGAATTCCAGCCCGGCCACCCCCTGGCCCAGGTCCCACAGGCTGGCAGAACGGTTGGAGGCCAGCGGGGCGCCTTGTGCCTTCACATCCGCCAGCCCCCAGGGGTCGCTGTCCAGAAGCGCCGGTTTCGGTAGCTTGGGCAGCGAGATCTTCTCCGCCCCCAAGGTTTCGTTTAGCTCGAACGGCCCTTTTTTCCACGCATAGCCCAGCCGCATGGCCGCGTCCACATCAATGGGCCGTTCGGCGATCTCCGGCAAACAGCGCGCCGCATAGGCCAGCGTGCGGGTGACCACGGCCCGGGCATAGGCGCCTTCCGGGCTGTCATGATTGATCAGGGCCCGCAGCCCGCCACCGCGCGCCGCCTTTGGTTTTGGTCGCCGCGCCGGGGCATAGCTGCCGTCGATCAGGCTCCGAACTTCCTTGACTCCGTTGTTCAGGCGGTAAAACCCGCCCTTCCCCTTGCGGCCCGTATAGCCGTCGGCGATCATTTCCGTGACCAAGGAAGGGATCGGCCCCAAATCCAGCAACGGATCATCCACCGCCAGGGCCTCGCGCATGGCCTCCAGAACATGGGGCATCAGGTCCAGCCCGACCAGATCCAACAGTCCGAAAACACCGGTCTTGGGAACGCCTGCCGGTCGCCCCAACAAGGCATCGGCGGTTTCCACATCAATAGAACGCTTGATGGCCTCGGTCACCGCCGCGTGCAGCCAGAAGGTGCCAATGCGATTGGCAATGAAGCCCGGGGAATCCTTGCAACGGATGATCCTCTTGCCCATGCGGCGATCAATGAAATCCTTTAGTGAGCCAAATTTCTGGTCCGGGTCGGCAACCCACTCCACCAGCCGCATATAGCGTGGTGGATTGAAGAAGTGGGTGATCAGAAAATCCCGCGCCAGGGAGGCGGGCATATCCCGGATCAACGTCGCCCGGGTCAGGGTCGAGGTATTGGACGAAACGGGTGTTCCCGGGCGCCGCACCGCGTCCAACCGCTCATATAGGGCGGCCTTGATGCCCATGTCTTCGATGATGGCCTCGACAAACCAATCGCAATCGGCGGCCTGTTTCAGATCTCGTTCCACATTGCCGGGAACGATTTGACCGAGCAGATTCTTGTGCATCAGCGCGGCTGGCTTGCTTTTACGCAACCGGGTCAGGGCCTCGCGGGCAATGTCGTCGCGATCCAGCAGCAGTACCTGGGCTCCACCGTTGGCGGCCTGGGCTGCGATTCCGGCGCCCATCACCCCGGCACCGATGACGCAGACCCGATGGATACCGTCGCCTCTCATGGAACAGCCTCCAAAATGGTCGCGATTCCTTGTCCACCGCCGATGCATTGGGTGGCCAGGGCATGGCTGCCTTCGCCCCGGTGCAGCAGTTGCGCCGCCTTGCCGACGATCCGGGCCCCCGTGGCGCCCAATGGATGTCCCAGGGCAAGGGCGCCACCATCCAGGTTGATCCGAGACTCCGTCAAACCCAGGTCCCGAATGCAGGCCAGGGACTGGCTGGCAAAGGCCTCGTTGAGTTCGATCACTCCAATATCACCCAAATTCAGTTGACTCCGCCCCAAGGCCTTGCGGGTCGCGCCCACCGGTCCGATGCCCATGATCTCCGGCGCGCAGCCACTCACCGCAATGGCCCGCAGCTTGGCCAAAGGGGTGAGGCCCCGCCGTTCGGCATAGTCCAAGGTGGTCACCAGCAAGGCCGCCGCCCCGTCGGTCAAGGGCGAGGATGTTCCAGCGGTCACCGTGCCATCCGAAGCAAAAGCCGGGTCCAACTTGGCCAGATCCTCCGCCGTGCCCTCGGGACGTGGACAGCCGTCCGCCGTGACCATGGAACCGTCCGGGGTCTTGATGGGAACAATCTCGCCGTCGAAATTCCCCGCCGCCAAAGCAGCGGCGGCCTTGGCCTGACTGCTCAGGGCAAAGGACTCCTGATCGGCGCGGGCGATATGGTGGGAGCGGGCCAA
Organism: Magnetospira sp. QH-2; assembly: GCF_000968135.1. Classification (NCBI taxonomy): domain Bacteria; kingdom Pseudomonadati; phylum Pseudomonadota; class Alphaproteobacteria; order Rhodospirillales; family Thalassospiraceae; genus Magnetospira; species Magnetospira sp. QH-2. Next base: position 1,351,059 of record NZ_FO538765.1, on the reverse strand, counting down.
ATTCTCCGCCGTTTCGCCCATGGAGATATAGGCCTGGGGCATGCGGGCATGCAGGCCCGGATGAGGCATGGGGTTGAAGCCGCCGATGGGTACCCGGGTCATGGACTCCACGCCGGCACAGACATAGGCTTCCCCGGCTCCCAACTGCATGGCCCCGGCGGCCATGTGGACCGCCTGCATGGAAGAGCCGCAAAAACGATTGACGGTGACCCCGGCAATGGTGGGCGGCAGTCCAGCAAGAAAGCCAACCATGCGGGCCAGATTCAGTCCCTGCTCTCCTTCGGGGAAAGCACAGCCGAGAATCAGATCCTCAATCTCTTCCGGGTCGATGGCAGTCTGTCGAACCAGAGATTCAATCACTTGCGCCGCCATGTCGTCCGGCCGAACACGGGCCAAGGCACCCCGGTTGGCGACGGTAAACGGCGTTCGCAGGTATCCGGCGATGACGATGGGAATCATGAGGATGCCTCCCGTCTAAGATTTTGCAGACCGTCCCGGTCGTGATGCAGGTCTTTCAGCTCCCGTTCCGCGTCGCGGCGCAGAGCTTCGATGCGTTCGATCATGGATTCCAGCAACCGAGGCGTGGCCCGGGCAAAGCGGTCATGGATCTCGCCCAGGGAGAACCCGAGGCGCTGAATACGTTGAATGGCCGCCACCCGGTGCGCCGAAGAGGCGGTGAAGACATAGGTCCGCCCGGCCCGAGGCGGGGTCAGCAGGCCTTTTTCCACATAAAGGCGAATGGCCCGGGGGGTGGTGCCACAGGTCTCGGCCAGGCTTTCGACGGAATAGAACTCATCCATAGCTCTGATCCTTTCCCAGGGCCTCCCTTTTCGCCGCCTCTTCGGCCACCAATTCCTTTTTCGACAGCTTGCCAATCAGGGTCTTTGGCAGTTCGTCGCGGAAGGCCACCGCCACCGGCCGCTCGATGGGATTGAGATGTTGCTCGACGAAGGTCAGCAGGTCGCGTTCGCTGACCACCACCTTGTCATGCAGCCGGACAAAGGCCTTGGGCACTTCGCCGCGATAGTCGTCGGGAATGCCGATGACCACCACTTCGTCCACCGCTGGGTGACGGTACAGTGCCTCCTCGATGATTCGTGGATAGACGTTGTACCCGGAACAGATGATCACGTCTTTCAACCGATCGGTGAGAAACACGAAGCCATCTGCATCCATGTGGCCCACGTCGCCGGTACGCAGCCAACCGTCCTTTAAAACCGCTTCGGTTTCCGCCTCGCGGTTCCAATACCCGGCCATGACCTGCGGCCCACGCACCATGACCTCGCCTTTCTCGCCTGGGTCCACCGGCTGGCTCGGATGGTCCAGGCTGCGCACCTCGATCTCGGTACCCGGCAGTGGTATGCCGATGGACCCGGCCCGACCGCCGCCCCAGGAGGGGTTACAGGTCACCACCGGCGCCGCCTCGGTCAAGCCATAGCCCTCTACCAGCACACAGCCGGTCAAATCCTCGAATTTCCGGCGCACTTCATCGGGCAAGGCCGCGCCACCGGAAATACAGAACCTGATCGACGACAGATCGTAGCGGTCCAGTTTTCCATGGCCGTTGATGGCGTTATAGATCGTCGGCACGGCCGGGAAGATGGTCGGTTTCTCCGCGTCGATGGTTTTCAGCACCGTGATCAGATCGAACCGGGGCAGCAAGACCAGTTCCGACCCGGTGGCGACGCCCATGTTCTGAATCACCGTCATGGCAAACACATGGAAGAACGGCAGCACCGCGAGGATCTTCTGCGGCCCCGGAGCGGCTTGCGCCATCCACAATCGTACCTGTTCGGTATTGCTGCGAAGATTGGCATGGGTGAGCACCGCGCCCTTGGGCTGCCCGGTGGTGCCGCCGGTATACTGGATCACCGCCGGATCGTTCAGGGGATCAATCTCAACCGACCGGGGATCATCACCGTTGGCCACCAGAAGATCGAACGGCACATTGAACAGGTCCCTGGGGACCGGTGCGATCTCCGAGCGCTTGAACAACTGGAACAGCATACCCTTGGCCGGAGGCAGGGCCTCGGACAACGAGCAAACGATCACATGGCGCAGGGCCGATTTCCGCAGGGTTGCCGCCACCTTGGGATAAAGCGCCTTCAAATCCAGGGTGACCATCATGGTGATGCCGGAATCCACCACCTGGTCGAGGATCTCATTCGGTGTCAGCAGAGGATTGAAGTTGACCACCGACGCCCCGGCTTTCAGCACCGCGAAGTAGCTGATGACGAAATAAGGGCAGTTGGGCAGACAAAGCCCCACCCGATCCCCCGGGCGCAGCCCCAACTGCCGGAACCCTTTGGTTGCCCGGGTCACGAGGTCACCCACTTCGGCGTAGCTGGTGCGACGCCCGAGGAAGTTCAGACAAGGCCGATCGCCGAAATCCGTCACGGCCTGGTCCAGCAGGTCATGAACCGGCGCCACCACCGGGTCCAGGTCAGGATCCAATCCGTCCGGGTAGGCTGGGGTCCAGGGAGTCATGGTCTTGAAGGGAATAGTCATCATCCGGTCTCCTTCAGGCGGGGGGTGCCGCTGTCGATCCAACTGATGAATTGGCTCACCCGTTCCCGAGCTTCTTCGGCCTCGGGTTGGTGGATGCCATGTATGGCCGCGCTCAGGCGGTACAGGTCCTTGGCTTCTCCCGGCAGCCGCTCATACAGACGCCGGGCGCCGGTGGGATCGGCCACCGGGTCGTCTTCGCCCTGAATCAGGGTGACGGGAATATGGATGTAGTCCAGCCGCGCCAGGGTGGCGTCGATCAGCCCCTGCAACTCGCGGAGCGCGCTCACCGGCATGGAACGGTAATCGATATCCGGTTGGCTGGTTTCGTTGTCGGTAAAGGTCTTGATTCCGTCCAGGGTCGGAACCCAGCTGGCCAGGCGGTTGAGGCGATGCATCCAGGGCATCAGGGCGAATTGTCGCTGACGCACCACCACCGGCGCTGAAATGGAGGCCACACCGGCCAATCGGCAATGCTGCTCTCCGGCCAAGGTCAAGGCCAGCAGGCCACCGGTGCCGAATCCCACCGCCACCACCCGGTCCGTGAGCGCTGCGATAATCCGGTACCCCCGCCCTACGGAATGGGCCCAGTCTTCCCAGACGCGTCCTTCAAGATCATGGGGGGAGGTCCCATGGCCGGCCAGGCGCAGCCCCAGCACCGGATATCCCGCGGCTTTCAGTTTATCGGCCAGAGGCCGCATTTCCGCCGGCGACCCGCTGAGACCGTGGATCAGTAGCACACCCGTGCTCCGCGCTCCGGGCGGAGTCAGCAAGTATGGATCGGCAGATGCGGTGGCGGTCTCCTTGTCGTTGATTTCGGCGAAACGCGGTTTATGAAAATACCGGGTATTCCAGGTCCGGGCCCGCAGTTCATCGTCAAACAACAAGGATGCCAGATCGGCCTCGGTCACCCTGTCCGCCGTTCGCAGGGCATCCTCCACCGCCTCGCGCACCATGGGCAGGGCGGCCACTTCGTTGGCATAGACCGCCACCGGGTTTTCCATTCGCACATCATGGAAGCGATGCTCCCGCGCCAGCTTGTCCAGAAACGTATAGGAACTGGGGGTGACCGCGATCAGTCCGGCATCGCGACAGGTGGCCAGGAAACGGTCCAATTCGGGACTCTTGCCATCGGGCAGGCCACGATAGCGGTCGGGCCAATGCAGGCTGCGGTGCAGGCTCACCCCACGGGCCGCCTGCAAATTCTTCAAGGCGATATAGAGCGCCCGATGAAAGGCCAGACGATTCACATGCCGCTTGCCTTGGCCCAGCAGATGCAGGGTCATGCAGGACGCCAAGTGGCTCAGATTGACCGTAGTCTGCGCATACATGGCGGTCATGGCCCCATCGCGCAGCCGCAGCATTTCTTTGTCCAGGCAGCGGTTCAACAGCCGTTCCGCCGGACCCAGCGCCTGTTCGCGCAGTCCGAACAGGTCTTCCAACGAGGCGATCTTTTCGAATTGACGGCTGAGCAGGAAGCGCTCCCACCAATGGCGGAGGCCGCGCGGCCGCATGGGTTCGGCCAAGCGGATATCCATGTCGGTGTTTTTGAACAGAAGATTGCCTTCGATCAGCAGTTCTTCCGATAGATTGCGCGGCAGGTCGCCTTTGAATCGCTCCATGGTACGGCTGAGGAAATTCTCCCGCACCCGGATGGGATAGAAGGTGATATTGGCCGGGACCAGCAAGGTGGGCTCCAGAGCCCGGGCAAATAGTTCCGCTGTATCTTTCAGGCCCAGGGCCGATACCCAGTGGGCAATGCGGCGGTCATCGCCCATTTGATGCAATTGCAAAATACGTCGCTTGAACAGGTCCAGGGTCATGGCCAGGACGGCGGCGCCCCGGTGATGGTGCAGCCCTTCGCCATCGTCGCCGATAAAGCGGTCCTTGACCATGCGGCCTTCGGGAAACACAACCACCTTGCGTCCGCGCAGCACCTCGGCCGCAAGGAAGGGCAGCAGCCCCGGCAGATCATTGGGCACCGCGCCGACCCCGCGCAAAAAAGCGGAAAACCGGTCGTTCAGCTCGAACAGCCGCCGGTCGGCGATGGTCCGGCAGTGGGTGCCGCTGGCGCGCAGCAGGATATAGGGGGGGATGATGGTCTCGAAGCGAGCAAAATGGTTGAACAAAAAGATCTGTCCGTCAGACAGCAGGTCTTCGTTCGGGTGCACCTTGATGTTGAGGCCCAGGCGCTTTTCCAATGCGCCGAACAGCTTCACGCACCAGCCGTAGGTGCTCTCTTTAATCCGGAACGCTCGTTCGTCGGCCATTGCGGGACCCTCCGTTCGAGTGTCCCCCCAAGTATTTTAACACATGGGGATGCCTTGGGCCTATTACGTCATTTTTTTAACAGGGTCGGGAAGAAAGTGTCGTGCGCGTCGCCAACGCGACGTTCAGATCACCGGGTCGTCGAACGGGTGACGCCCCTGTCGGTCCTCGACCTCCACCACCCAGATATCCGGGTCGTAGCGCAGTTGGCGCTCGATATAGGAATCGGCATCGGCGTCGGGTACCGGGTCCGGACCGGTGCCGCGCATCCAGGCGCGTTGCCCTTCGGCTGTGCGCGTCTGGGATAGCACCACGGATGTGCCATTCAACATATTGAGCCGCAACAGGATGGCGCCCGCATCGGTATCTCCCGACCGCACCACCATGGCCGGAATGGCCTGCACGCCACAGCGCCGGATACAGGCTTGTACCCAGAGCTTGGCGGTCAGTTTCGGGTCCGACATGGGCCCTGTTATTTTAAGAGGTGCGCTGGATCAGGTGATAACCGAAATCGGTTTCCACCACATCGCTGACGGCATCCACTTCAAGGCCGAAGGCGGCTTCCTCGAAGGGCTTGACCATGGATCCGCGACCGAACTCGCCCAGGTCCCCGCCTTGCTGACCGGACGGGCAGTCGGAATGATTACGCGCCAACTCGGCAAAATCGGTGCCTTCGGCCAGCTTGGTCTTCAGGGCCTCGATTTCCGTCAACGCCTCTTCCTTGCTCCGGCTGGCGGTGGAACGCGCCGAACCGGCGTACATGAGAAGAATATGCGAGGCGCGCACTTGATCGGCCATAAAAACCTCCTGAATAGGGTAGAATCGAAGAAAAAGAGCGGCCAACTTACTCTGTAGACGCCCCATGGGCAACGGACTCACGCGGTCTTTTTTCCGCTTGGCCCTTGATCTTGAAATAAGAGAAGACTAGGCAAGGTTCAACATTCCATTTTTCGAAAGAGCATCCCATGGATATCATCCGCATTATTCTCGCCCTGTTCCTGCCGCCGCTGGCCGCGTTTCTGACCGTCGGCATCGGCCTGCACTTCTGGCTCAATATCTTGCTGACCCTCTTGGGCTTCCTGCCCGGCGTGATCCATGCCCTGTGGCTGGTGGTAAAGAAATAGGTAACTCCCCATATGCCATAGTGCGTTGGTGGGACTTCCGGTCTTCGGAAGTCCCCGATCTCTCCAAGAGAGGAGTTGCGCACTATGGCTACAAACCAGCGTTTTCAGGTGGATTTTACCTACAACGGTAAGATGGACGATTTGGACTCCTGGCTGCATGCCTATTGCCGAGGGAGCCATTCCTATCAGTTCAATGGGTTGGTCACTCATGCAACCGGGGCCCGTCAGTACAAGCTCATGATGATGTTCGAGCTGGAAAAAGACCGCGAGACGTTTAAACAGGCTGTTCGGAAGAACAAGATTTAAAGTCCGCACTGTGATCGCCATCACGGATGAGCAAGGCACCTCGTGCTATGTTGTTCATCCCTCAAGAGCAACTCCGCCCGGCGAAGCAGCCGGGTTTCTTTTTGCCTCGCGTGTGTCCAATCGGACCCGTTGGACACACGCGACCCCATTGGAATCAAACACGACGTGATCTAAAGTCTTTCCGGGTTAGACTGATAGCAGGAGGTCCAACACTTGAACCCAATCCTGCTCGACGTCGACCGTCCCGCCGACGCTCCATCGCCCGGTGACGATGCGACCCATGGACTTGGCACCGAAGGCCTATCAGACGACCGCCTCTTTTGCGCGCACTGCGATCATCCGGTTACCCGGGAGGCCTGGCGGATCTCTTTGCGCGGCGATCATGATCATGTGGTCTTCAATCCAGCCGGCGTGGTATTTCGCATCGGCTGCTTCGAACAGGCGGAAGGCTGCCTGCCCATGGGCCCGCCAAGCTGCCAATTCTCCTGGTTTTCCGGATATGTCTGGCGCATGGCTTTGTGCAGTGATTGTGGCTGGCATTTGGGCTGGCACTATGCGGGGGACGGCGCGCCCGCTACCTTTTTCGGCCTGATCCAGGACCGGATCCGGACTCGCCCGCCGGAAAATTCCCCGACGCAGTGATGAGGCTCACAGCGATATCAGAAGGCTTTTGTTAGTCTATAACCGTCCCTCAAGAGTACCTTTACCCGGTCCAATCGGACCGGGTCTTTTTTATCCACCGCGGAAGGTAATTCGATACCATATTGGAATGATTTCAACATAGACCATTGAAATCAAAGCATGCTTTTGTATTAACCGCTGACAATGTTGTTTGCCCATGTAGCCCAGTGTGATATTACAGAATGACGATGGGGGTCCCCCACCGTCCCTTGATGCTCGGCCAAGGCCTTCCTCGACCTGCCATGATGGATCCGGAATAGATCGAACGTGAGTTTCAAAGAATCCATATTCATCATTGCCGACAGCAATGCCAACGACCGACAGGCCTTCAAGCATATCCTGCAAGCCGCGGGTGCCAACAAGATCACCTTTGTCTCCGATGACCGTGCCGCCCTGCGCGAGTTGGAAGCGACTCGGGTCGATCAGATTGTGTTCGTCATCTACGACATGGACACCCCAAAGCTGAATACGGTGGAATTCGCCAAGAAAGTCCGCAGCAACTGGAATTCTCCCAACCGCTTCGCCATTATCATTGGCATCAGCCGGGACGTGGATATTGACCTTGTACACCAGGCCCGCGACGCCGGTATTCACGGCTTTCTGATCAAGCCCGTATCCGGCGCCAAGGCCATGGGCCGCATCAATCAGATTATTCGTGAACTGCGGCCCTATGTGGAAACCAAGACCTTCTTTGGTCCTGATCGCCGGCGCCCTTCCCCGGTCGATCATCAAGGAGAAGACTTTCGACGGGATCAAAAGCCCTTGCTTGAGGCCCCTTGGAAGGCGGCCTTGCTTCGCGCCGAAAAAAAGGCGGCAGTCAAGCCGGTGAACAAGCCATCGCCGCCGCCCCAGGAAGACACCCCTGCGGAAACCATCGAGGACACGCCGCTTCCTCGCCCACCCCGCCTGAGACGCCCGCCCCCTTCCCTACCGCCTTCAGCCAACAAGCCCGCCGAAGCCATGGAGTGGACCGACATGGCGGCGAAGGCGCCTCCGCCACCACAACCGGTCGCGGAAGAACCGGGGCCGACACCCGAAGAGCCGGAGATCAGCCCGGCGGACGTGGCCGCCGCGACACAGGCTTTGGAAGACGAAGCCAAATCCTTGCTCGGCAACGAACAGCCCGCGCCACCGCCGCCCATGCCAACCGTTGCCCCCCCGCCACCACCGAAACCCTCTGCCTCGCCCTGGGCGGGATTGGAACGCCCTGACCTGGCACCACCGCCCGAAGTCGCGCCGCCGACCGATCCCATGGCCGCCGCCCAATCCACCGTGGTCTATGATAGCGGTCCGCCTGTCCAAAACGTCCAGTTTGCTGACGGATTCGCGCCACCTTCCGCGGGGCCATCGACCAAAGGACCAACAAGGGGGGGAGAGCCAACCGCTGACGATGAAGAGCCGTTGGACGATTCGGGTTCTTTTGAGCCCACGGATTCGGAACAATGGCACGACGACCAACCGGCGAATCCCGCAGCCCCTCCCCATTCGGCACCCGGCCCGTCCGGATCGGTGGGAGGAGGCGCTCCATCGGGCTCACCAGGGCCGCAGAACGGCGATTTTTCCCAAGAACCCGGCGCCGGGGGAGAAAACATTGCCCATGAGGCCCCGATATCGCAAAAAGATCTTCTCAACGCCCTCCTCAATGGAGATAGTAAGGGCCAGAATCAACAGACCGAGGCGGAGCATCGGGACCCCGGCAAGCGACCCACCATCTCGCAGCAGGATCTCCTGGCAACGCTGACAAAACGGAGCACCGCGCCATGAAGGCTTGGAAGCAGCCTTCGAATCACGTCAACACAAAGGCACGGGCGAATATTGCCCGGATGTCATTCATGGTCGTCGAGCCCAGCCGCTATGTCCGGGTTCTGCTCAAGGACGCCCTGCGCACCATGGGCGTCACGACCTTTTGGGAGGCCACCGACGGTCAGAATGCCCTGGGCCAGCTGCAAAAGGTCAAACCCGACGTCATCATCACTGAATTTGACCTCGCAGCCATGTCCGGACTTGATCTGGTCAAGGCACTGAGGAATGACGAGCGCAGTCCCCACCGCTACACGCCGATCATCATGGTGACCTCTTCGGCGGAACGCCGCCGGGTCTTGGAAGCCCGCGACGCGGGAGTCAACGAGTACATCGTCAAACCCTTCAGCACCAAGCAGCTGTTCGGCCGGATCATGGAGATCGTCGACCGGCCCCGCGAGTTCGTGGCGTCGGCGTCCTATAACGGTCCCGACCGCCGCCGCAAGGCTGATCAGGATTACATGGGACCAAAGCGGCGCCAAGAGGATAAGGAAAAGGAAGCCGCCGAAGCTGCACTGGCCTCGCGGTTGGGCTCCATGGCCCAGGCCCAAACGGCCCGCCAAGCTGAACAAAAGCCCACGCCCCCCAAGGTCAAACCGCAAGCCGCCCCGGCGCCAAAGCCCAAACCGGCACCGCCGCCGCCGCCGCCTCCTAAACCGGCCCCCAAACCAGCCGCCGAGCCGGAGCCCGTCATCGATCCTTCTGCCATGTCGCAGGAAGAACTGGCCAACATGCTCGGTAAAAACAAAAAGGGCGGTTAGGGTTGACCCTGTTCCCATAGCCAGATCCGTGTACGGAGGAGACTGCTCCCATGCTCGTTAATGCCAATAAGAACTATGTGGTTCTGCGCGACGTGCGAATCAGCGAGAAAAAAGGATCGGTCAAAAAGGGCGGTGTTTTGAACACGCTGACCTCCCCCATGGATAAGGGCGGTGTTGAAAAGGTGCTGGTCAAATACAAAGGGGGCGGCCAATCTGGCGAGGCCCCCAACGGCACCAAGTTCTGGCTCAAGCTGGAAACCATGGCCGGTCTCTGCAAAGAAGCCTGATGCGCCCCTTGCCATCTTTCTCTTCGATCCTGGGAATCAACACGCCCGGCTCGCTTCCCTGCGACGCCACCGGCAAGAACCCGGCCTTCGCCATCACTTTCACCGCTGACGGTCCGATCCCTTTCCCGCAAGTGATCCTGCATGCCAACAACGGCCAACATCTGATCAATGGTCCGGCGGTCCACAAGAAGCGCAAGACCAAGGCCGGACAACCCTATGAGGCTCAGATCCCCGCGGGATTGCTACAAGCCGGAAGGCTGCGCATCCAGGTGGAAGGCTGCACCCAGGCCGACATCACCCAGGCCGACGGCAGCGACTGGATCAAGGCTTTCGCCGAAATGGACCTGCATGCAGCGCCACGCCCCAAGGTCCGGATCCAGGCGGGGGCCGATCAACCGGTGCTGTATTTCGGTATCCACAAGCATATGCATCAGCCCTACTACAACACCACCGACCCGCAATACTGGGACGGTGAAAAAGACGGGATTTTCGGCTCCCGGGGCGGCAACTATACCGATTTCGTACCCGCCGCCGTGCGTCAGTACGAAGCAGGCGGCCTGCCCCATGCGGGCCTCTCCACAAGCTGGTCGGGCACCCTGATCGAACAGCTCGACCGCTGCGCCCGCGATGGCCTCTGCGGCGGACGCTTCGGCGGCTGGAACGACAGCCTGCGGGCCATGGCTGGATCCAAGACAGCCCTTGGACATCCGCGCCTAGCCTTCAGCGGCTTCGGCTTTTTCCACCCCTTGATGCCGCTGATCCCCCACCGCAATATTGTCCGACAGATCCGCGACCACCGGGAGGTCATCCGCCGCGCTTTCGGCACCGCGGCCACCAACATTCTCTTTCCGCCGGAAACCGCCTTTCATGTGCGCATGATCCCGGCCCTCTTGGAAGCCGGGATCGAGGCGGTGATCTATGATTCCATCCATCGCTTCCGCGCCTGCCAGGACTATCCCTACGCCGGAATTCAGGAAGGCATGCTACCGCCCAATCCCGCCGAGCAGGTCAACCCGCCGGTGGATGATTGGACACAACTGCAAAATATCTGGGCCGGATCAAAAATCTCTCCATCCCTGCTGCGCCCGGAGTATGTCAAATACGAGGACCCGGACGGGGGTGAATACAAAATCATCGCCGTACCCGCCGAACGCTATATCGGCAACGAAGATGCCCGAGGCGGTTTTGGCGCGCTGCAATATGGCAGTGTGTTGGGTCAGGTGCATGACCGGTTGTTGGAAACCGGCGGCTATGATCCCAAGCATCCGCCCTTTTTCTTGTTGCATTCGGATGGCGACAATCACGGCGGCGGCGCCGATAGCTATTATCACCACAACACCGGTGCGCTGGTGCAGTGGCTGCACGAAGAGCCGCGCTTCGAACTGACCGGCGTCGAGGACTACCTGGACCGTTTCCCGCCCGACCCGGCCAACGCCTTTCATATCGAGCCCGGCTCCTGGGCCGGAGCCGACAATGGTGACCCGCAGTTCATCAAGTGGTTCAGCCGCTATGATCAGCCCTATTCCCCCGACCTCAATTCCTGGGCCGTACTCACCGCCTTGCAAAATGCCGTCCATAGCATTGAAGATGCCATGCCCGACCATCCGGCCCTGGCGGAAGCGCGACGGCTGATGCTGACCGCCGAGACCAGCTGCTATTGGTATTGGACCGGCCAGGACGTTTGGGACCAACAGGTCACCAACGCCGCCAATAAAGGCATGGGTATTCTGGCAAGCGCTCTGACCACCCTCGACGACCGCAGCGGACCGACGATCTTTCCCGCCTGGGTGACACCGGAAAATCCCGGCGGCCAGACCTGGGGTCAAGGCTGTCTGCGCGACGCCGACAAGCAAGGCACACTGCACAGCTTTATCCACGATATATCAGGCCTCAAGCGCGCCACCTTGGTACTGCGCACAGGCGGAACGGAACAACGCCTGGACATGACCGACCACGGCCCCTACCCTTGCCGGACTGGCGCCCATGTGTCGGCCCACTACCTGACCTGCGCTCTACCCCGGGAATTGGGAGACATTCGTTACTTCATCGAGGCCCAAGACGCGCGGGGCAATGTTTCCCGCTCCTCCCTGGAACGCATTTTCCTCGGATAGGGTCTGTCGCTTCCGCACCGAAGGAAACACCGTCCCATGACCGATGAAACCTCTCCTGACCTGCTGGCTGTATGCGAACGAGAGCAGCTGCATCTTTCCAATGCTGTCCAGAATTTCGGCCTGTTGCTGGCCGTTGATACCGACCTGACGGTGACCCATGTGAGCACCAACGTTGCCCAATGGCTGGACCGGGAACCGGCGGATCTATTGGACAGCCCGATCACCGAGGCCCTCGGCCCGAACTTCGATCCCCGCGGAGGGGCACCGACCGCCCTCAAACGCCGACGCTTGCAACGTTGGCGGAAGTCGCCCGAAGCCGATTCCTTTCAACTCCTCGTCACCGACGTGGATCAGGGTTTTCTGATCGAGATCCAGTCAGCCCCGCCGGAGGTCGGATTTCAAGGCGCCCGGCTTTCGCAAATCCTGCGCCTTCCCGCCGCCCGAGAGGGCCTGCCGGAATTGATGGCCCAGGTGGTCTCGCTGGTACGGGAGTTGAGCGGCTTCGAAAAAGCCATGATTTACCAGTTTCACGAAGACTGGTCCGGCGAAGTCGTTGCCGAAACCGGTGGCGACCAGTTTTTTGACCGCTATATGGGACTGCGTTTTCCCGCTTCGGACATCCCCAAGATTGCCCGCGATCTGTATCTCAATACCCCCTATCGATTGATCCCCGACGTGGCGGCCCCGCCCGCGTCCGTCGTTGGCTCCAATGACCACGCCCCGCCTCTTGATCTGACCTATGCGGATCTGCGAAGCGTCTCGCCGGTCCATCTGGCCTACTTGAAAAATATGAACGTCGGCGCATCTTTGTCCATACCGGTGATCATCAATGACCAACTCTGGGCTTTGGTCGCCCTCCATCACCCGGAAAAGCGGTATGTCTCCATTGATGCGCGCCATCAATGCCTGGACGCGGTCAATGCCTTCACCCTGACCTTGCGCTCTTTGCTCGTGACCGAGCGGATGGCCCATCTCGAAAACATGGATAGCAAGATCGCCGAGATCGTCAAGGGCATGGATCTGCACGCCGATGTCCAAGAGGGCCTGCGTTCGGTGGAGACCGCGCTCCTCGGTCTGGTTGGCGCGGAAAGCGGTGCTTTGGTGATCGAAGATGCCATCTATCCCATCGGCCCGGCCCCGAACCGAGACATCATCAATGTCATTGATACCTGGGCCCTCAACAGCCCAGCCGAGTTGCCAATCTCTACCGATTGCCTATCCGAACACCTGCCAAGGACCCTCGACCACGCCGATCAGGTCAGCGGCGTATTGGCCGTGCAGAGTCCGTCAGGACGGGGTGCGAGAATGCTTCGCCTCTACTGGTTCCGACCGGAATTGCCGCAGGTCATCCAATGGGCCGGAAACCCGGACAAGCCGGTCACCGACCCGTCGGGCGCCCTCCCCATCTCGCCCCGTCAATCCTTCGAGAAATGGACAGAGACAACGCAGGCGCGAAGCAAGCCCTGGACCCATGCGGAAGAAACCGTCGCCATAAAGTTCAGAGCCATGGTGCTCCGATCCATGGTGCGCCAAGTGAGTATCAATGACTCATGATCACCGGAATGCTCATGTGTTTGAGCATATGCTTGGTGACGCCGCCGAGTACCATTTCGCGCCAGCGCTGATGGCCCCAGCCGCCCATGACTATGCAGTCGCAGCCGGTTTCCACGGCCTTGGACAAAATCGTATCGCCGATGGCATGTTCCTTGGCCGTTACCTTGCGGGCCTCGACGCTGATGCCATGGCGTGCCAGGTGCTTGGCGATGTTGGCGCCCGTGACATTGCGCATGTTTTCGGCTGATTCCTTGGTATCCACGACCAGCACGAACACCTTGTCGGCCTCTTCGAGCAACGGCAGCGTGTCATTGACCGCGCGCGTGGCCAGGCGGCTGGCATCCCAGCAAATCAGAATTTTGCGGCCCAGGGGTTTGCTGGCGCCTTCCTTGGGCATGACCATGACCGGCCGACCGGCGGAAAGCACCAGGCGGTCGGGCAATTGATCCGATCCCACCTGCGGGTCTTCGCTGGCATCGCGCTGACCAACGATGGCCATATCATAGTAGCGCACATGCCTGATCAGGTTTTCGGCAAGGTCTCCTTGAGTCTGGTTCCATTGGAACTCGATTGCGCTGTCGGCACAGGCCTTGGTAAAAGCTATTTCGGCCCGCTTGGCCATTTCGGAAAGAGCCGTCACCCTTTCGGCGACGATGTTTTCGCCCAGGTGGGCTTCGATATACCCCGGCAGATGTGGCGGACTGATGACATAGAGCCCGCTCAAATGAGCGCCTTGGGTTTTGGCAAGTTCAACCGCCGCCGTGACGCGGGCTTCCGCATGCACCGATGAGTCGACGTGAACCAAAATGTCCTTGATAGCCATGATCGGATCCTTTTGTTCCGGTGGGCCTCCCCGGCCTATTTTTGTTTTTGTCCTAGCAGTTTAATCCAAAAGGAGCAGGATACCAACGCAGGAGGGGCAAGGCAGGAATGCGTTTTTGCGTTGATCCGTCCGCGTCCCTGCCCTAGACCCGGAACATATCCGCTCCATTCGAGGCTCAGCATGTCCCCTATCGTCAATTCCGCCGCCGCCCGTGATCAGGCTTGTTACCTGCACCCCTATACCAACTTGAAAACCCATCAAGAGACCGGCCCCTTGATCATTGAGCGGGGACAAGGCGTGCGAGTCTTCGACGACGAGGGGCGCGCCTATATCGAAGGCCTGGGCGGGCTTTGGTGCACGTCGCTGGGATTCAGCGAGCCGCGCTTGGTGGAGGCCGCGACCAAGGCCATGCAGACGCTGCCCTTTTACCACGGCTTCGGTCACAAGAGCTCCCCGGCCACCATCGATCTGGCGGAAAAGCTCCTGTCCCTGGCCCCCGTCCCCTTGTCCAAGGTGCTGTTCGCCAATTCGGGCTCGGAGTCCAATGACACGGCAATCAAATTAATCTGGTACTTCAATAATGCCCGTGGCCGTCCGGAGAAGAAGAAGATCATCGCCCGGCATAAAGGCTATCACGGGGTCACCGTGGCATCCGGCAGCCTGACCGGGCTGCCGCCGGTGCAGATGGATTTCGACCTACCCATCGATCGCATCCTGCATACGGACTGTCCGCACCATTACCGCTTCGCCGAGGATGGCGAGAGCGAGGAGGATTTCGCCTCCCGTCTGGCCGACAACCTGGAAACCCTCATTCTCGACGAAGGTCCGGATACCGTCGCGGCCTTTTTCGCCGAGCCGGTGATGGGGGCCGGGGGGGTCCTGACCCCGCCCGCCACCTATTTCGAGAAAATTCAGGCGGTGCTGACGAAGTACGATGTGCTGCTGGTGGCCGACGAAGTCATTTGCGGTTTCGGACGCACCGGCAACATGTTCGGCTGCCAAACCTATGACATCAAACCGGACATGATCACCTTGGCCAAGGGTTTGTCTTCGGGATACCTGCCCATCTCGGCGCTGATGGTTTCCGAAGAAATCTATCAGGCCATGGTCGGCGAAAGCGAAAAGATCGGCGTGTTCGGTCATGGCTATACCTATGGCGGCCATCCGGTTCCGGCGGCGGTGGCGCTGGAAACCCTGCGCATCTACGAGGAGCGGGACATTGTCGGGCAGGTCCGCCGCACCGGACCGCACCTGCACGCGCGCCTGGAGGAACTGGCCGATCACCCGCTGGTGGGTCAGGTGCGAGGTGTCGGGCTGTTGGGCGCGGTGGAACTGATGAAGGACAAAGCCACCCGCACTGGTTTCGAGCCCTCCGACGGCGTCGGCGCCTTTTGTGCCAACCGCTCCCTGGCCCACGGCCTGATCCATCGGGCCATGGGGGACAGCCTCGCCTTTTCACCGCCGCTGATTATCTCGGAAGCAGAGATCGACGAAATGGTCGGAATGTTCAAAATTGCTCTGGACGAGACCCATCATTGGGCGCGGGCTCAGGGGCTCGTCACCTGACGCAACCAGGCGCGGATATCGGCAGTCTCGTCCTCAATCCATGAATCATCCCCGAAACTGTGACTGAGCATGGCCATGCCCTGCATGCGCGCCACCAGACGACGGGCCAGCACGGGTGCTTGTTCCGCCCCCACCAATTCGGAGAACTGGGCTGTCGCCCAATCGATCAACAGCTTGAACATGGCATTGGCCGGTTCCTTCAAATCCGGTTCGGCCTTGCCCAGTTCCGCCACCAGAGACCCCACAGGGCACCCATAGCGCGACACATCACCCATTTCCTCGGGCAGGATATTGGCCATGCGATCAAGCCGGGTCAGGGGGTCGGGATATTCGTCGGCCCAGCTTTCCAACAAATTCCGCAGCCGATCCGTGCGCGCGACCAAGACCGACTTCAACAGATCATCCTTGGACCGGAAATAGAAATAGAAGTTGCCCTTGGGAATGCCCGTGGCCTCCGCGATATGGGCAAAGGAGGTCTGATGGAACCCCTGTTTGTAGAACAGGTCGTTCGCGGTATCGACAATTCGGGTCCTGGTTTCCTCTCCCTTGCGCGGCATGGGGGCTACCATTCTGTTTCGGTCCTCGGTCCCTCTAATATAACCATTTCGCGGTTTTGTGACACCCCTTCAACGTTGGGACCGGCGGGGGAGACACCCCCGCCGTCCTTGGGCTAGGCGCCCTTTCGTATGGTAAAGGCATGGATGCCGTTGTCATTCTCCGCCGACAGCAATTCACAACCTGTCTGGCGGCAAAAAGCCTCCACATCCTTGACCGAGCCGGTATCGGTGGAAAGCAGCCGCAAAGTGCCCCCTGGGGCTAGGTCCTTGGAGGCCTTTTTCAGTCGCAGAATGGGCAGCGGACAGTTCAGGCCGGTAGCATCAACGATTTGTGGATGGGCAGTCATGGGATCTATCCTTTCGCAGATGATCAAACAAAAAGGGTGGCATCGGCACCCTTGGTCATTTCCAAGAAGCTCGTGGCGCCAATCCAGCCCGCCACTTCGGGGATGAACACATCGGGATCGTAGCCAAACAGATCGACAGTCATCTGGCAGGCCCAGAGCTTCACCTCACCCTCCAAACTGGCCTCACGCAGATCAGCGATGGATGCCACCCCCTTGTCGCCCAAGGTCTTTTTCATCATCGCCGTGGCCATGGAATCAAAGCCTGGCACCGCCGCCATGACCGAATTGGGGATGTTCATATCGATCTTGCGAAGCCAATCGGGGCCCATGGGCATCTTCATGGGCATGGCTGGATTGCCCAGCGGGCTGATTTGTAAATCCAGGTCCTTGCGCAGCAGTTCCAGTCCGTAGAAGGTGAAAAATACCGACACGTCCCAGCCAATGGCCGCCGCCGTGGAGGCCAGGATGAATGGCGGATAAGCCATGTCGAGCGTCCCCTTGGTGGCGATGATCGACAGGCGCGGCACCCGTTCCGCCTCGCGCTGTTGCATCAGTTCCTGAAATCTCTCTTCAACGCGTCGGTCGATCAAAGCTTGCAGATTGGCGTCAAGCGCGGGGGCATCGCGCAACGCCTGCGGCACGGCTTTTTTGGATATGGCATTCATGACGGCACTCCTCCGTTTGGGGGGTCTGAGCCTGGCTCGCGCAGCCACATAGTCAGACAGTTGTCCAATATTAGACAGCCAACTGACTTTTTGTCAAGAGGCTGTTCAACGACCTTCAGGGCGCCGCCGATTCGGTACGAAAGTACGAAAAATTTTGGATCGTTTTGGATCAGACCAAGGGGTGGGATCGATCCCCACTTCCATTCCCCACAATATATGGGCAATACAATTGGATAATCCCCCAGGGGTAGGTAAACCGGTGCCCCGCCGTCGGCTCCTGACGCCGACTTACCGGCTTATTTGTTGCGGCAAACCCCCGGCTGCTCTAAGTTTGACCTTAATCAATATGGGCCGAACCCCCGTTGGGTAAGGTTCCGGTCCACCGCGAGACAGGAGGGGTAATGAACTACGAACAATTTTTCACGGACCAGATCAAGGCGCTGAAAGAAGAAGGCCGCTATCGGGTCTTTGCCGATCTGGAACGGAAAATGGGCGAGTTCCCGAAAGCCATCAATCACTACCATGGTGGTGAGCGCGAAATCACCGTCTGGTGCTCCAACGATTACCTTGGACAGGGCCAGAACCCGGAAGTGCTGAACGCCATGCATGAGGCACTCGACAAGAGCGGTGCTGGCGCTGGCGGCACCCGAAACATTTCGGGTACCAATCATTATCACGTCCTTTTGGAACAGGAATTGGCCGACCTGCATGGCAAGGAGGCCGCGTTGGTCTTCGGCTCCGCCTGGGTTGCCAACCTGACGACCATCAGCACAATTGCCGCCATGGTCCCGGACATGGTGCTGATCTCGGACGCCAAGAACCACAATTCCATGATCGAGGGCATGCGCCATTCGCGCGCTCAGAAACTGATCTTCCGCCACAACGACCTGAAGGACCTGGAAGAGAAGCTGAAAAGCGTCGATCCGGCCCGGCCGAAAATGGTGTTGTTTGAATCGGTCTATTCCATGAACGGCCATATTGCGCCGATCAAGGAGATCTGCGACCTGGCCGACAACTACGGCGCCATGACCTTCATCGACGAAGTGCACGCGGTGGGCATGTATGGCCAACGCGGCGGCGGTGTCTGTGAACGCGAGGGCCTCAATGATCGCCTGACCGTCATTCAGGGCACCATGGCCAAGGCCTTTGGCGTGGTTGGCGGCTATATTGCCGGATCCAAGGATATGTGTGATTTCGTCCGCTCCTATGGCACCGGCTTTATTTTCTCCACCTCCATGCCGCCGACCGTCGCCGCCGGCTGCCTGGCTTCCATTCGTTACCTCAAGGAGCACAACGAGGTCCGCGAACGGCATCAAGAGCGTTCCCAGACCCTCAAGACCCGCTTGATCGCCGAAGGATTGCCGGTGATGGACAATCCGAGCCATATCGTGCCGGTGCAAGTGGGCGACGCGGTGCTTTGCAAGCAAGCCAGCGACATGCTGATGGACGAGTTCGGCATCTATGTGCAGCCCATCAACTTTCCCACCGTGCCGCGTGGCACCGAGCGCCTGCGGTTCACCCCCACGCCGCTGCATAGCGACGAGATGATGGACCATCTGGTGGACTCGCTGAAAACCGTGTGGGACCGGCTGGGCTTGAAGTTCCAAAAGGCTGCCTGAGCGAAAACAACGCAATGAAAACAAAAGCCCCGGACCGGTTCCGGGGCTTTTTCATGTTTGGATTCAGCTATTTGCGCGGCGTCTTACCCAGATCAAAGTTTGAGACGTTGGCCATGGCGCGCCCGAAGAAGTGTCCCTGGGCATAGTTCACTCCCAGATCGTGCAACAGCCAGACGGTCTTTTCATTTTCCACCATTTCGCCAATGGTGCGGATCTTCAGGTCCCGGCACAGCCCGGCGATGGCCTTCAAGAACGGGCGACCTTCGATCTTGGTGAAGGCCTCGCGAATGTACTGGCCGTCGATCTTGACAAAATCCACCTGCAATCCGGCCAGATACTGGAAGGTTGCCGCCCCGGCGCCGAAATCATCAATGCAGACCTGAATCTTCATGTTGCGCAGCTGGTCGAGCACGTTGTTGACCAGCCCCAGGTCCTTGATCTCGGTATATTCCGTCACTTCGACCATGAGCCGATTACAGATATCCGAGTTGGCTTTCAACAGGTCCAGCAAATCGTCCATGAACGCCATGTTGGCCACGGATCGACCGGACAGATTGATGGCAATGCGCGCCGCGGATGGGATCTTGTTGCCTGCCCGGACCATGGAGATGGCCTTGCGGCATACCTTTTCATCGAAGTCAGTGATAATTCCCACTTCCTCGGCAAAGGCGATAATGCGCCCTGGAGGGACGAACTCATTGCCTTCGCGAATGCGGGCCAAGGCTTCGAAATGGTGCACGCCCCATTTCTCCAGATCGACGATGGGCTGGAAATGCAAAGTGAAATCGGCGCTGTCGATAATGCTCCGGACATTCTGCACCCGGGCCAGATTGTCGGCCACAGCGCTTTGGTACCCATCGGCCAGATTCATGCCGCTGAGGTTCTCGGTGCCCTCGTCGACGAACTTCTTGATGGTATGGGCCAGCGCCTTGGAGACATCGCCTTCGCTCAAACCTTCGGCGGCGGCTTCAATGGTCGCCGTCTGGACTTCCAAGTCCTGGCGCCCGGTGAGGTTCTTCAACAGGTCATTGACCCGCTTCCCGATATTCTCCTCGCCGATTTCCGCATCATGGACCAGACCGATCTTGCCGTCTTCCAGCTTGGCCACCGGACCATCGGGCACCGCCCAGGCACGCAAGGCTTCCACCGCCGCGGCTTCCACTTCCTTGGCCTTTTCCGGATCCATGCCCTCGGCCTGGGTGGCTTGGGAAATATCCAATAGCGAGAGATTGACGTCCTGGCCAAGTTCCTTGGCTTTTTTCAGACTTTCCTGAACCGCGTCGCCGAACTCCTCGGTATCCATTTCCGCTTTGGGCGGGGTTTTGGGTTTCAGCTCGCGGGAACAAACGAGATTGTAGGTCCCTCCCCGATCAGGAAGCAAAATACCCGATATCGAAAACAGCCGAGAGTCCCCGTGGCCGCATTGGATTTCGATGGAAATCTGACGGGCCCGCCCGGTTTCCCTCAGGCGACGCAGGATCTCTTGGGCAATGACTTTGTAATTGGCGGGAACCGCATCTTCGAGCGGTTGTCCTTCCAGTTGGGCGGGCTTGCAGCCTAAAAGCTGATCCGATGTTCCCCGGCAGAAGCGAATCACTCCCTCGCCATCCACCTCCATGAGCAGATCACCGGCGGCAAAGGCAAAGGCCAAAAACCGTTCGCTTTGCAGTCTGTCCGTTTCGGCGACCGGCTGGCCCATCATCGACTCCGTTTGGATGGAACGGACCGGGTGGTCCGTTCTTTATCAGGATCATGGATTCCCAAAGTGGAATCAAGCCTCCCGCAATGCCCCTTGCGTGAAATGTCTTAAACCCTACATCAGAGATAGGGAATATGATTTGGACCGACAAGGTCATCCGGTGTAGAATAACTCCAATTCGTTGTTACAGGGATATCCCGAGATGTATGCCGATCAGACACTCACGCCGAAAGAAGCCACCCGGCTTTGCGCGCTGGGGACATTGGCCCAAGGGAACCTGAGCTACGCCGCCTTGGCCTCTTCCGTTCGGCATTTCATCAGCCGCATCACCGGCCCGTCGCTGGATTTGATGGGATCGTCCATCGAACTCCTGAAGTACGAAGGCTTGATCGAGGCCCTGGATGGATCGGGACTGGAAGACAACGCTACTCTCTCCATCACCGAAAAAGGCCATACCGAACTGCGGGCGCTGCTGACCGCCCCCTTGCGCTCCGGCACCAGCGAATTGAACAAGCTGATCACGGCGCTCAAGTTCCGCTATTTGCACTTGCTCGATGTGCCGAACCGCCGCAATCAAGCCGAAATGCTCATCGACCTTTGCGAGACGGAAATGGTTCGCTTGGAAGACCTTCGCGCCCATCATGCCGAAGATGGCGGATACCTGATTGCCTGGCTCGATCACGATATCGAAGTGCATGATAAGCAGGCTCAATGGCTGCGTGGTTTCCTCGAATCCTTATAAGCCCATCACCCTTGCCGCATAAGCGCGTTGCACCCGCGACTGCCCATGGTATAACCGTTTCAAGTGGAGTGAATCGGGAGCGGACATGCGGGTTTTATTGCTCAACGGCCCCAATTTAAACATGCTCGGACGGCGAGAACCGGAGATTTATGGTCGCCAGACCCTGTCCGAACTTGAATCACTGTGCGTGGAGCACGGACAGGGACTGGGCTTCGACGTCCTGTGCCGCCAAAGCAATTACGAAGGCAAGCTCGTCGAGTGGATTCAGGGTGCCGGAGACAAATACAACGCCATCATCATCAATCCCGGCGCCTATACCCATACTTCCATCGCCATTCTGGACGCCCTGTTATCGGTGGACCTGCCCACCGTCGAGGTTCATTTGTCCAACATTCACCGGCGAGAGGATTTTCGCCACAATTCGTATGTATCGAAGGCGGCCTGGGGGGTGATCTGCGGCTTTGGCCCGCAAGGCTACCTGATGGCTTTGGACGCTTTGTTCCGCCGTTTCTCCCCTACCGAGACCATGGAGGCCTAAACAGCCGATGAGCACCAAGACCCAAAAACCCGTCATCGAAGCCGAGATGATTCGCGCGCTGGCTGAACTTCTCGATGAAACGGGCCTGACTGAAATCGAGTACGGCACCGAGAGTATTCAGGTACGCGTGGCGCGTCAGGTGACCGCCGCCGCCACGGTGGCCGCGCCCGTTGCCGCCGCGCAGGCCAGCGGCGCCGCCCCTGCTGCCGTGGCAGACGACCCTGGTGATCACCCGGGAGCTTTGCGCTCCCCTATGGTGGGTGTGGTCTATACGGCCCCCGAACCGGGCGCGGAGGCCTTTATCCGGGTCGGCGACACGGTCACCGAGGGCCAAACCATCTTGCTGATCGAGGCCATGAAGGTATTCAACCCCATCCCGGCACCCAAGAGCGGCAAGATCAGCCGCATCCTGGTCAGCAGTGGCGCTCCGGTGGAATTCAACGAGCCCTTACTCATCATCGAATAACCAAAGGCGAACGCGGACATGTTCGAGAAGGTCCTGATCGCCAACCGAGGCGAAATCGCGCTCCGTATCCACCGGGCGTGCAAGGAAATGGGAATTCGGACCGTGGCGGTGCATTCCACCGCGGACGCTGACGCCATGCATGCGCGTTTGGCCGACGAGGCCGTCTGCATCGGACCGGCTCAGGCCAAGGACTCCTATTTGAATGTCGCGGCAATTCTCTCGGCCGCCGATATCACCGGGGCCGACGCCATCCACCCGGGATACGGCTTTCTGTCGGAAAACGCCGATTTTGCCTCCATGGTCGAAGAACATGGCTTCACTTTCATTGGCCCGTCGCCCGACCATATCACCATGATGGGCGACAAGATCGCGGCCAAGAACGCGGCGATGGAAACCGGCATTCCGGTGGTACCAGGTTCCGATGGCGCGGTGGTCTCCCATGATGAAGCCCTGAAAATCGCCAAAGACATCGGCTATCCCGTGCTGATCAAAGCGTCTGCCGGTGGCGGCGGTCGCGGCATGAAAGTGGCGCAGAACGAGAAGGAACTTTTGGAGGCCTGGCAGTTTGCCCGCTCCGAGGCCAAGGCCGCCTTCGGCAACGATGAAGTCTATATGGAGAAGTACCTCCAAAAGCCCCGCCATATCGAGATTCAGATTCTCGCCGATCTGCATGGCAATGTGGTGCATCTGGGCGAGCGCGATTGCTCCTTGCAACGCCGCCACCAGAAGCTTTTGGAAGAGGCCCCCTCTCCGGCCCTGAACTGGAGCCAACGCAACGAAATTGGCGAGATCGCCTGTAACGCCATGCGCAAGCTGGGCTATCGCAGCGTTGGCACCATCGAATTCCTGTATGAAAACGGCGAATTCTTTTTCATCGAAATGAACACCCGTTTGCAGGTGGAGCACCCGGTTACGGAGATGATCTGTGGACTGGATCTGGTCCGCGAAATGATTCGTGTCTCCTCCGGCGCGCCGTTGGGCTACACCCAGGAATCCCTGCGCTTTTCCGGCCATGCCATCGAATGCCGGATCAACGCGGAAGACCCGGAAACCTTTCTGCCCTCACCGGGCGTGGTCGGTGACTACCACACCCCGGGCGGCCTGGGCGTTCGAGTGGATTCAGCCATCTATTCCGGATACCGCATTCCGCCCTATTACGATTCCATGGTCGGCAAGCTGATCGTTCATGGCGCCAATCGCAATGAATGCCTGATGCGTCTGCGTCGCTGTCTGGGTGAATATGTCATCGACGGTATTCGCACCACCATCCCCCTGCATCAACGTCTGGTCGACAATCCCGAATTCATCAATGGCGATTACGATATCCACTGGCTGGAAAATTTTGTCGGGATGGATCAAAGCCTTTAGCGTCTAAACGCCTTTTTCAGCCGGTCCAGGGTGAGCCGGACCTTTGCCGGAACAAAGCCACCCCGGGGATAGAGAGCGTGAATGGGGAGCGGTGCCGGACTCAGGCTCGGCAGCACTCTTTGCAGGCGCCCCAACCTGAGATCCTCCTCGACCTGCCAGATGGGAATCAGACCGATCCCCACGCCGGCCAGCGCGCATTCTCGCAGGGCGCCGGAATTGTTGGCCCGGACGGTCCCCTGCACCGGGACAGAGCGTAAATCTTCCCCCACCATAAAATGCCAATGATCGGGACTGGAAAAACCGGTGTTGATCAGACAGTTATGGCCGCTGAGATCATTCAAATCCTTGGGCTCGCGCATCTGTTGCAGGTACTCGGCACTGGCCACCAGTTCGCGCCAGGTTGTACCGATCCGCTGGACCATCAGGGCGCTATCAGCCAGGGGTCCGATGCGGATCGCCAGATCGACCCCTTCCTCGACCAGATCAATGGACCGATCGCTCATCACCAGTTCGATGGAAAAATCTGGGCTGTCTTTGAGGATGGATGGCAGCAACGGCGCAATCCGGCGTGCCCCAAAGGACAAGGGACAGGCCAGGCGGAGAGTCCCCGTCGGTGAGGCCGCTGCCCCGGAAACCCCCGCTTCGGCTTCGGCTACGGATTCCAGAATAGTCCGGCATTTCTCGTAGTAGCTCGCGCCCTCTTCCGTGAGCGAAATACGGCGGGTCGAACGATTGAGCAACCGGGCCCCCAGATGGCCTTCCAGGGCCGCCATCTGTTTGGAGACCGTCGACTGGGACAGGTTCCGTTCTTGGGCCACGGCGGAAAAACTCCGCGCCTCGACCAGACGGACAAAAAGATGCATCTGGAGGAGACGATCCATACTACTTATTCCATTGGCGCATAAATAATATTCAAAATGCCATAGTGAATTCTCTATCGCAATAGGGTAGCCTTTTGGTACGTCAATCTGTCGCTGTAACAGGTCAGAACATCCCCATGGCCCGCCTCCCAAACTCCCTATCCGATCCGGATCAACGGGTATTTCTGGCGGCCTTGATCGGCTCCACGTTTCTCATGGGCGCCTCGTTCATCGCCGGGAAGGCCTTGCTGGCCCGGGCAGACCCGTTTCCACTGACCGGTTGGCGTTTCCTTGTGGCCGGTGTCGCCACCCTGCCGTTGGTCTATTGGGATTTACGCGCCAAGGGGCTGGGATTTCGCGCTCACTTGTTTCCCCCACCGGATCAGTGGCCAGTGATTCTATTCGTTGGGCTGGTTCAGACCGGGCTGGTCATGGGTCTGTTGTTTCTGTCCATGCAGACCTTGAGTGCCTCCACTTCGGCGATTCTGCTGTTTACCAATCCCTTATGGGTGGGTCTGGCGGCCCCTTTTTTGCTCGGTGAGCGCCTGACCGTCCTTGCGAAAGTCGGCCTGGTCATCGGAGTCATCGGTGTCGCCTTCGCCGTTGGCGGCGGTCACTTGTCCCATGACCCGACCGGTTATGTGCTGGGCTTGGGCGGGGGCCTGGCCTTTGCCTGCGCGACCCTCGGCCAAAAAAAGTTTCAAGTCAGGGTGCGGCCCTTTGTACTCGCCTTTTGGCAGATGCTCATCGGCGGGTCGGCTCTATTGCTGGCAGCCGCCGTCACGGGCCATATCTGGATCGGCGGTCTTCAAGGAGCGGACTGGGCAACCTTCCTTTGGTTGGCCATCCCCTCCTCTACCGGATCCTTCGGGCTTTGGGCCGTGGCCCTGAGCAAGGGCGGCGCCGCCCGCAGCAGCGGCTTTCTGTTCCTGGTCCCGCTGTTCGCCGTCTTGCTATCGGTACTGATTCTACAGACGCCCATTGAGCCTCGGCAGCTCCTGGGTGGGCTCATGATCGGTTTTGCCATATGGGCCATCAACCGTCGTTCAAAGTCCCGGCAACGCGCCTAAAAACGATAGCCGTATCGGATACCAAGGGTATCCATGCCTTCATTGGAGTCCTGGGTATAGGCGTTCGAGACATGGTCAAAATAGACCGACAGACCATGGTGAGGATCAAATCGGTAGCCGATCTCCACCGGAATATGGAATAGCAATTTGGAGCCCAACGCCTTGCGGTCGTTACGAACCAGGCTCGTCTCGCCATTGTGCCAGGCTCCGCCAAGACCAACCGCGGCATAGACCTCGCTCTCGAACACATATTCGTAGCGGGCATCCAGATAGATCTTGCTGGTATCCCCTTGAACATTGAATGACCCGCCAAGAGCCGGGCGGATGGAGCCCCCCAGGACATCGACCTTTGGCGCAAATATCGCCTCCAGGTTCAGGTCGATTCCCCGTTCGCGACTAAAGCTGCTCCACATGTTCGGAACATCATGGGCCAAAATGCCGCCCTTCAGTTCGTATAGAAAGCCGTTGGTATCCGCCGGTTCCTCCGCCTTTGCCTCTGAATGAACCAGGGCGACAACAGCCACAATGGGCAACAGCATCCAACGCATCGATCCGACCTTTCATCTTATTCCGCCAACAGAATATCAGGCCCGGGGCATTGATGCCAAACTTACCCTTCCAGCGCCTTGGCCAGCAGCATATAAACCTTGCCCACGTCGGCGGTCAGGAAGGTGGCGCCGAGCACGTTGTTGCGATCATTGGCCCGCGAGCCTTCCAACACTTCCTCGAACTGCTGACGATAGCGATCGACAAATTCACGGAATTCCGCATCGGCTTTGTAGCGATCACGAATGGCAGCCAGCTTGGCCTTGTCCCTAAAGCCGAGGATCTTGCGCACAAAGACACCCTTGTCGCCCTTGGTATAACGTTGCCAATCGTCCTCGGTGACCGGGGTCTCCATCAAGCGATTGATATCCACGGCCAAGGATTGCAGAGTCTCGGAGATGAAGGTCATGCGGCGCAGGAAGTCGTCGGTGGATGCCTTGTCGGTTTCCACTTTCAGCACTTCCAGCAACGATGCGGCTTCGCGCGCCGTCTCGCGCATGTCGCGGGACTGGCTGTCCATGGCCTTGGCCACTTCGCGGGACTGTTTGGCAACCTTTTCGGACGTATCCGACAGCTGAGCGGTCCGCTTCTCCAAGGTATGATCCCAGACACTGAGCTTGGCCAGGGCCTGATCAGAAACCGTATGCACCTCGCGGCCCCGTTTGTGCAGGGAGTCGGTAATGGTCTCAATGGCCGTGACCGCTTCTTGATACCCGGCGCGCAGCTCCAACAATTGTCGTTGTAG
The DNA here is from genome assembly GCF_000968135.1 of Magnetospira sp. QH-2. Classification (NCBI taxonomy): domain Bacteria; kingdom Pseudomonadati; phylum Pseudomonadota; class Alphaproteobacteria; order Rhodospirillales; family Thalassospiraceae; genus Magnetospira; species Magnetospira sp. QH-2. The sequence continues at coordinate 1,324,051 of NZ_FO538765.1, read as the reverse complement.
ATCCGAGGCCGCCTTGTCCAAGCTACCCGAGCCCTGCTTGGAGGCCCGTTCCGCATGATCGGATTCTTCTTGGAGACGTTGGGCGACGATGGAAATATTCTGGGCGCTGGCTTCGGCGGCAGAGGCGAGACGGGCGGTTTTCTGATCCAGCAGGCGGCCCATGCTCGACAGGCGTTCGGCGGCTGAATCCCCGGCGGTTGCCATGCTCTGCGCCCCATCGCGCAGCACTTCGGCGGCCGCACCCACATGCCCGGCGGCGCGGGTAGAGATGGTCTTCACATCTTCGGCCCGGCGTTCCAGTTCCTCGCCCGCTGTTTCCAAATACCCCATGGCCTGATCGGTGACCGCGCCCAGTTCCTGGGAATGGGTGAGCAGCGATGCGCCCGCTCCATCGAGACGGTCGGCGGAACGCTTGGAGACCTGATCCAGGTGCCCCACCTGCTGCCCCAACGCTTCCGAGGCCACGGACATGATCCGGGCGGCTTTCTGGGCCACGTCGCCCACTTGGCGAGCCTTGCTGTCCATTGCCTGACTGGCCCGATCGAGATCCTTTTCCGCGTTGGCGGCGGAATCGTTCAGAGCATCAACCCGTTGACGCAGCACTTCGTCAGTGGCGGACAAGGAGGCCGCGACCTGATCGGAGGACTGGACCACATTGATGGTCTGGGCCTTGATGGCGGCTCCCATGCCACCGAGAATCTTGCGAGATTGTTCGGTGGTATCTTCCAATTCCTGGGCCCTCGCGCCAAGAATCAGCGCCGTATCATTCAAGCGGGTCACCACCTGTTCGGATTTCTCGGTGGCGGCGTCGGCCTTGCTCCCCACGGTTTCCCCGGCCAGAGCCACGCGCTCGGCACCATCCTCGGAGGCAAGAACCACCGCATCGGTCGCATGCCGCAGACCGTCGGTGGCCCGGGTCAGGGAGTCAGCGGTTTCCTCGGTGGCGCGGGACAGGGAATCGGTGATGCCTTGCAACACATCGCCCGCCTCATCCATGCGTCCGACGATGGTCTCGGCCACCGCATCCAATTCCAAGGATCGGTTTTGGAAGGATTCACCGGCCGTGCCCATGTCGCGCATGACCCGGTTGGAGGTCACGTCCAACTCATCGGTCTGCTGTTTCAGCGCCGTCATCAAAAGGTTCATCAGACGGGCGGTGCGGCTGGCTGCCTCGCCCACATCGCGGGCACCGGTCTTCACCGCCCCATGCAGTTCGGTGAATTTGCTGGTAGCCGCGTCGGCAATACCGGTCAGCGCCCCCGATTGGCTGGAGAGCGTATCCGAAGCCGTGCGCAGACGGCCCTCTGCCTCTTCAGCGGCGGCCAGCAGATCTGTGCGACGGTTGGCCAGCAATTCGCCCAAAGCCTTCAAGGCCAGACTGGCCTTGCCCGCCCCTTCGATAGCCTGACCGGATCGTTCGGACAGCAATTCGCCCAGACGGTTCAACAGGCCTTCGGCGGTGCGCACCGAATGATCCAGATCCTGGGCATTGTTGGCCATCAGTTCGGTCAGGTTGACCATGCGGGTCGAGGCTGCCTCGGTAGAGCTATCCAGGTCCCGAACCCGGATCTGTAGATCCGAGTCCAGACTCTTGAGCCGATTGGCCACTTCGCTGCCCAGGGTCGAGAGGCGCGCCACCCGTTCGGTAAAGGAATCGCTCCAGTTTCCGGTGCGGTCGGCGGTCTGCTGCATCTCCTGCAAGCCGGTCTGCATGGCATGGGTCACGGTGGCCAGAGCGGTCACACCGGTATCTCCAGCCGCTTCCAATTCCAAGGTCCGGGCCCGCAAGGTTTCGGACACCCGGTCCATTTCCGTGCGTGCCTGAGTCTCGACATAGGACAGGTCGCTACTGCGCTTTTTCAGGGCCTCGCCGGCCAGGTCCAGACTTTTGCAAGCCACGTCGCTGTGCTGGACCATCTGCCCGGCTTGACGCGCCAGCCCTTCTTCGGCTGCCTCCACCTGTGCGACCGATTGTTGGGTGATGTCCTTGAAGTCCTCGGCGCGCCGGGAAAGATCCTCGGCAACCTTGGCCACATCCGCCAACCCCTGCGTGGAAAGGTTACCCAGTTCGCCGGATAGCCCATGGACCCGCTCGCTCAGTTCGCGGGTCCGTTCCTCGGCCCGATTGACCGAAGATTCCATGGTTTTAGTATGATTGTCGTAAGCGAGACCCACCGCCTCGATTTTGCCCAAGGCGCGGTCGGAGGCATCGTTGAGGTTCTGAGTCCGGGAATCCAAGTTGGCCCCGGCATCCATCATCCGCGAAGCCACACGGTCGGAGGTCTCGTCCAAGGTGCGCGATTGGGCACCCAGGGAGGCCTCCATGGCCGAGGCCTGAGTGGAAACCCGACGCCCCACCGCTTCCAGGTCCTTGGCCTGCCCCATCAGAGTCTCGCGCATCAGTTCACCGCGCGTCGCCGCCTGATCGGTGCGTTGTTCCAGCAACCGTCCCTGTTCATCGACAAATTCCGCCGTGGATCGGGCCTTTTCCGCCGCTTCGGCAATGGCGCTGATCAGGGTTTGAGAGCTGTCGCCCAGCACCTTGGATACATCCTCGCCCCGTTGCGCCGCCTTGGCGCCAGCATCGGCCAGGGCTTCCGCCTTGCCGTCCAGCAAGTCTGCCACTTCCCGGGCGATGGTGACCGCCACCTGAGTGGATTCCTGCAATTCACCACCGCGCGCACCAAGCAGGTTGGCCACGCCGGTCAGTTTCGCCGCGTCGTTTTCGCTGCGACCCTCCAAAGAAGAAATCTGCGTCGACAGCAGATCCGCCGCTTCTTGTACCCGGGTAACCACCAGGGTCGCCGCCGTGTTCAGCTCGCGTGTCTGGCGTTGCAGGGCCTTCTCGGTCTCCTTGGAAAACTTTTCATTGGTTTCCGACAGGCGTGACAATTCGTGCAACCGATCGCGGATCAGACCATCCATGGCCCGCGCCCGGTTCAAGGCATCTTCACTGGCCTCGGACAGGCCGCGTGACTGGGCATGCAAAGAACGGGATATCTCCCGCACCCTGGTGCTGGCATTTTCGGACGGATAGGTCAGCTTTTGCAAATACCAGCGCAGAGCCCGCGCCTCGTATTTGAGAATGCGCCCACGCTCCACGAAAGCCACGCCGACCCAGAGCAACGCCACCGGGGTCAAGATACCCGCCGCCAGGCCACCTGCTTCATGGGGCAGCAGAATAAACACCTGTTCCCAGCCCAATTGCCGATGCACCACATAGACGCAAAGCGCGATCCAGATCACGCTGACGAGCGCCCCAATCACCACTGGCAAGCGATAGCGCAGATGGCGTGGCAGGTTCCAACTGTCGGGCGACAGATGTTCATCGACGATGAAACCCTCTTCGGGCGGCAACTCTTCCGCCTCGTGCGGACGGTCGGCATCATAGGCGACCGAAATGTTGCGGTTTCCCGTTCCGTTGGAATCAGACGTGTTCGTGCCCATGGCTCAGCGTCCTCGAAAGGCTTCTGTTACGCAAAAAGACAGCCCATTACACTACACGAGTATAAAAAAACCATGAACCGAAAACAAAATCAGGGTGTTAGCGGAATTAACGCACAAATCGGTTCAAATCCGGAAGACCTACCAGATCTTGTGGAAGACACCCTTGGGTGCCCCAGTCCTATGGATCAAGTCATGGCCCAAGCGATGAGCGCCAAACCGATCACGCCGGTGATTAGGGCCCCGCCGAACTCTTTTTCCAGCACCCGCCGCAGGGTCATGCCCAGAAGAAGAATCCCGATGATGACCAGGGCCCAGGTGCCCCAACCGGCATTTTCCATGCCGCTGCCGCGGGCCACGCCGGAGAAGAAATCATCGAAGGCCTCGCCAATCCCGCCACCAATGGATGACAACCAGGCAATAACATTGCCGACCATTTCGCCAAAGCTTTCAAAGATGCCCTGATCGTTGGCGCTGAAATTCATAATCGTCGTCTCCTCCGGTGTTGCGTCGGCATAGCCGAAAACGGCGGGAGGATCAAGCTACGCGACATCCGGAAAATTGCGTACACTCTCCGCCTCGCCCACCGCCGAAAGGGAATCCATCCAATGCCGCTGTTAACTTTGCGCACCAACGTCCCCATTGCCGAGGCAGACCAGATTGCTCTGATGGCGGAATTGTCACACCAAATGGCCTCGGCTCTCGGCAAGCCGGAAAGCTATGTGATGGTCACGCTCGAGGCCGGGCGCGCGATGATGTTCGGTGGCTCCGAGTCTCCGACGGTCTTGTTGCAGCTCAAGAGCCTGGGCCTCGGCACCGATCAAACCAACGGCCTGTCGGAATTGCTCAGTGCCCTTGTCGAAACAAACCTTGGCATTCCCGCGGATCGTACCTACATCGAATTTTCTTCCCCCGAGCGTGCCTTTTGGGGCTGGAACGGAAAAACCTTTGCCTGAGAAAAAACCCATGAATCGCCCTGTCAGCAACGGCTTTGAGCCCTGCCCCAATTGCGATGGAGACGGACGATTGACCGCACAGCGCAGCGGCGACTGGCGACAGCAACCGGAGCGCTACCGCCCCGATCAGATGGTGGATTGCATAATTTGTGGCGCCACGGGCCAAATCCCCAAGCGCGGGACCTTCAGCGAAGGGTAGCCTCAATCCCTATTTCAGATGACTGGCATCGATGGGCGGCTTGGTCATGGCCCGGTTGATCTTCGAAATCAGGTCGGCCTTGGATACGGGCTTCACCAGATAGCCATGAATGCCGTACTGCACCGCCTGCACCACCCGTTCCTTTTCCGCATGGCCAGTGAGGATGACCACGGGCAGGTCGTGATTGCCCACGTCCGGCGCCGAGCGAAGATACTTCAACACCTCAAATCCATTGACCCGAGGCATTTCTAGGTCCAGCAGGATGAGGGTGAATGCGTATGAATTGTTAAGGATGTACTGAACAGCCTCGCCGCCATCCTGAGCCAGCACGATCTCGCCCACCCCAAGGTCTTCGAGCATGCGCTGAATGAGCCGCCTCATGAAGGCTTCATCCTCCACCAGCAGCACCGATACCTTGCTCAGATCTTGTTTGCCATTCATCGTCAGCCCCTCAATGCTCTTCAACCGGTCTGTTATCCGGCTTTAAATCTTCGAACTTCGGCAGGAAACCTTTTTCAAGAGTGTCCGGCGACGGATAGATGCCATTGGCAATCAGCTCGTCCCAGACAGTCACATGGACTCCCTCGACCACTTCTTCCCGGATGCCGTAATCCTCGATCCAGATCTGCACCTCGTAGGTCGCCACCCAGCCCAGATTCCATTTCATGCCGGTGAAGCGTACTTCCGGCTGCGGATCCTTGACCACATAGGGCAACTTCTCAGCGGTGCGGGTCATGATATCGTCGGTGACGTCGTGGTTATAGCGGGCATCCACCTCCACTTCGATTTCCAGACGGACCACGGGCCCGGAATCGAAATTATGAACACCCGCCTCCGACACCTGTCCATTCGGTACACTGATCACATAGCCGGCGCGGGTCTGCACCCGGGTGGTCCGCCATGTGATATCGATGATCCGGCCTTCTTCCATCTCGCCGATCTGGACCCAGTCCCCCACAGCGAAGGGCCGCTCGATATTCAACACAATACCCGAGAAAATATTGGAAATATTGGCTTGAATGGCCAAGCCGACAATCATGGCCAACAGACCGGAAGTAGCCAGTAGAGAGGTTACTTTTTGATCGAATACGAAGGCGATAATGCCGAAGACGGCCAGGGAATAAAGGGTCACCGAGCCGAAGACCCGAACCACGTTGGGAATGGTGCGCCCGGTATGCTCTTCCAAAGGCAGCCAGATAAATCGCTCCAAGGCCAGCGCGGCGATGCGTGCCGGTACGATCCACCAAAGCATGTCATAGGCCATCACAATGATGTCGATGTAATAGCCATCAAGGCGATGAAAGGCATTCTGCAACGCCAGATTTCCCGCCGCCGTCAACAGCAAAGGCCAGGAAATCAGACGCAGGAACCAGGACTGCACGAACCAGAAACGGCGCTTGCTTTTGCGGTCCATCCAGACAGCGAACACACTGCCCAGCAGCCCAAAAACGCCTACATATACGAAGTATTCGGCGGGCACAAAATCACGCGCCTGCACCTCGCCACGCTTGATCAGCACGCCCAGATCGATGCGCGAGAATTCCGGGGCGTTGGTGGTGTAACCCACATAGGCCGGATCGCCCAGCGTACCCCGCCGCGAGATATCCTGCGACAGCCAGGCCCGCTCCGACACCCAACCCATGTTGGGGTTGATGGCCTGGCGACGGGTGATCTGGTCGAGCACCGAATCCTCGCCCTGTAAATTCATGCCCAGCACGTCGACCACATAAAGCAGATTGTTGCGATTGAGCTTGCGGTGGGACAGGCTGACACCCAACACATGGGAGCCGTAAAAACGGTCTGTTTCGGTAAAATTAAGCAAGAACTTGCCGGAAACCTGATAGGCCCGGTAGGTCATGTCGCCGATCTGTTGCTCGTCGATGGGTTCCTTGAGCTCAATGGGCTCAACGGCATTGGTGAATTCCACATCGTTGGGTTCGAACTTGCCCCGATAGCGAAACCAGATGACGAATTCCATCTGTGCCGCGTTCTCTTCGATGGAAATCTCGGAGACGTCTTTCAGGTCGATGCCGGTGTAAACCACGTTGGTGCGGTACATGAACCGGTCATTCACATAGAGCACCTTGCCCTTGCGCAATTCGCCGATGTAATTGGTGCGGCCATATGAGGTGATTGGCTGCAACTGAGTCAGGGCAGAGACCATGTCGAGACCATTGTAGGCCCCGATCAAAACCGGTGTTCGACTGCGGCGATCCTCGCCGAAGCCGCGGGACCCGGCGATGCCGCCGACTTCGTTGCCTTCGATCTTCATGTCTTCGAGGAATGAAAGAACCGTTTTACGCAGATCCTTCACCGCCTTGGAGGCCACTTCTTCTCCTCCGGATTTCAGGCCGCTGACCAACAGGTGCGCCGCCTCGTAGGCATAGGCCGCCACCCAATCGGGCGGCGCGCCATAGCGGTCGCGGTACCGGGTGGCAAAGGCCTGGGCCTGCTCATTGGCTGTATCCAAGAGCAGCGGCGTGGAGACCATGATTCCGTCCGTATAGCGGGCCTTGTCCGCCCCGCTGGGAAGGCCCGCCGATACGGCTTCCATGAAATTCTGCGTGCTCAGGGCCGAATGAGCGACAATGACGTTTTTCAGCCTTGCATCGCGGATCATCCGCACGAGGGCCGCGCCATGTTCGCCCCGAACAGCCAGGAACAACGCCCCGGCATCCTTGCGTTCGCTCAATTCCTCGACGATCCTCTTGAGTTGCGGCATGGGATCGGTGGCGCTGGAATCAAACAGCCAGTTATAGCGGATGGCCGTTCCGAAACGGCGGTAAGTGGCTTCGAACGGTTCGGCCAGAGAGGTCCCGTATTCATCCACGTCCTGAATGATGGACATGAGCTTGTGGCCCAGCACGTTGCGGGCGTAGTTGGCCAAAAACCGCGCCTCTTGCTCGCGCCCGAACATGGTGCCGAAGATGGGTCCCTCGGGCAGGACCTGCTCGGATAGAGCCGCCGGAACGATCAAGGGCAGGCCGCTTTCCGCATAGGTCGGGGCCAAGGCCCGAACCCGATCATCCCGCCAATGCCCCACCGCACCCAGGGTATCCCCCTTGGCCATGTCCCGAATTCGCTGAGCCACGGCATCGGTCGCACCGCTGTCATCAATGACATCAAGCGCCAATCGACGGCCGTCCAATCCGCCTTTATCGTTAATCTGATCAATATAGATTTCGGTACCCTGCCTGAGGGATTGCCCAATCCGGGAGTCCGGGCCGCTCATGGGCCCGACCACCGCCAGCTTGGAAAAGACCTCGGCTTCTTGTTCGAGAACCGTCTCGCGAATAATCAGGGACGCCACCAGACTCAATATTATGAGAGCCAGCAGGATCAAGAAAAACCGCTGTCGCTTGGATTGCCCCGCGCCGCCTGCCGACCCCGCACTCATCGTTTGCCCCTTCAATTCACCGGACGTTCGGCCCCATTCTCCCGCATGGCGCGGAAAAATCAACGAAAACGCTTCGATGAGTGTCCATGACCCCTGGGTGGCGCCCTTTTTCTCCCGATCAGGTGATATCTACCTGGACGATTTCAGTGGTTTCATTCCCAGCGGAATCGGTCACGGTGACGGCAAAGGAATCGTCGGCGGCACTGTTTCCGTCGTTTTCATAGGTATAGGTATTGCCACTCAGAGTCATGGCCGAGGCATGATCGGGATCCACGGCCATGGCGTAGGTCAGCGAGTCTCCCGCCGCATCGGTACCCAGCAACAGGCCCTTGTAGGTCTCGCCCTGTCCCACGGTGGGCTGCGACAAGTTGGTGAACTTAGCCCCGCCGGTCACGGTGCCGTCGTGGCCATTGCCGGTGCCGTCGGCAACGGTTGTCCCGCCGCCTTCGTTGAAATTCCAGTAGCCCGCCAGATCCGCTTCATCGCCATTGAGCTGACGCCCCATGGTGTCTTGGATCTCGGACTCGCTCCGCACATCGTTCCATAGCCGGACTTCTTCCACCGCGCCTTGGAACAGGGATGCCCCGCCCAGCCCCCCCACTTCCAGCGCCTGTCCGCCAATATCGACCGAAGTCCCGGGCGTGGCTGTCTGATCTTGGGCAATGCCATTGATATAGAGCGACATGTCGCCACTGGTGCCATCATAGACACCGGCGATGTGAATCCATTCGCCTTCGCTCAGCGCACCGTTGGAGGCAATGGTATAATCCAGACCCTCGGCATTCAGGGTGAAGTTCAACAGGCCACCATCCAATTGCAGAGCCATTTCATCATTGCCGAGGATGGTCTGGGCATCGCCGCTCAGGCTGTCGGGTCGGATCCAGGCTTCGACGGTCAGCGCACCGGTCAGCGACAGGGCCGCCGGATCGGCGAGGGTCACCATGTCATCAACGCCATCGAAAGTCAGGGCTTGGTTGTCTTCCAGGCCCATATCCACCTGTGCGACAGTGTCCGTGGCATCTTCAACAACCCGGCTGGACGCTATCTTGGTCGCGGCTTGGCTTTGGGTCCAATCGGTATCCGCCAAGGTTACCGTAAACAAGGACTCAGCGGTGTTTCCCGCCCCATCGGCGACGCTGAGGACCGTTTGTCCATCTCCCGCGTCATCGAGCATGACAACTTGGCCACCAGAGTCGATTCCCAAGGTTTCGAATACCGCATCGAAATCCAGCTTGTTGTTCCCGGTCGCATAGTCAGTGATGGTGATATGGCCCGCGCTGGAAAACACAAAGGTGTCTGATCCATTGCCACCCGACAGTTGGTCGTCCCCACCGCCGCCATTGATTCGATCCGAGCCAGCGCCGCCGCCGATAACGTCCGCTCCGGTCGTTCCGGTAATCACGTCACTGCCACCACCGCCATCGATGCTCTCGATGTTCGTCAGAACGGTGGAACTGAAGTCCAGGATATTTGCGCTCGAAGATCCGGCAATAACATCTGTTCCGGCCCCGCCATCAATCACATTGATGCCGTTGGTGGCGTTGAACGTCCCAGATAAGCCGATGGTGTCATCACCGGAACTACCGAGAATGGTATCAACACCGGCGCCACCGGAATACGCATCCGACCCCTCGGACGAACCACTGACCAAGAACACGTCGTTTCCGGCACCGCCGGAAAGAGAGTCATCGGAAACACCGCCGGAAATCGTATCGTCTCCATCCGATCCGATAATGGTATCGGAGCGACTACCGCCGTCGATCAGGTCGATATTCAACAATTCCGTGGCACTGAAATCCATCACGTCGGTATTGAAGCTGCCCTGAATCACGTTGTATCCGGCCCCGCCATCTATCACTTCAACGGATTGGGTCGGATCAAACAGTTGGTCGATGCCAATGGAATCATCGCCATCTCCGCCAAGGATGGTGTCGGTGCCTTGTCCACCATCGTACAGATCGAAGCCCTCGGCGCTGCCGTCAATGCGAAAAACATCGTCGCCGCCGCCGCCGGACAGGACATCATTGGATGTTCCGCCGGTGATGGTATCCGCACCATCGGATCCGATAATATCATCCACTCCGGCCCCGCCGGTTATCAGGTCGATGTTGTGCAATTCGGTGGCGCTGAAATCCAGCTGGTTATTCTTATAGCTACCTTCGACCACGTTGTAGCCGTCACCACCGTCAATGGTTTCGACCGAATCCGCGGGACCAAAACTCTCGAAAATACCAATGGTATCGTCACCTTGACTGCCGAGAATGGTATCCGAGCCCGTGCCGCCGTCAAAATCGTCAAAGCCCTGATCGGTGCCCGTGATTCCAAAGACGTCATCTCCGCTGCCGCCGATGAGTATGTCGTTGTCCTCACCGCCTTGCAGCAAGTCGTTTCCATCATCGCCTGACAGGGTATCGCGACCGGCACCGCCGTCGAGGATATCGGATTCGTTCCCACCGGAGAACTCGTCGGACCCCCGATCTCCGTACAGGATATTGGCAAGATCAAGATCCAGCCCCCCGCCCGCACCGTCGTCGTTGCCCGGTGTCCCAATGAACACGGCCGCCGGATCGGTATCGATGGGATAGGCCACCCCATCGCGCACAATCACGGTCTCAATGCTGGTCCAACCGGAAATATTGATGTTGAGGTCGGCAATGGCATAGGGGCTATCCGTCGTGTAGGCGGATGTGTCCGATTGATTGTAGGCCTGCAGGACCGTCAATAGGTCGGCGGTGGGCATGTTGTCTGGATCAAATTCAATGCGCAGGACGTTGGAATCCGTCAACCCATTGGCTGAACCACCATGAATCTCATCGGCGGCCCCCGTCCCCACATCGGCGACGGCAAAGGCATAGTAGGCCGCTGTGATGCCTGAAATGGTCGTTGTCGCGGTGGTTGGCGTAATCCCACCTTCGTTGTCTATGACGTCATAGCTGATTTCCAACGTCACCGACTCGGTGCCGGAAAGATAGGCGAACTGCGACGGGTCAAGCGTGAGGACGCCGGTCAAATTGTCGACAACAAAGGTGACTGGGTTGCTTGGCGAAGGACCGCTGGAAACCGAGATTGATACGGTGCTTGTATCAAGATCCGCCCCCCGATCCACATCCGAAGCATTGCTCAGCAGGTCGATTTCATAGGCCGCGGATTGCTCCGTCGCATCGGTCGGACCGACGACGGGAGCACTGACAACCGGCGCATCGTTGGCACCGTTGATGGTCACCGTGGCCGTGGTCGCTACAAATCCACCATTGCCGTCAATCACGTCATAGGAAAATTCAAGATCAACGCTGTCTCCGACCGCCAGATAATCGAACTGGGTCGAATCAAGGCTCACTTGGCCGCTATCATTGTCGATGGTGAAGACGACCGCGTCGGTCGGGGCAATCCCACCGGTCACGGCGACGGCAACGGAAGCCGTATCCAAATCGTCGGAAAGATCATCATCGGAGGCGTTGCCCAGCAGATCGATCTGGATCGCCGACCCATCATCGGTCACTCCCGAAGGCCCCACAACGACCCCACTGACCGTTGGGGCGTCATTGGCGCCGTTGATGGTCACCGTGGCCGTGGTCGGCACAGAGCCGCCATTGCCGTCAATAACATTGTAGCTCACCTCGAGATCAACGCTCTCGCCGACCGCCAGGTAGTTGAACTGAGCCGGATCCAGATCCAGTTCTCCGGTTCCATCGTCAACCGTGAAAGCCACGGGGGCCAGCGGGAGGACCCCACCCACGGCATTTACCGAAACCGATTGCGTATCCAAATCGTCGGAAAGATCCTCATCGGAGGCATTGCCCAGCAAATCGATTTGGAAAGACGCGCCATCTTCGGTCACTCCGCTCGGGCCCGTCACCACACCACTGACCGCCGGGCCGTCATTGGCGCCGTTGACGGTCACCGTGGCCGTGGTCGGCACAGAGCCGCCATTGCCGTCAACAACATTGTAGCTCACCTCGAGATCAACGCTCTCGCCGACCGCCAGGTAGTTGAACTGAGCTGGATCCAGATCCAGTTCTCCGGTTCCATCGTCAACCGTGAAAGCCACGGGGGCCAACGGGAGGACCCCACCCACGGCGTTTACCGAAACCGATTGCGTATCCAAATCGTCGGAAAGATCCTCATCGGAGGCATTGCGCAGCAAATCGATCTGGAAAGACGTGCCATCTTCGGTCACTCCGCTCGGGCCCGTCACTACACCGCTGACCGTCGGCTGCTCATTGTCCCCCGCCACCGACAGGGTCGCGGTCTGGGTCACCGAGCCACCATCGCCATCAGTGATGTCATAGGTATAGACCAAGTCCTCGGTCTCGCCGACGGCGAGATAGACATAGGCGTCCGTATCGATGGTCAAGACGCTGCCAGTGACTGTTACACCGACCCCATTCCCACTGACCAACGTCAGATTGCTGATGACCAGCGCGCCGCCGCCATCCGGATCCGAAGCGCCCGCCAACAAGTCCACGTCCTGATCGCCGCTCTGTTCATTGCTGTTGACCACGAGGGGTCCCGCGACCAGTGGCAACAAATTGGGGGTGGTTGCCGTGTCGGGCGTCGTGGTGTCACCCGGGTCGGAGTCGCCACCGTCATCGCCGGAATTCGTACCCCTTGATTCGGTCGTGGTCGGGATTCCGTTCCCCGAGCCGCCGATCAGGCTGCCAGGCCCACCACCGTTCTGGCCGTCGCCGCCGAAACTTGGCCCGTTCCATGTGTTGCCATTCGATTCGGGTGTATCGTTCCCGCCCGCCGCTGTTTCAAACTCGTCAAACCCTTCATCGGGCAGCGCTTCGTCATCTCCCGTTCCGTCGTCGACGAATTCCTCGACAACCGGCTCTTCGGTTCCGGCGGCCGTGCCCTCATCCAAAAAGGTATCCAGCTCATCATCGGTGTCATTGGCGGCAACCTGGGTATCGGTATCCCCATCCAGGGCATCGGCAATCTGCTGGGCCGCATCGTTGGCCCCCGTGACCGCCTGATCCGGATCCTGCCCTTGCTCAAGAGCGGTGGACAATGCCAGCTCGAAATCCTCGCCGCCGTTCAATCCATCAGCATTGCCGGTGGCCAGGGCATTGAGGATATCGCTGCCCCCTTCATCAACCAGAGCCTCTGATTCAACCACCTGCTGGGAAGCGGCAATGGCGTTGGGCAAAGCGGTGCCCAGGCTTTGGCCATTGGACATAGCCTCGGCCAGAGCCTGTTCAAAGGCACCCACATCGCCGCCCATGTCGCGGATGAGCGACGCCACATCACCACCGGTGGCCAGGGTCTGCAACAATTGATCCACTTGCGACAGGGTCAACTGCGTATCGCCCCGGGCTTCCGCGATGGACTTGATGGTCTGTCCGGCCTCTTCCAGGGACGCGGCCCCCAGGCCTTTTGCCAGGGCATCGCCCAAGGCGTCCAGATAACCGCCATCGCCACCCGCGGCCAGCACCATGTCGTTCAGCGTGGCGTCCACGTCTTCGCCTTCGGCCAGCGCGGCGATCATGGCGGCGGCGGGATCCAGCTCAAGATCGCTTTCCTCGCCAGCCCGGGCCAATTGGGCCTGTGCGGCGGCGGCCAATTCCAAAGCGACCCCCAGGTCGGCACCAGAAGCCAAAGCCTCGCCGAGGGCTTCGCGGAAGGCCTCGGAATTCATGAATTCGTTGTCCAAGCCTTCGCCGGAGGCCAGCGCGGCCAGGAGACTATCGCCGCCTGCTGTGGCCAAACCATTCAACAAGAAGCCATCGGCGGCTCCGCGGGCTTCGCTCAAGGCTTCTTGTAGCGTGCTCCCCTGGGCCAAGGCCTCGCGCAGCACCTGGGCGAACACTTCCGCCACCTCGCCCAGCATATCGGGAGAGGCCTCCAGGAGATCCGCGACCTCGATTTCACTCAATTGATCCACGGTCCGGCCGTCGGCGTCGCGCCCGGACAATTCTGTTAGCCAGGTTTCGTCAAGGTTTTGAGCATTCTGGTCGGCTTGGGCCTGGGCCTGGACGAAAATGCCTTTGGCAAGGTCCAGGGCTGCTTGCGGAGACAAACCGTCACCGAGCGCTTCCACAAGGGCCGCAACGAAAGCATCGGAGGCCTGTTGGGCCACTTCGGGTTGGATTCCGCTCGCCAGGGCCTCGGCCAAGGCGGCTTGCACCACATCGGCGACGGCCGACTCGATTCCCCCTTGCGTGGCGAGTCCGCTCAGCAAGAGTTCCAGGGAACTCATAGAATCGGCACCCGAATCGGTTGGCATCAAGGTCTCTCCCTGAGTGCCTTCGATTTCGCTAGCCGTGGTACCTTCGGACATAAAGTCCTGATTTTGTTCTTTTTCCATTGTCCAAGCTCGCTCGCGTCCAACTATGAGGCGCCAAAAACCGGCCCTCTTTACCGGATCATTTATTATTATGATTTATCCGGTTATTTTAAGGGCAGGGAATAAAAAGCCTTATTTCCTCTCAAGAGCTTGGACTATAAGGAAACCAGAGTTTGCCCCAAAAGGCAACCTTGATACGGGAAAAAGATGGGTGGAAGTTTGAACCGATGGTAGGCCGGAACCGATATTCGGACGGTTATCGCTATCCGCGTCTACTGGCGCTGGTGGCCTGCCTGCTGATCGTGCTCCCTTTCCCTGTTGATGCCGCCGAACCGTTTTCCGATCTGCTGAGCGATGTCCTTGAACGCCATGACCGGATCGAAGCGGTGCGGTCCGACCTGGACGCCGCCAAGGAACGGGCCAAGGCCGCTTTTGCGCCGCTTTATCCCACTTTGGACGTGACCGCCAATTACGGCTGGGAGACCCAACTCAAGCACGAAGCGGCCAAGACCTCCACCAGCTTCCAGGAAGCCGACCTCAGCCTGACCCAATTACTGTGGGATTTCGGCGCCTCTTATGCCGGGATCGAACGCACGCGGCTGCAAATCTCGGAACAGGAAGTGTCACTCATATCGGTCCGGCAGGATCTGATCGAGGAAGCGGCCAACGCCTATGTGGATCTGCGCCGATCGGCGACGGTGTTGCTCTATGCCCAGCGTTCCGAAGCCAACATCCTTGATACCACCGGATTGGAGGAAGCCCGGGTCGAGGCCGGAGGCGGTCTTTCCACCGATGTTTTGCAGGCCAAGACCCAGCTGGCCGAGGCGGAATCCCGCCGCATCGCCGCCGAAGGTGCGATGAGACGCGCGGAAAATCGCTACAGGGCCGTTTTTGACCAGCTGCCCGGTGACTTGGAATCCCTGTTTGAGTTAACCGTCGCGGACAGCCATCTTCCAATCAGTCTCGAAGACGCTCTCGATCTGGCGACGGCCCACAATACCGACTTGCAACTGGCCTCCTTGAGCGAAGCCATCGCCCGTCAGGATCTGCGGGAAACCCGCCAAGACGCCTTCTTTCCCAAACTGGAGGCCATCGCCGAGCGGAAATGGAAGAACAATGTTGGCGGTACCTTGGATTTCAAGGGCGAGACCCTGGCAAAGGTGGAATTGAGTTTCCCCTTCAATCTCGGCTTCACCGCGGTCAATACCCTGCGCGCCGCTCAGTCGGATATCACCTCGCAGTCCCGACGCATGGGCGATACACGGCGCAACGTGGAAGAAGAAGTCCGCAACGCCTGGCAATCCCTTGATGAGGCGCGTCAAACCGCCGCCGCCCGCCATACCCAAGCGGAAATCTCCGCCGCCTTTTTGGAATTGGCCCGCGAGGAACGCAGTTACGGCCAACGATCCTTGATCGATGTCCTTTCTGGCGAAACGTCCTTGATCAATGCCCGTAGCGATGCCGCCAATGCCGAGGCCGGCGCCGTCGCCGCCGCAATCACCCTGCTACGAGCCACCGGGCGCTTGACTCCCGAGGTTTTCGTCGAACAGGTCGCCAAGCCCCTGAACCTACCTGAACCGGACCCCTACGCCGATGGACCCAACGCGGTCCAACCGATGGTCGAACAGGATGACACATTCGTGCCGCCGATGGTCGACCCGGACGAGGATCGGCCCTTCGAGGAGCTGCCATGAAGGAGTTGATCCGACGCCTGGCCTCGCGTCCCGGCATCGCCACCGAACTATTGCTCGCCTCATTACTCGCCAACCTGCTGGCCTTGGCCTCGCCGCTGTTCGTGATCCAGGTACTCAATCGCTATGTGTCCTATGGGGTTGATTCCACCCTGGCCACCCTGACCGCCGGGGTGCTGGCGGCGATCATGCTGGAGTTCGGATTCCGCCATGCCCGTCACCGCCTGGCCGAGGCCATGCTGGGCACTGCCAACCGGGAACGGGCCCATGGCGCTTTCGGCCTGCTGGTCAGCGCCCGCCGCGATGCTCTGGACCAAATTCCGGTGGAGCGGCGACGGGACGCGGTGCGTGGCTTGGAAGCGGTGGAGAGCGCCTTCACCCCTGCCAATACGGCAACCTTGATGGATATCCCCTTCGCGCTCATCTTCGTTGGCGCCTTGTTTGTGCTCAGCCCGCTCCTCGGCCAGATCGCCTTGGGTTTTGTTGGCGGGGTTCTCCTGTTGGGGATCATCGGCCTGCGCTTGCAACGGGGACCGCAACGGGGCCTGGCCGATACGGAAGCCGCCGGTCAGGCCCTGGTTGCCGCCGCCGACCTGACGGCCGACAGTATCCGCGCTTTTAACGGCCATGCCCATGTGATGGCCGGATGGCGCCGCTATCTGGAAGCCGCTTCAAACCTGCGCCGCAAGATCGGCAGCATCCAAGGTGTTTCCCAGGCCCTGACTCAATCGGCACAAGCCGTCATGGGAGCCGCCATCATCGCCACCGGCGCCACCTTGGTGGTGGGGGGCGAACTGGACGTGGGCGCCTTGATTGGTGCCAATATCCTGGCCGCGCGGGCTCTGGGTCCGGTGGCCCGGCTGGCCCAACTGGGGGAGTCCCTGGTCCGTGCCGAACAGGCCCTGAACCGCATCGCCGACTTGGCCCAGTTGCCGGTGGAACCGGAAAAGGGCGTGCAGCTTTCGCCCTATTCGGGACGTCTCGGACTGAAAGACATCTCCTTTGGCTTTCCCGGTGCCGCTTCGCCGCTGTTTGAAAAGCTGGACCTAGATTTGGCGCCGGGCTCGGTGCTGCTCTTGAGAGGCCGCAACGGCGCGGGCAAGAGCACCCTGGCCCGCTTGCTGGTCGGCCTCATCGAACCGCAACGGGGTCATATTCAGGCTGACGGCGTTGATCTCCGTCAGTTGGACCCGGTCTGGTGGCGACGGCAGATCTCCTATGTGCCGCAAGAACCCCGGTTCCTGGATGGCACCGTGCTCGACAATCTGAAAGCCGCCAATCCGGATCTGGACGATGCGTCGGTCAGCGCCTTGATCGGCGCCTGTGGCCTGGGCCGCTTCGTCAATGAAAGCAGCGACGGCCTGCATACCATCATATTCGACAACGGCCGTCGGCTCGCTGCAGGCATTCGCAAGCGCCTGGCTCTGGCCCGGGCGTTGGCGGTAGATGGCCTGGTGGTGGTCCTGGATGATCCCACCGAGGGCCTCGACGCGGAAGGGCGGCAGGCAGTATATGGGCTTCTCAAGGGCTTGGCGGAACGGGGGCGCACCTTGATCATCGCCTCCGACGATCCGGTAATTGTCCGCGGCGCCCGCCTGATCCTGGACTTAGACAGCAAGCCGGTACCGAAGATCCTAAGGGTGACCGGACGGCCGCCGTCGCAACAGGGGGGGACAGCCTCATGAGCCTGGCCCGCACCCCGCCCCCGCCTCCTTGGCGCAGCAACCGCGCCACCCATCTGTTCTTGTTCACCTGCCTGGCTCTGGTTGGCGTCGTGGCGACTTGGGCGGCCTACGGCAAGCTGGATATCGTCAGCAATGCCACCGGCACCGTGGTCCCCGCCAGTCATGTGCAGGAAGTTCAGCACTTGGAGGGCGGCATCGTCGCAGAATTGCTGATCGACCAAGGGGACAAAGTCACCGAAGGCCAGCCCTTGGTGGTCTTGGAAACCACAACCAGCGGCGCCGACGTGGCACGCATGCAGGTCCGACTGGATGGCCATCGGATCGACTTGGCCCGGTTGATGGCGGAAGCCAACGAAGACGATAGCGTCACCTTCCCCGAGCCCCTAACCACCACCCGTCCGGCCCTGATCAATCGGGCGCAAACCTTGTTTCAGGCCCGCCAGTCGCGGCTGAATGGCCAGCTCAAGGCCCAGGATCAGGCCATCGAGCAGCGCCAATTCGAGGTTCGTGAAGTCTCTGCCCGCCTGCAAGGCAATCGGCGCAATCTCAAACTTCTGAATGAGCAATTGGTGATCAGCCGCAAACTTCTGAAGCTCGATTTGACCAACCGCCTCAAGCACTTGGACTTAGAACGCGAGGCCGCTGCCCTGAAGGGCAAGATCGCCGAAGATGACCAGCTTTTGCCGCGCACTCGCTCGGCGCTGGAAGAAGCCCGTACCCGGCGCACGGCTCTCCGCCAGGCCTTTGTGGAAGAGGCCCGAGGGAAACTGCAAGAAGTGCAGGTGGCTGCCGCGGAACTGGTCGAGGCCCTGCGCAAGGCGGAGGATAGTCTGCAACGCACGGTCTTGCGCAGCCCCACCGAAGGCGTGGTCAAGACTTTGCATATGCGCAATGTGGGCGGCGTGGTCCGTCCCGGCATGGTGGTGGCCGAAGTCGTACCATCCGACGACCGCATGGTGATTGAGGCCCGATTGCCAACCGCCGATGTGGGCTATGTCCACGAGGGACAGAAAGCCATTGTCCGCTTGGCCTCGGCCGATGGCCTGCGGTTTGGTGGTTTGACCGGGAAGGTCGTAGCCATCAGCCCCGATGCACATCTGACCGACGACGGATCGCCCTACTATCAGGTGCGCGTGGAGACCGAAGCCGATCATTTCGCAAAGGGCGATCTGCGTTATGACTTGATCCCCGGCATGCAGGTGCAATGCGCCATTCAGACCGGGACAAGGTCTGTCTATGAGTATTTTCTTGATCCCTATTTGACCGCCTTCCGGCAAGCGCTGCGCGAACGCTAAAAAGGCTTTAAAACCGGTATTTCCGCAAGCCCCGTGGATTCCTGGGTAAATCACCTTATAATGAGTGCGGATATTTCCTGGGAGATCAATAGTAAAGGGTATGACGGATAAACCGAGCATCGTTGGCTCCCTTACGCTCCGTATCGCTCTGGTCGCGGTGATTGCGGTCGCCTTGATCGGCGGCCTATGGATGCGTACCGAAATCCATGAGTACAGCGAAGATGCCGAAAACCTTCGTGATAAGCTGGTGGCCGAACAACGCGCCTTGCTTCAAAAGGTGGTCAACGACGCGGTTTCGGTCATTGATCATGGCCGCAATCAATCGAAACAGATCATCCGCCGCAAGCTCCGGGTTCGGGTTCGCAACGCCCTGGCCATCGCGCGCGTGCTCTATGAGACCAACGTGGATCGCTTGGAGCGACATCTCCTTGAAGATCTGATCCGCGAAACTCTGCGTCCCATTCGTCACGATGGAGGACGCGGCTACTTCTTCGCCTTCCGCAAAAGTGGACCCGATCAGCAGTTTGCGGTGAAGTCTGAATTGGAAGGACCTGACATGGTCCCCATGAACAGCGTCACGGGGGAGAAAGTCATCCAGGAGATGCTCAAAATCGTCGCCAAAGATGGTTCCGGGTATCACACCTACGCCTGGACCAAACCAGGTGGCACCGGGGATGATTTCAAGAAAGTATCCTATTTCGAAGTTTTTGAACCGCTGGATTGGGTGATTGGCACCGGGGAATACTGGTCGGACTTTGAAAAGGACATACAATTGGATGTGCTCGCCCGGCTGGAGAAAATAAGCTTTGGCGATGAGGGTTATGTGTTTGCTGCTGACTGGAACGGCTACGGCCTGACCGGCCCGGGCAAAGGCCGGAACATGATCGAGACCACCGATGTCAATGGTAAGAAAATCGTCCAGGAACTGATCGAGGTGGCGAAAAGCGGCAGTGGATTCGTCGACTACGTCATTCCGGCTTTCGGCGACCAAGCGGCGGGCCCAAAGACCAGTTACGTAACCGGTTTTCCCGATTGGCGCTGGTATGTGGGGGCGGGAACCTATATCGGCGAGATCGACCACATGGTCGCCCAACGGGAATTGGAACTGTCCAGCCGCATTCAGCGCAACGTGCTGGAAACCGGGGCCATTCTCGGGGTATTCCTGCTGGTGATCACGTTCACGGCGCGCCGGGCGTCGAAGAAGGCCAGCCGGATCCACTCCCGGTTCGCCGAATTCTTTTCCCGCGCCGCCCGGGAATCCGAAGGCCTTGATGCCGAAGCCATGGAATTTCGGGAGTTTCAGGAATTGGCTCAATCGGCCAACCGCATGATCGAGGCCCGGCGCCAGGCTGAATATGACCTTCGGCTGACCCAGTTTGCCATCGACCATAGCGCCGACAGCATTTTCTGGATTGCCGACGATGGAATCATTTTTGCGATCAACGAGGCGGGCTGCGCACTTTTACAGGCCCCCTGTGAGGAGCTGATCGGCAAACCTGTCGGCGATCATGTGCCCCTGCCCGACGATGGGGACTGGAATGCCTTCTGGCGCCGCCTGACCGAGACCGGCAACACCACATGGGACGGCTCGGTGACTCCGCCCGAGAGTGCCCGGATTCCTTTCGAGGCCGTGGCGAACCACCTTGAATTCGATAACCGCCAATATGCCTGCGCCATCGTCCGCGATATTTCCGCCCGGCATCGGACGGAACGGGAGCTGGCCCAAAAGACCAATCAGCTGGAAACATCCAACGCCGAACTCAAGCAGTTTGCCTACGTCGCCTCACATGATCTTCAAGAACCTCTGCGGATGATCACCAGTTACCTACAGCTACTGGACCGTAAATATAGCGAAGACCTGAATTCGGAAGCCCGCGAGATGATGAACTTCGCCGTCGAGGGCGCCACCCGCATGCATTTGATGATCAATGATCTGTTGACCTACTCGCGGGTCGAAAGTGCGGTAAGGCAGATGGAGGCCCTTGATCTGAACGACGTGGTCGCGGAAGTCTTGATGAATCTGGAAACGGGAATTCGGGAAAGCAATGCCCAACTGGTTGTCGGCCCCCTACCGACCGTTCAAGGGGACCGGTCGCAAACCATACGGCTGTTCCAGAACCTGATTGGCAATGCCATCAAGTACCGCCATCCCACCCGCACCCCGGTGGTCGAAGTGGGCGTGGAGCGCAAGGCCGGTTTCTGGGAATTTCATATCACCGACAACGGCATTGGTATCGAACAGCAGTATCAGGACCGCATCTTCATCATTTTCCAGCGCCTGCACCATCGGGAGGACTACGAGGGAACAGGTATCGGGCTCGCCATTTGCCGCCGGGTGGTGGAACATCGGGGGGGGCGGATTTGGGTCGAGTCCATCCCCGGGCAGGGAACCACCTTCCGCTTTACCCTGCCGGCTGAGGCTTAACGCCTCCCGCATCTTGTCGGCCAGGCCCTTGATGGATTGTGAAATAGAAACTGTCAATCAGACTCCAGCATTGGGACTGTAGATGAACCTCGGCCCGGCGCAGGACTTCATTTTCATCGTGCTCGTCGTCCGCAGCCGCTGCTTGATTGTCGGGGCCCCACCGGGAGAGATCGGCTCCATGCCCGACGGCAACCACGAGCTTGTCGAACCAGGCCCCCACCTTTTCAGAGACCGGATCGTTCTTCTTGTCCCAACTCTCTACCACAAGCTTCCTGAGATGGGTTTTGACATAGCTCGCCCGGTCCTGTGAAAGCTGGTAGTTTTTCTGCGATTTGCAGAGTGAATCGTTCTCTTTGCATACTTCATTGCTATAGTCGGGCGAAGCATGACCATGAATCACGATGCGGATATCGCCACAGACGGGAAATAACTTACCCTTATCGTCAGCGCGGCACCGTTCGAGTTGTCTCTGCCAGCTCAATACCGCCATCACCTTCGGCAGAATCTCATCCTTGATGTCTTGATCGGTCGTATCGAGGCCTTCGGATATCGTCAGCTCATCATTGCCGTTTCGGGCTGGAACCCCTCTTTCGAACAGGATCGGCGGCAGTTGATAGAAGTAGGCCGCCTCCTCGATCCGGCGCCGTTCAAACAACTCCTGAGTCGAAATACCCCTCTCCCGCGCAATCTTTCTCATCTTCAGCTTAACATAACTCTGGTTCGGATCGTTGCTGCTATAGTGCTCTTTTGGCGCCGTCTTCAAAGCCCATTCCAATGGTGCGCAGGCATTTGCCTTCTTCTCAACACTCTTTACGGTGGTGACAACCACAATGACCAGCATAACCACTGCCAAAAGGAGGTTGTTGTTCATCCAATACCCCCTTCTGTATCACTGTCATCTACACCACCCATTATCGAATAGATGAATGAACTACCATTATAACGAATTTTTATTACTTGGTTCTTATTTTCACTTAATTGAAAAACAACGGAAACTAGTATTGATAGCAGATACTTAAAATCATTTTTACTTAATTCGCCGAAACAAATACCATCTTCATCTTCTGGTACCCCAGACTGCCCTCCATCGCCGCCACCATCACCACTACTTTGTACTCCAATACGATAACTCTCCTTATTTCTATTTTCTAATATTATGTCTATTATTAATTGTAAAATGTAAAGAACTCCGATATAAATAAAATAATAAAATATATATTCTTTTGACGACGGGCCGTTATAGACATCCATTAACAATACAGCTGCAATACACAACATAGATATATTACTGATACCGCGAAGACCCCTAACAGTAATATTATTATTATATTTTCCAACCAACATAATTATGTAACAAATTGCATATAAACCTAACGGAATAAAAAATATAATATTACCGCTGTTATATACTCTAATAATAAACTCCATATCACTCACTCCCCTTCCATCTTATTTACAGTATTATTCAAAGCCCTCAGGCGCTGCCTAGTCACTGTTATATCGTAAGGTATTCCGTCTTCGTTTGATTGCAGGCTGTGGAGTTCCCCCTTCAAACGCTCCAATTCGTTGGTTCGTTGCTCAAGATACTCTTCCATTTGTTCCCGCTTCTTGGATATTCCCTTCAGTTCTTTTTTTCGTTGGTCCAGTGATCGCTGCATTGTGGTCAGGCGCCCCAGCAAGGTCGCGACTTCCGCCCGCATAGCCTCCCGTTCGGCCTGCAATTCCTCGGCGCGCTTTTCCAGCGCTTGAATGACGCCACGCTGACGTTCTATCTCGCGCTGCTGCTCCGCCTGCCGCTTGCCATAGGTCCCGTCGAGCAAGTCCTGTACACCGTTGAAAAATCCCCCTTCGGCCGGATCCCCAGAGGTCTGGCAAGACGATAGAAACACCCCGCCGCCGACCAGCATAACGGGCAGCATGATAGCCGCCGCCCTGCGATCCTTTTTTTTGTCAGGCTCCATTACGGTGCTCCGTCCGCAAAAGTGTAGGCCTCACCCAAGTCAAGTAGCGCCTTGCGCTTTGACCTCATTTCCGCCACCTCACGGGAAGCCTCTGAATCGCCAGACTCCAGTCCACGTTCCTCCATGCTCTTCACGGTATCCTCGAAAAAGGCGATCTGCTCGTCGGTGTTTTGAACGGCCTCGTCCAACAGTTTTTTATCCCGCTGGACCCTCTGCATCTGTTGGTTAAATTCCTTTTGCGTGATATGGCCATCGGCCAGATCTTTTCTCAATCCGGCCATCTTCCGGAGATCCTCGTCGACCACGACCCGAGCCGCATTCAACACCCGTTGGGCTTCGACGTTTTTGGCCTTCAGGTCCGCCAGAATGGCCGCTTGGGCTTCTTCCCGCGAGGCGGCACTCGCTTGTTTTTGGGCCACATAGTTCCCTGCGACGCCGCCGGCCACCGCCCCTAGCATACCGCCAACCAATCCGCCCCTTACCTTGCCGGTGACGACGTACCCCAGCAATCCACCCAGCAGGGCGCCCGCAGCAACCCCCTCGCCAACGGTGCGTGAAAAAGTAGCGTTGCTATCGCGCAGGGCCTGCCGAGAGGTTGAGGTCTCTCCCAGTCCTGGCATGCCAGTGCCTCCGGTGACACACCCCCCCAAGGACAACGGCAGACACACAGACAAAATAACAATACATCGAAACAAAATGTTCGTTTTCATTTAATATCCCACCTACAGTTCCTTATTAAGGTCTAGCTCACCTGTTTTATTATAACTATCTACATCCCTTATTACCTGACTTAGACCTACATAAAAACTTCTATCATCATCTGATTTTTTATTTATTATATTGTCTATCATGTGTTTTATTTCTGAAAAAGAATAAGAAATAAACATATTCTTTATATATGATAAATATGAAATATATACATTACTTAGTTCTTCATATGAATTTCTCATTCTCTCATCAAATGATTCCTTATCTTTCATCCATGTATTTTTTTCTATTTCAGTTATTTCATTTTTATTTTTTTCAGCGTAAGACAAGAATTTTTTCAGTTCCTCCTCGTAGGATTTGGCAAGGTTGTGCCGGGTCCGGTAGTCAGCTTTCTTGGCCAGAACCGCCGTGACCAAATACATTCCCGATTTCACCTGGGCTTCTAGAAGCGCCGCCCTCAGGTCGCCTTCCGTCTTGTTGTCGGGGATGGATGCGTGTTCTTGGCTCGCAGGCTCGCCTGCCCGCTGCCCCAGGACCGAAGCGAACGTCGTGGCAGATTTTCGGGCGGTTTTGATTTGCTTTAGGCTTTTATGGTCGTGGATCACGGGAGCGGATAGAACCACCCGGAAGCCAACCGTTTCCATCCGGTTCACTCCAGCCCCTCCTTCCTTGCTCCGGTATAGCGGCACCTCTTCCCTTGTCGCCGTCCCCAGTTGATTCTCCTCGGTCGCGTAATCGCCCCCGCGCACGGTAGCGCCGCCGATCCGGCCATGCAGTCTGTTCGGCCAGGTCAGTTGAAATAGGTTGAGGGTGTACTCGGCCACGTTTCCAAGCATGTCGTAGAGATTCAGCGGATTAGGCTGCAGCAAACCGATGGGTTGTGGACCAGGTTCAGTGCTGCCGAAATGAGCCTGCTGGCTCAATGGGACGTCTCCAGCGGAAGGAATATCGACCGCGAGACCTCCCCGGGCGGCAAATTCCCACTCCGCCTCGGTGGGCAGCCGCACATGGGCCAAGAAGTCCCCCGCGCTGGGAAGACGTTGCTCTTCGTGCGCGCGCAACCATTGACTATAGCGATCTGCAAAAACTTGTGCTTCGAGCCAAGAGAGTCTGCGCGCTGGTCGCCGCCCCTCCTCGTCAGCCCTGGGACATTTGCCTGTCCCGACGGACAGGACGGCATCGTACTGATCTTGAGTCACCTCGTACTTTCCGAGGTAGTAGTAGTGAGCCCGCCCCGACTCTTGAGGCTCTTCGAATCCCCCGGCAAGATAGGCCGTGCGCGTGCCTCTGATCGCGCCTTCGCCACTCCCGATGCTCAGTTCCCGGTCTGCCATGGGAGCACCGTTCGCCACATCGATCCGCCGGAAAACCATCGCCCCCTTGCAGGGCATACCCAAAATCAGATCGTGGTCATTTGGCTTGGGGTTGTAGAATTCTTGGGGCCACGGTTTGGTCTCGGCAGCAGCGGTCGTTGCAACAAGCGCCATGCCAGTTACCCCCAACGCAAACTGCGCGATGCCCATGAAAGCTGTTCTACCGCTCACGAATGGCCTCCGCCGGATCAAGGCGAGCCGCATCCACGCCTGCCCAAAGGGCGGCTATGAGCGATACGCCAAGGGTGAACGCCAAGGCCATAGACATATGGTCCGGCCTGAGAAGACAGATGAATTCGTCCGTCGACAGGCTATCGGCGAAGGCCGCATTCAAGAGCCAACTGACCCCCTCAAACATCATCAGGGCAAGCACACTTCCGCCAACACCAACCAGCAAGGACTGGTATATGGGGAACAACACAGCCCCCCGGGGCGATACCCCCAACTGCCGGATGATGGCCAAATCCCGTTTCTTTCTTTCCACATTCGACAGGAGATTGGCAGCCAAGGACGCCAAAAAACCGCCCGCGCCAATGACCGCGATGATCCAGAAGATTTGACCAAGAGTGGAATCGAGAATCCGCAAATCCCGGATCTGTTCCACCTCGCTATGGGTTTCAATGCCCTGGTCTTGCAGGTGATCTATGAGAGCCTCAACCTGGAAGATATCCTTTGCGTATAATCTGAACTTGGCATAGACCCTCGGCGAAGAACGCGGATCCTTGCCCGTTGTGCTCACCCCCTCGACCTTGTAGCCGTCACGATAGTCCTCGATCCGTTCCAGCAAGGATAAGGAAACAAGCAGGCTATCGGCGTTTAAATGATTGGGCGGCAACAGGTCGGCCACTCGCAAGGAAATCTCCACGGTTTCCTCTTGACCGTTTATCCGACGTACCACCATCCCGACCAACGTCGAACCCACTTTCAGATCGAGTTTTCTCGCCAGTCCCTCGGACGCAAACACGTCAAGGGACTCGTTGAGTCTACCCGAGCCGTCTGGAACCAACGGATCACCGGGTTCAGTGGGGTACAAGGCCACCCCCTGGAGGCTCGTTCCGGTATGAGTGTTCTTCAGGTCATAGAAATCGGCGGCCAGTGGACGAACGCTCGGAATGACGAAATCCACCTCGTCTCGCGCCTTTAACTGGTCCAGAAAAACATCGTTGAATTGCCCGGCCCCAACATTGATCAAATGGCGATTGCCGGGATTGGTCATCAGCTTGTTGGTCAACGTATCGACCATACCGAACTTCAAGCCAAAGAGGATCAACAGCGGGCTAAGAACGGCCGCCAGAGCCAGAATCAGACAGATGGACATCTTGGACTCGTGGATGAAATCCAGGACAGACAGCTTGAAAACAACGCCGGGCATCGTCGCCTCCCATCAACCGGAAAACGTGGAGACAACGCCATGTGGCGTATCGGTAAGAGCATGTTCCAAGATGGTGCAGCCGTACTTCTTGGCCAGCTCCCAATCATGGGTCGCGATAACGGCGGTTGCCTTTTCGGTCCGGACCAGATCGACCAACAGCGCAAAAACCCGCTCGGCATTGTGCGGGTCAAGGGAGGCGGTCGGCTCATCGGCCAGTATCACTTTGGGTCTGTGAATCAAGGCGCGGGCGATGGCGACTCTTTGCCGTTGTCCCACCGAAAGTTGGGCCGGTTTTCTATCCAACAGCGGCATCAACCCCAAATGCTCAACAAGCGATACCTTCGCGGCCCGAATATCCTGCCCGTTGATCCAACCAACCAGCTCGATATTTTGCCGAACCGTCAAATATGGCAGTAACCCGCCGGTCTGCATCACATAGCCGAGATTGCGGCGACGTAACTTTGTCAGCGCGCCCATATTCCGCTTTTCCCACATCCTCCTTGCATCCAAGGGCTTGCGATTGCGGCCGACAAATTCGAATTTCGTGCAGACATCGGGCTGGAGAGTCATCCCAAGGATATCAAGGAATGTGCTCTTGCCGCAGCCGCTCTCCCCTCGCAGCACGACAATGTCTCCCGCTTCGACGGTCAAGTTCTCCACGGCCAGATGAAAGGGGTCCGTCTCCGATGTCCATGTCTTTCGAAGACCGGAAAGAGCATAGGTATAGGTTGGCCGTATTGGTCTCATGGCATCAGCTTCAGGGGAATGGCATAGTAGGCTTCGCCACTCCCGTCCTGCCCCTCGAACGAGGTCCAGAGATCGGCATTGTCATGATACTTTCGGTAGGCCAGGATTTTCGATGTTAGGCTGTTGATGAACGACTGCTTACGCTCCGCACCCCACCCCAACCAGATATCCTCGGTGATGTTGAGAATGCTGCTGCGATAAGGCAGGCCTTCCAACAATTCGTCGATCCGCCCAACATCCCCCAACCGAGCGATCTTCTTCGGATCACGGGTCATCACCGCCGTGGTCGATCGCAGTCGATTGAAAAAGCCTTTGCTCGTTAGCTTCCCTTGATCAGCGGCTTCCAGGATTGCCTTGAGTGCCTGATGCAGGTCACTGAGCTGGTTCTTACTAAGCAAAACACGGATTTCAAAGGCTTGTAGCGACGGCGTGATCGGGTCCCGGTCGGCAACCCACGCCTGGAACACCTCCGGAGGGCTGGCTCCTTCCACCCGCCCCTGATAAGCGAGCCGCATGGCACGGGCCAAGCGGGACACAATTTTTTGGGTCGGCTGATCCACCTGGTCGGTCGGCTCTCCGGATTGCCGCCCCTGGAGGTCTGCCATGATCGTATTCAACGCCGTCTCGATCACATTGTCATAGCGCTCAAGATCGCCACCCTCGACAGGGATGTAACTGACGGCCACCTCCTGTTCCAGAGTCGTCGCCAATTGCCTGTACTGGGCCATGGCCCGTTCCCAATCATTGTTTGTTTGGCCTCCGGGTGTCCGCAGATGAATGGTGACGATATGCCGATTGGTTTCCTTCGCCTGAACCGCCAATTCATCGGGATTTTTGCCGCTTCCGCTCAGAGGATCCCCAGCCTCCCGGGCGCTTGCATCGGTGATCAGCACAATGATGCCGGCGTCCTTGTCCGACCAGTCCAGGCCCCGCCCGTTGTCCAACGCCCGTTCGATGCCCGACATGGCGTCTTCCCGGTAGTTCCGGCTGGAAACTCTGGCCTCCGTCATGGTGCGGAACACTTTCACCAACTCATTTTGTCGATGACTTGGCACAAAATCCGAATGCACTTTTGTTAGATATTCAAGACCTGGAGTAGCTTCTAGACTGTCGCGATAGCCCACCACGGCAATAGAGATCCTGGCGTCTTGGACGTCTTGCCGGATCCGGGTCATGGTGTTTTCCAAAACCCTGCGGACCCCATCAATATAAGGTTGCATGGAAACGGTCGTATCGATCACGAAAACAAGGCCGAAATGGGGTTGCGCCGCTCCCACCAGACTGGGCCGTCGGTCGGGATTGACGTCCGCCCCCCGGCCACAGCGGTCCGTGTCCATTGCCTTTGCCTGGGCACCTCCTGGAATGGATTGAGAGATCGCCGCCACCTGCATCAATTTGCCACGCTGACCGTTCCTCATGCGGATGGTCTCGGAGCGAAGAATGGGGAAGAAGTAGAATCCCTGGCTCGGATCGGCGTACCCGCGCGGCTCCACGGCGACAATCATATCAGTGGTGGTCGGATCACCGGCGCAATAGCCTTTGTGAAGCTGCTTATAGTCTTGCTTCGCCGCTTGCACATTGTTGAGCAAGGCTTCCTCACGATCTCCAAAGAACAGGACTTGATTGCGTTCGCTACGTGGAGCGAAGGTCATCACAATGCTTTGGTTCCAAAACGTCAGATCACGCGCGGCGACCCAACCGCTGTTGGTTCCCTTCAGATCGAACCCCACCTCGAACCAGAATTCATTGTCCACTTCTTTCTCAGCAAACAAATACAAGATGGTGAGCGGGGGAATGGCTTTTGATCTCGGCGCCGTAGCAACCGATGGCGAATCCCGGAGCTGTAGTGTTTTGCGCGCCAGAACGCGCTGATAAAGGGTTTCCTTGCCGGGTATCAGGAGAGGGCGCCTCTCATTCACTTCCTCTTCCCCCCCCTCTAGCTCTGGAAGTACAGGAAGAATAGGAGGGATATGTTCGAAGCTGCTGCAGGTTGTCGCGTCGCCATAGACCTCTTGCTTGACAGGGTCATCGGGAAGGATGATCCCGGCGGCCACGTTGGCTCCGGTAACCAATAGCCTTGCAGCGATGGCGGCTCGATCTTCACCCCAGCGAACGGCGGCATCGTACCAGCACATGGCTTTTTTTTCGTTCGCCAGTTCTCCGGGATTGAGACCTTTGTCAAAGAACATCGCCGTGACGTAGGCTGCGGATGCATGTCCTTTTTCGGCCGCTTCCAACATCAAAGCGAAGCTTCGGTCGCGATTGCCGTTTTGGAACTCGGAAAACCCCTGTCGATACAACTCCTCTACCGATAAATGTGCTTCCCCAGGGGGAATGGGTTTTTGACCACCGGGATCAGAAACGGCCACTATCACCAAGACCAAGAGCAGGCCACCGGCGAGAATCACCACCGCCGGCCAGATTCCTCCAAACCCACTTCTGGTTGCTCTCCTGCCGGATCGTGCTGATCGAGGCACCCCTAAAACACCCTTGGCTTGCGGCCTATTTCTCCCACCACTCCCCCAGAAACCCATGTAAACACACCCCTATTCGACCCATAAAAACTGAATTCACATGACTTAATTTTATTCACCCACGTTTATTATAGTAAACTTCATTTCATAATTAATTATTCATTATATACATAGATATTTATGCATTATTTTGACCATTTTTTCATAGACACATATTATTTTTATCATCACACCTTGACGTTGAGTCAAGATTATATCTTATATTGACTCAATATCATATGCGATGATAGTGTTTTAAAAAATTTGTTATTTTCTTTTTTATCTATTTTAAATATATAGATGCATATTTATATATTCATCTATGCATTTACTCTGCCAGATACGGTGTTATACACACCTAAAAACTAGTAATTGGAGGGGGATTCATGCCGATAAATAAAGGTCTTTCTATTGTTTTTTCTATTTCATACTGCCTTATTGTAGCTTCTTTACTATATTTACTATGGTCTTTAACCTATGAATATATTGTTGAGTTATTGATTCGCGCTGATTTGCTCGTTGGAGGCGCGGCGCTAACCTTCGTGAACAGAGCGGCAGGATTCGTGGAAGACGTCCTTGTCAGCGCCTGGGGTATTCTTGCCATTAGCACTATTGGTTGGGCCATAGAGGCAACAACCATCAAAATTTACGACCCCATTGAAGTTAGTGGCGCCCGCGTGATCTGGTGGCGCTGGTTCATTGTCGCCATCACATTTACGTTCGTCTCGGTGACATTGTTTTCCTATCTAGGCAATCATAGCGTGCTTTCCGGAACCGGCAAAATGCTTCTGCTTGGCTTCGCGCTTTTGGTCGTATTTCCACTTTATTGGATAGCAAGCCTGTTTTTGACATGCAAAGGGCTGAAAGCGGCCGTGCCTGGCTCGGGCCTACTGCGGGGGAGTTAACGAAACCATGACGCAAAACCATCTGATTGGTATCGGCGGAACGGGCGCCCGGGCCCTCGAAGCCGTGACACACTTGTGTGCCTGCGGGTTGGGTCCCGACACTTTGACCATGAGCTTTGTCGATGCAGATAAAGGGAATGGAAACCTGGCCCGCGCAACGCAGTTGCTGGAGCTCTACCAACAGCTCCGGGAGCGCTTGCGGAATGAAGGCGGGGCCGATCAGGGACAGTCGGATATTGGGGAGGACTGTGCGCTCTTCGGGACCAAGATCGCCACCCTTCCCCAGGGAAGCCATTGGTCTCCTGTGCCCGCGGGTAACGACAATATGCGGGAGCTGTTCAGCTCTCAGACCATGTCGGAAGATGCCCGTGATTTGTTTGATGGCCTATACAACAAGCATGAACAAACCCTCGACCTAACCGAAGGATTCCGTGCCCGCCCGGCCATTGGGGCGGCGGTCAGCTTGGCGGGCGCCCAGCCGGAAGAGCCGTTCTGGGATTCCTTACTGCAAGCGCTCAAGGAACCGCAACAGGGCGAAGAAAGCCGTATATTCTTGGTCGCCTCCATTTTTGGCGGAACGGGTGCCGCGGGCTTTCCCGCCATTGCCAAACTGCTGCGCGAAACCCTCCGCGATGCCGGTGTTCGACAGGGGGTTCATATCAGCGGTGCTTTGGTGCTTCCCTACTTCAGGTTTGATGCGAAATCCGGCCAGAATACGCAAAGCGCGCCGGGTTCCGATATCTTTCTGGCTCAAACTCGCGCCTCTTTGAAGCACTACTATCACCAGATGACCGGTGACCCGACACTCTTCGATAACATCTATTTTATTGGCTGGCCGGAACTGATCCCCGTGGGCGACTCACATCCGGGGGGCATGCAGCAGAACAATCCGCCTTTGATTCCCGAACTATCCGCCGCCCTGGCATCCCTGACATTTTTCCGGTCTTCCGAAGTTCCCGACAAAAAGCTTTATCGTTTCGGCAAACGCGCCGACAGAAATGGACAGCCGGTTCCTTTTGGCTGGGAAGATCTGCCGGACGTCACCGCTGATCGCAATTGGGAGTGCCGCGACCGCTTGGGACAAGCCTTGCGTTTCGCGATCGCCTTGGACTTGGTCTATGGCGAGTATCTGACCGTCGGTAACGGCGAGGTCGGCATTGGGATCGTTGAAAACCAAGCCTGGTATCGCAAGCTGATCGAAGACGCCGGAGTGGATATTTCCATGGACCGCCATCAAGATCTGCTGAAGAAAACCCGGCAGTACTGCCAAAACCTGATGCGATGGTCGATGACCCTTTGCGCGCGTTCGCAAACCTCCGACCTGAAGATCGCGCTTTTCGAAACCAGATATCTGGCGGGGAACAAACTTCTTGCGGATGGGTTGCTGGCTCTCAACGACAAGGCGGAAGAGCACCATATGGACGGCTTTTCCGATCTCGTTCATGGCAAGCCCGCCGATACGCTGGCGGAGTTGTTCGATGCCCTGACCTATTCAAAACCACCTAAGAACACGATGCGTATGGGCGTTTTTCTGAGGTCGCTGTACGAGCATTGCAGCCTGCCGGAATAGCCGCCCGCTGCAACGCTATCTGGAGGATTGATCACCCATGAGTCAGACGATTCACCTGCTGCCAAAAGCCAAAGAAAATGGCTATTCGACCCAACTGCCCAATGATGCCGGCGTATGGACGGGGGATGACACCTTCGACATGCTCGATGACGTGGCAGAAAATATGTCTGGAAACGTGCCTTTGACATTGGAAAAGGTGTTTTCAATTCCCGACGTCTGGGCCCAGGTGGTCGCCTTTGATTCGGCCCTACGAGACGATGATCACCCCTTGGCCAAACGGGCGGTCTGCGAGTGGAGGGCGATAATCGGTCTGTTGGCCGTCTCTTCGAGCAGGGGCGTAAACATCTCGTCTCGCACCATCTCCGTCGAAAGCAACACCCCACACCCGCAAGCAGGCATTGTTCCGTTCGCGAGAATTGCCGACATCATGAAGCCGAGCCATTCCACGCTGCAAACCGGATCATGGAATGAAATCGGCCTGCTGATCCTCAATGGCAAGCCACTGGCATTTCTCACACCCTCCTTTCTGGTCTGTCCGGTCAAATCGGCGACTGAGGCTCTACAAGGAGCCGTTCCCTGGATGGCCGACAGGATGTCCGATCCCTTGGGCGATGCCAGCCCGGAGGATTTGGCGCTCATCGCAAAATATCTCAATCAGCTGAACAGTGGCCTGCGGCAACTGGTGAAATCAGAGAATGAGGGACTGGTCGGCCACCGACTGCTTGACCTGATTGACGCCTTTGTCCAAGACGTCAGAGACCGGCGCCGTCATCCAAATCCGCCCATGGATCCGGCCCCGTTGGGCTTGAACATGCCACAGAATCAATCTGTCTATTCGCTGTTGAATTCAGCCTCCGTCATCCGTCACGAAACTCCCTATGAAATATGGATTCCGGCCCGTGTCCCGCTTCGCAATGCATTCAAAGGGGTTATTCCGGTATTCGCGAGCCTGCCCCAACAGATGGGAGTCGAGGCCGCCGAAATCCGCATCTGGAACGCCTATTCCCTGGATGACCTGCTCAATGATACGGCAAACATACTTCCCACAATCCGCAAGGAGGCCGCGGAAAAGGGTTATTTGATCGTTACCGAGGACGACCTGTTCGAACCACGTATAAGTAAGTTCTCAGACCAGCGGATTGCCAGCCATCCCGAGGAACTCCGGAATTATCTCTATCCCCTGAAACCTTTAACGTTGTTGTTGTTGGAGCCAGCTGAACTTCGCCGGAACTGCCGCCTTCGGCAACAGGCGGATCGCGCTATTGTGGACTTCACCCTGACACTGAAATCCGTTGCCGAAGGCACGGCCCCCCTTTCCATCACCCTGCAACGGACCTACGAAACTCCCGCCGATGCCTCCCATGAGATTTCCTCCAATCTGGTCGGGTGGCCGAATATTCAGTCCCCGCATTGGTCCGTCCACTGGCTGTTTTTCGAGGCTGATCCGGCTCTGAGTTCCATTTTGCCCACGGTCCCCTTGAACCTGGAGATCCTGACCGAGGTCCTGGACAAGGGCGACCTCCCCCGCGATGGCGTGGAAGCGGCCTCCTCCCTGATCGAAGCGGTGAAGGGTCAACTTAGCCCTTTGACCTTGGCCGATGATGAAAGATTTCTGTCCCGCCTATACCGGCTTTCCGAGCCTCCGGAAGCCTTGGCTTGGTCCAACGAGCTCTGTTCGGGCGATCAGGACAGCCGCCAAGGCCTGCTTCTGTGTCCCGTCCTTGACCAAGCGCACATGGACCCCCGTGCCTGGTCGGTGGGAATCGATTTCGGAACCACCAATACCAACGTCTACGTTGCGCGAGGAGCCGATATTAACAAAGCCCGGTTCAAGGATCGATTTGTTCCATACTTCGAGGTCCACAAGGATTCCGATGGCGACAGTCTCAAGGAGTTTTTCCTGCCCACCGGAGATATCCCTGTCCCGTTCATGACCGCGCTCACACGGCGTTTGAATGCGGAGACGATGGAAAGCACACCTCTATTGACCCACCGCATTCCGTTCTTCCATGGTGATCTTTCCAAGAGTCTGGATATTCTATTCCGTGAGAACCAATCGGAACAGATCAGCTTCAATTTAAAATGGGATGACCCAGACTGGAACCATACGGGTCGGTCCAGAGAGAATGTCACGATATTTCTATCCCAAGTCGTGATGATGAGTGCGTTGGAAATCATCGAACAAGGCGGCAATCCCGCCGAAACCGATTGGTGGTTCTCCTACCCCGAAGCGTTTTTGCCGAGTCAGATCGAAGGCTTCGAGGGACTTATGCCTCAGGCACTGGCCAAGGGCCTCGATATCAAAAAACCAGAAATACAGCCTAAATTGATGACAGAAAGCGAAGCCACGGCGCGGCACTTCTATGCCGCCAATCAAGACAAGGGCATCCTTACCGATACGGCCCTTGTGCTGGATATTGGCGGACAGACCACCGATGTGGCCCTATGGCAGGCTGGGAAACCCCGGTGGCAGGCTTCCCTGGAACTGGCTGGCAGACATACATTGATCGACTTTCTGGCCCACAATCTGACAATCCTCGACGCACTCAGCGAAGATGATGCGACAATGCGGCAGGCCATCAGCAATTCCTTACACAAAACAAACAATGCAAATAAGAAAAAAGGAAATAAACCGAAAGATAATAATACCATTGAAGCGACCAAAACCATTAGCGCCATAGAAATAATAGTCAACAGCGAGTGGTACAAAATAAAATTCTCCGATAAATTTCCGAGCATAGAGCCCACCCCCCCCATGAGGCTCCTCCATACCATTGCCGAGATCTCCCTATCCGGACTATTTTACTATATCGGTCACAATATTAAGCATTTGATCGATCAGGGCATTGTCGATCCGAATATCGCCCCCATGCACGTGTGCCTCGGCGGTCGTGGCAGCCTTTTATTCAAACACTATTTCAATGGCCAGCGCTCCGCCAAGGCCGTGAGCATTCTCAAAGAGAAATCAGGTTTTGAGAATATTGGTGATCAGTTGGTGTTTAGTACCCACCCGAAGGAAGAAGTCGCCCATGGTATGGTGGTTAGCCTCGAAGACCTTGACGGGAATAGGGCTGGGGCCGATGTGTGCCGGTCGATTGTGAGCGGAGAATACCTGCAGTGCGATGACAAAACCCTCGAAGCGGACACGCCCATGCATGAACTTCCGGTCGCCAACCGATGGAGCACCGGCGACCTGACCGAGCTTCGCGCCATGCTTGCGGCATTCGAAAAAACTTTCGGACATGGCATCGATCTAAACGATGCACTACACAGGGTCCTCAGCGACCGCATTAGCACCCCCATCGGCAGAGCGCGCGGTCGATATGAACAGGCAAGCAAGCGTGCGCACAGTTCTCACTCCATGGGGGGAATCGAACCACCGTTCATCATTGCGTTCAGAGAACTTATCGGGCTCATTATTGAAGGCGAGGTTGCTGTTGAAAGGGGTGACCAGTAACCATGGCAACGCGCATTCTCCGACATCGGCGAATTTTGTGTATGCTCGTCCTCTGTTTTTTATTTCCTACAAGCCTGTCGGCCCAGACTGCGCCCGCAAAGCCCTCTCCCATACAACAAAACGCCATCACACCCAAGGGGCAGGAGGGCGCCCCCTCCGAGGCAGAAGATACCCGGGTCATGGAAGCCTGCATTTGGGTTGAGCCAGATGATTTTGAGCAATTCCTTGCTCGATTTTATGGGTCGGACAATGCCCGGTCACCTGACTTGGTCGACCTTGTCTTGCAGGTCTCCCGCGAAGATGCCTGTCAAACATCATACCCAAAAGATTTTCAGGACCTGATCGCGGAAAAAGGCTCTCAGAACAGTGGCAGGGCCGCCGACCATTCTTTGGCCCCAGTCCCATTCTCAACAAGCGCCAAGCCCGTTGGGCACGTGGAAACAAAAGCATCCATACCCGTAAAAACAAATAATAAGCAATCTAATTTTACAAATCATCGTGACAAAAAAATTATTAGTATAATTAATGAAAACAGCGGCAACATATTTATAGGAATAATTCTTATTATTGTATTGATTTCAATAACAATTTCTCACTACATAACCACAGGCAAGCTTGATAAGACCCATAATTATATATTTAATACTGGGAAGAAATTACAAGCGAATCAGCATATCAAACCACCATGGCTTACAGATTTGGAAGAAAAAATAGACGACGTCCGAAGTCTGATACCAGACACAATGGTTCCGGGCGACGACACGTCATCTCCAGAGGCCGATGCCGAGGCTGAAAAATCCGCCGAGAACCGAAGTGCCTCACCTCCGACTGAAGGCCTGCCCCATCAGTCGGAACACCAACACATGCAAACGAACAAAGAATGGTATGCCGAGATCTCTAGCGCTTATAAACAGATCACCAGATCAACTTCTGACCCACGCCATCTTGTCAAACTCGCCGAATTATTTGACCAGCAATACAAACCCATTCATCTCGCGATGGATGGAACCAGCTTGTATCCGGCAACGGGAGTAACCGATTTTTGGGCGTTCAGGGTTCCGCACAACTCCCGTACGTACATTATTTTTCCTGCCGATCGTTGGTGGCACAAAGACTACAAAAGGTTCCGGAATAGCTATCAATCAGCCATGGGCGACCGGGTGCTCGACCCCTACTTCGACGTCCAATTCGCTGACGAATATGATTATGGCGAAGTTACTCGGCCCGCTTATGTGACCTCTGAGGGATCAAAGTATCGGCTCATCCCAAAACCCAATTCCGTTGGTCTTCTGAAACTCAAAAGTAGATAGCGCAAGGTCCGTGGCGACTCACACCCCCTTGTTCATTCATATCCATTGCCGATACGCCACTTGGTGAGCTGCTTGCGGCGGCGCTGCTCGAAATGGTTGGCTTTCTGGATCTTGGTTTCGCGGCCGATGGCTGCGCGCAGGCTTTGCTTGTTGCGGGCCATCTGTACAGCGGCGAGTACGGTAAAGGGCTGTTTGTCCCGCATGCTGCGCCAGTCATCTAATTGCTGGCCACGTTTGGCCGCGCCTTTTTCCGGCTTTGCCGCCATGCGCTTGAGCTTGAAGCTTCTGTTCAGGTCGACCAATCGCAGGGGGTCGATGGTGGCCGGCTTGGTTTTCGGTTTCGCTCCGGCAACCACCGTTTCATCGGCGCCGCCTTGCTGCTCATGCAAATCCGTCCAGGCCTCCATCACCTTGGTGCGGTAATTGGTACCTTTGACCCGACGGGTGGAATGATACTGCCCAGCCGCCTCGACCCAGGATTTTGTTCGCACCTGCAACCGAGATAAAAACGCGGCGGCATAAGCTACATTGGTTTTGGGGTCGAACGCCCGCTGCAAATCCGTGAACGCATCGTCATGATACATGAGGTTCACCTGCATGCAGCCCACGTCGATACTTTTCATTCCCTGAGCCCGCAACTCTTCTACCTTGGCCACGGCAGAGGCCTTGCTGGGCAGATAATACCCTTTTCCTTCGGCGTTGATGGTCCAGGGCCAGGCAGTTATTGCCCGCCCGTTCTGACCAGAGCGCCCGGTTTCAACAACCGATATGGCGGTTAGCAGATGCTGGGGAATCCCGTCGAGACGCTCTTGGGCCGCCGTATAGCGGGAGCATAGGCCCCAATCATCCCCATTTAAACCAGCCTTGGCCGCCGGGCTGGCCTGCGCGGAGTCAGGAAGCCATAAGCTCGCAAACATCAGTCCAAAGGCGAAAACCGGGCGCATGACGGGGTCAAAAACTCCTGAATAACCACGAAACATGGCTTTCCATGCACATATCATGCCATTTCGGCACCGCAATTATGCAGGTCAGGGTTACGGACCCATTTTCCATTTTCCTATTGTGCAGGTGCGGAATTTTCGATACATATTGCATCGCAGCAACAAATTGGGTTTCAAACATCCCCCCTGATTGTTGTTGCATTCTTGAACGTTTCCTCCCTGCACTTGGGCCGCCCCTTACCGGGCGGCCATTTTTTTTGGTCGCCCCATGGGCTCGGGGCCGCCCCTTACCAGACAGCCACTTTTTCAGTCGCCCCATGGGCTCGGGGCCGACCCTTACCAGACAGCCACTTTTTCAGTCGCCCCATGGGCTCGGGGCCGACCCTTACCGGGCGGCCATTTTTTTTGGTCGCCCCATGGGCTCGGGGCCGCCCCTTACCAGACAGCCACTTTTTCTAGTCGCCCCATGGGCTCGGGGCCGACCCTTACCAGACAGCCACTTTTTCACCAACACAGAGACTTGGACCAACAATCCAAAAAAAACCCTTCCGGCAAGCCGGAAGGGTGAAGATAAACCTGAGGTTCAGGTCCGGTTGGGAACACCTAGGGGCGAGACACGATTCCCTAAGTGATGAGATAATATAACACCCGCCTTCCCATTAGGCAAGGCTAATTTGCAATATTATCCACCGCCCTCGCCATTGAGGGTCAACCCATTGGAATCGGCGGAGACCAGAACCCGATCCCCGTCCTTGACACGGTCCTCCAGGATCAAACCCGCCAAGGCATTTTGCAGGTTTTTCTGGATCACCCGCTTGAGCGGACGGGCGCCATAGGCTGGGTCGTAGCCCGCGTCGGAAAGCCAGTCCTTGGCCGCGTCATCCAATTCGATGGTGATCTTGCGTTCCTCCAACAGCTTGCTCAAGCGTGACAATTGGATCTCGACGATACCGCCCATATGTTCGCGGAACAGCCGGTGAAAGAGGATCACCTCGTCTAGACGATTGAGGAATTCCGGTCGGAACGCCTGCCGCACCATCTCCATGACTTGCGGACGGATTTCCTCGGAGTCGTGACCATCGGCCTGCTCGGACAGAATCTCGGCACCGATGTTCGAGGTCAGAATGATCAGCACATTGCGAAAATCCACGGTCCGCCCCTGCCCGTCGGTCAGGCGACCATCATCAAGCACCTGCAAGAGCACGTTGAATACGTCCGGATGGGCTTTCTCCACCTCATCGAACAGCACCACCTGATAGGGTCTGCGCCGCACCGCCTCGGTGAGCATGCCGCCTTCATCGTGCCCCACATATCCAGGCGGCGCGCCAATCAACCGCGCGACGGCATGCTTTTCCATGTATTCAGACATGTCGATGCGGACCATGGCCTGTTCGTCATCGAACAAGAACCCGGCCAGAGCCTTGGTCAGTTCGGTCTTGCCCACCCCGGTGGGGCCGAGGAACAGAAACGATCCGATGGGCCGGTTGATATCCTGCAAGCCTGCCCGGGCCCGGCGCACCGCGTCGGAGACCGCGACCAGAGCCTCGTCCTGGCCAATCACTCGACCGCGCAAGGCCTGTTCCATGTTGAGCAGCTTCTCGCGCTCGCCTTGCAGCATCTTATCCACCGGAATGCCGGTCCAGCGGGATACCACCGAGGCGATATGGCTTTCAAGAACGGCCTCCTCGACCATGCGCGTGTTTTCTTGCCCCTCGGCCTCGGACAAGCGTCGCTCCAACTCGGGGAGGAGGCTGTATTGCAGTTCCGAAGCTTCTTCCAACTTGCCCTCGCGCATGGCCCGCTCGGCGGCGATGCGGGCCTGATCGAGCTTCTCCTTCAGCTTCGTAGCCTCGGCCAGGTGATCCTTTTCCGCCTTCCATCGATCGGTCAGACTCCCGGAGCGTTGCTCCAAGTCCGCCAGTTCCGTTTCCAGCCTCTCAAGCCGCGAGCGCGACGCCGAGTCGGATTCCTTTTTCAACGCCTCGCGTTCGATCTTTAACTGGATAATGCGTCGGTCCAGTTCATCCACCTCTTCGGGCTTGGAATCCACTTCCATGCGGACCCGCGAGGCCGCCTCGTCCACCAGATCAATGGCCTTGTCGGGCAGGAAGCGGTCGGAAATATAACGATTGGACAGACTCGCCGCCGATACCAGGGCCGCATCGGCAATGCGCACCCCGTGGTGCATCTCGTACTTTTCCTTGATACCGCGCAGGATGGAAACCGTATC
Source organism: Magnetospira sp. QH-2 (assembly GCF_000968135.1). Lineage (NCBI taxonomy): Bacteria > Pseudomonadati > Pseudomonadota > Alphaproteobacteria > Rhodospirillales > Thalassospiraceae > Magnetospira > Magnetospira sp. QH-2. Next base: position 1,283,586 of record NZ_FO538765.1, on the reverse strand, counting down.
CTCCACCGTCGGCTCGGCAACGAACACGGGCTGGAACCGGCGCGCCAGCGCCGCGTCTTTTTCCACATGCTTGCGATACTCGTTAATTGTTGTTGCACCAACGCAGTGCAGTTCTCCCCGCGCCAAGGCAGGCTTGAGCAGGTTGGAGGCATCCATGGAGCCTTCCGCCGCTCCGGCGCCCACCAGGGTATGCATCTCGTCGATGAACAAGATGATTTCGCCGGCCGCTGATTGTACCTCGGTCAGCACGGCTTTCAGCCGTTCCTCGAACTCGCCGCGAAACTTGGCGCCGGCCACCAGGGCTCCCAGATCGAGCACCAACAGTCGCTTGGTCAGAAGAGCTTCGGGCACATCGCCGCTGACGATACGCTGGGCCAGCCCCTCTACCACGGCGGTCTTGCCCACACCCGGCTCGCCGATGAGCACCGGGTTGTTCTTGGTGCGGCGGGAAAGCACCTGGATTGTCCTGCGGATTTCCTCGTCACGGCCGATGACCGGATCAATGCGCCCTTCCTCGGCGGCGGCGGTGAGGTCGCGGGCATATTTCTTCAAGGCATCGTAATTATCCTCGGCGGTGGCCGAGGAGGCCGTGCGGCCCTTGCGCATATCCTCTACCGCCCGGTTGAGGGCCTGGGGTGTGACCTTGGCCTGTTTCAGCACCTCGTTGGCCGGGGTCTCGAAGGTCAGGGTCATGGCCTGGAGCAGGCGCTCGGCGGTGATGAACTCGTCACCGGCCTTGTCGGCCATCTGCCGGGCCTGATCGAATAGCCGGGCGGTATCGCTATCCACATACATTTGCCCGGCCCCGGCGCCTTCCACCTTGGGCAATTTATCCAGTTCCGCCGCACAGTCCTTGCGCGCCGCCTTGGCATCGCCCCCGGCAGCGGCGATCAATCCGGCGGCCATGCCTTCCTTGTCTTCCAACAAGACGGACAGGATATGCAGCGGTGTCAGTTGCTGGTGATGATGGCGGGCGGCCAATCCTTGGGCATTTTGCAGAAAGCCGCGCACCCGCTCAGTCAGTTTATCGAATTCCATTTGGACAGATCCTTTGTTCGACGGATCGTCGCATCCCCTTGAAGGCAAATGCAACAATCCTCGTGGGAATGTCGTCTCTTTGCTTCAATATGTCGCAAAAAAGGGCAGTCGCAAGACCGCCCTTGGGATCGCGTGAACGCGTGGCCGACGATCAAGCGGCGGAGGCTTCGGTCTTCCCGTCTTCGTCACCACCGTCTTCGGCAGGCGTTTCCGCTGCCTTGGCTTCTTCGGCATCCGGTTCACTTGGGGCCTGGGCGTCCTGCTTCGGCGCCCCGTCCCCTTCGTTGGGAATGGGATCCACCATCTGCCGGTCACCGCCCGGAGTCCGGGGTTGACGGTTCTGACTATTCTCCGCCTGGGCATTGATGATGCGGTAGTAATGTTCCGCATGCTGATAATAGGCCTCGGCGGAAATCCGATCCCCCACCGACGACGCATCGCGGGCCAGTGAAAGGTATTTCTCCAGCACCTGATGGGCCGTGCCACGCACCCGCACTTCGGGTCCGTTGCTGTCATAGGTATGATTCTTGTTCCCCGAATGGCGCTTGCCGTTGCGAGTCCGGGGACGCTTGTTGTTGTTCGTGCCCTTGTTCATGGTACCTTGATACATACGTTGAAGACGATCCAATGCCATCGCGCGAACGGCCCTCGGGCCTTCATTAGGTTCGATTACTCAAACTATGTCGCGAAAGGTCAAAACGACCGAACCTGAAAATAAAAAGGTCCCCTGGTCCGGTCTTCGGGTTGGCACGTCAATGCCGTGCTGGCCCTTTCCTTCAAACTAGTCGGGTCCGCCCCATATTCCAAGCCTTTTTTTGACAGACTAAGAGCTTTTCCATTGCCCGAGAATACAACGGGGCACGCCAGACAGGTCATTGTGGGCGGAAATCCCAACCAGCCCTGCTTCGTTCAACAGACGAACCACGCTCTCCGCCTGCCCCTGACCCACCTCGACCGCCAGCCAGGCGTTTGGCTTCAACAGGCTGCACATATCCCGCGCCAAGCGCCGGTAGAAATCAAGGCCGTCCGCGCCGCCGTCCAAGGCCCGCCTTGGTTCATGGTCGCGCACGTCCGGTTGCAGATCGGGTATGTCGCCGGTCGGGATATAGGGTGGATTGGAGATCACCAGATCGAAGCGTTCCGCAACCACATCGGTCCAATCGCCAATCCGGATTTCGGCTCGATTGGCAATATGGAGAGCCCGGGCATTGTCCTGGGCCACCGCCGCCGCCGCCGGATTGATCTCCACGCCGATCCCGCTTGCCGCGCTCCATTCCCGGAGCAGACACAGCAACAAACACCCGGTGCCAGTCCCCAAATCGAGAATCATCGGGGAAGATGGCAGGTCCAGATGCAAAACCGCCTCGACCAGGGTTTCCGAATCCGGTCGCGGGATCAGGGTCTCGGCGGTCACCTTGAATGGCAGGCTCCAGAATTCCCGTTCTCCCGTGATCTGGGCCAAAGGAACTCGAACCGCCCGCCGCTCGACGGCAGCGCGCAACCGCTCAAGTGCCTCTTCCGATACGGTTTTCTCGGGATAGCCGAACACGGTTTCCGGACGCAGCCCCGTCGCCCATGCGACCAGCAATCGGCCTTCTAGCCGCGGGTCTTCGAGGTTCGCCTCGGCCAACCGGTGGACAACCTCAACCAGGGCCTCGCCAACGGTCACTGAATCTCTGCCAGCCGAGCCGCCTGATCCTCGGCCAAAAGGGCATCGAGCAATTCGTCCAGATCCCCTTCGATCACCCGATCCAGCTTGTGCAGGGTCAGGTTAATTCGATGATCCGTGACCCGGCCTTGCGGGAAGTTATAAGTGCGGATGCGTTCCGACCGGTCGCCGGAGCCTACCTGACTCTTGCGGTCGGCCGCCCGCTCATCGGCCAAACGGCGGCGCTCCTCCTCGTAGAGGCGCGCGCGCATCACCTTCATGGCCTTGGCCTTGTTTTTATGCTGAGACTTTTCATCCTGACAGGCCACCACCAGTCCGGTGGGCAGGTGGGTCAGGCGCACCGCCGAATCGGTGGTATTCACGTGCTGGCCCCCGGCACCTTGGGAGCGATAGGTATCGATGCGCAGGTCGCGTTCATCCAATTCCACGTCCACCTCACCGGCTTCGGGCAGCACCGCCACCGTGGCCGCCGACGTGTGAATACGTCCGCCGGATTCGGTCACCGGGACCCGTTGCACCCGATGCACGCCGGATTCAAACTTCAGCCGCGCGAACACGTTCTTGCCGGTGATGGTGGCCATGGCTTCCTTAAGGCCGCCAATGCCGGTCTCGTTTGTCTCGATGATCTCGAACTTCCATCGCTGTGCATCCGCATAGCGCTGATACATGCGCAAGAGATCGGCGGCAAACAAGGCCGCCTCATCGCCCCCCGTCCCCGCACGCACTTCCAAGATGGCGTTTTTCTCATCCGCCTCGTCCCTGGGCAGCAGAAGAATTTGGACCTCTTGTTCCAAATTCGGCAGGCGGGCCTGCACCGCGCGTAGTTCCTCCTCGGCCAGGCTGCGCATTTCCGGATCATCACCGTCGGCGGCCATGAACTCCAGATCAGCGGCCTCTGATCTGAGCTCGTGCAACATGCGCACGGCCGCCACCACCGGATCCAGTTCCGAGTATTCCTTGGACAGCTTGACGAACGTATCACCATCGCCGCCTTCGGACATCAAGGCGCTCAATTCTTCGTGGCGGGCGACAATGCGTTGCAGTTTCTCATCCAGGCTCACGAGGGATCCTCCTCTCGCGGCTCGAACAGGCGGCGCAGCAGTCGTTCCACCGGTTCCAGATCTTCGCCCGCCGCCGCCATGTCGCGCAGGGCCTCGGTCGGACCGTGCAGCAGCCGGGCGGTTACCAGGTGGGTCGCCTTGGCGGCGTCGTTTGGAGAATCACCCAGGGCCCTCACCCGTTCGGCCTCCACCAGATCGTGCAGCAAAGTCAGCACCGGCACCGCCTCACGTTCGTCCCGGTCCCGCATGAATTTGGTGACTTCTTCGTCGATGATGCGCCAAGCGGTGACCGCGTCGGCTTCGCGCTCGTTCATGCCATCCATGGCCACCCGCTCCAAGTCCCCCAGGTCATAGAGGAAAGCCTCTTCCACCCGGTTGACCGCCGGATCAACATCGCCGGGGATGCCAGTATCGATGAGAAATATCGGTTTATGGCGGCGCAGCTTCAAAGCGGCCCGCAATTTGTCCGGATCGATGGTCGGAACGCGAGCCGACAAGGCTGTGATCAGGATATCCGCTTCCGGCAGTTTATCGGCCAATTCCTCGAAGGGCAGCAGATGGCAATTGAGAGTCTGCGCCAAATGTTCGGCCCGGGCAGGCTTGGGATGGCTGAGGGTCAAATGAGACAGCCCCCCTTGTGACAGGGCCCGCCCGACCAATTCGCCCATGTCGCCAACACCGATCATCAGTGCCGTACAGCGGCCCAGATCACCATGCAGATCACGAGCCAGCTCGACCGCCGCCGAGGCAATGGAGACGGGGCGCTTGCCGATGGGGGTTTCCGTGCGGACCCGCTTGGCTGCGGCGTAGGCGGCCTGCACCAGGCTTTCCAGCTCCCCCGCCGTATGGCCGGAATCTTTGGCCAGACGATGGCAGGCCTTGAGTTGGCCCAGCACCTGAGGCTCACCCACCACCTGGCTGTCCAAGGAAGCCGCGACGGCGAACAGGTGGCGGACGGCCTGTTCGTCCCGATGGGCATAAAGAGCTGGGATCAGTTCCCCGACCGGTTGCTCGGCGCGGTTGGCCAGAAGCGCACGCAAGGGGTCGATGGCAGCTTCCGGGTCTTCGGTCATGACCAACAGATCCACCCGGTCACAGGTGGAAAAGACCATTGCCTGCTCGAATCCCAACGCTCGAACCGAGTCGAGCACTTCGGACACCTGTTCGTCCTCGACAAACAGCTTGTCCCGCAAACCCAGGGAACTGGATTTGTGGTTGGCACCGACCACGATGGGCCGCAGGTTGAGACCGTCCGAGGTCATGGTCTTGCTGTTAATCCTTTTCGCACAAATGAGCGACAATGCGGTCCAGGACGATTTCTTCCTGTTCGCCGCTGTCCAGGTCGCGCAGAGTGGCCACACCCTTGGCCAGTTCATCCTCGCCCAGCATCAGTGCCAGGCGGGCATGGAGCCCGTTGGCCCGTTTCATACGCTTTTTCAGGTTGCCGGAAAAGCCCAGGTCGGCGGCAACGCCCCGGTCGCGCAATTGCTGGGTCAAGGTCAAGGCGGTGGCTTGAGCCGCCTCACCCACAGGAATAACGGCAACCGGGCGCGGTGGCTCCACCAATTCCTCGACCATCAACGACAGCCGTTCCACCCCCGCCGCCCAGCCAATGCCGGGCGTGGCCGGGCCGCCCATCTGGCCGATCAGACCGTCATAGCGCCCCCCTGCCAGCACTGTGCCCTGGGCTCCCAGGTCCGTGGTGGTGAACTCAAACGCAGTATGGCAGTAGTAATCCAGCCCGCGCACCAGACGCGGATTGAGGCGGTAAGACACGCCCACGGCATCGAGTCCACGGGTCAATTGATCGAAGAAGGCTCGCGATGCCTCATTGAGGCTATCGGAGAGCAACGGCGCATCGGCCACCACCCGCTTATCCCCTTCGTCCTTGGAGTCCAGCACGCGCAAAGGATTGCGTTCCAGCCTTTCGCGGCTGTCTTCGGACAGGGCATCTCTATGAGCGTTCAAAAAGTCCACCAGAGTATCGCGATAGGCGGCGCGGCTTTCCGCATCGCCCAGACTGTTCAGTTCCAAGGTCACCCGGTCCTTCAGGCCCAGGGCGTCGAGGAAGCGCGCGCCCATGGCAATGGTCTCGATATCCGCCTGCGGGCTTTCCACGCCAAGCAGTTCCACGCCCACCTGATGGAATTGCCGCTGGCGACCTTTTTGCGGGCGCTCGTAGCGGAACATGGGGCCGCGATAGAACAGTTTCAGTGGCAATTGTTGCTGTAACCCGCCGGAGATGAAGGCCCGTGCCACCCCTGCCGTTCCCTCGGGCCGCAGGGTCAAGGACTCCCCGCCCCGGTCGGCGAAGGTGTACATCTCCTTGGTGACGATATCCGACGTATCACCCAGGGTTCGCTTGAACACTTCGGTAAACTCGAAGATGGGCGTTACGACCTCACCGAAGCCATAGAGCTCGGTGATCCGGCGAGCGGTGTCCTCCACATGGCGATGGCGGCGGGCCTCGGCGGGCAGGAGATCCTTGGTTCCGCGAACCGGTTGCAGTTTGGCCATGATCCATTCCTTTGCGGCAAAGGCCCAACGACCGGCAGCGGAGAGTCTCCGTTCGCGGCCTGGGCCCGTGCCTGGCTAATTCTTCCGTTGATAGTGGGACTCGATATAGTCGTCGAGCAGCTTTTTGAATTGGCCACCCAGGTCGCCGCCCTTGAGAACGGTCAGCTTCTCGCCGTCCGCATAGACCGGCGCCGATGGCTCTTCGCCGGTACCCGGCAGGCTGATGCCCAGGTTGGCGTTCTTGCTTTCGCCCGGCCCGTTGACCACACAGCCCATCACCGCCAGGGTGAAGGTCTCGATCCCCGTATAGGTTTCGCGCCAGGAAGGCATGCTCTGCCGGATATAATCCTGGATTTCAGCCGCCAGTTCCTGAAACAGGGTCGAAGTGGTGCGCCCGCAGCCCGGGCAGGCCGTGACCATCGGCGAAAAGGCGCGCAGGCCCATGGTTTGCAGCATCTGTTGCGCCACCTCCACTTCCCCGGTGCGGGCGCCGCCCGGTTCTGGGGTCAAGGACACCCGGATGGTATCGCCGATGCCTTCTTGCAGCAGCACCGCCATGGCGGCCGTGGATGCCACGATCCCCTTCGACCCCATGCCCGCCTCGGTCAGCCCCAGGTGCAGGGCCCAGTCGCCGCGCTTGGCCAACTTGCGATAGACGGCAATCAGGCTTTGCACCTCGGAGACCTTGCAAGACAGGACAATGCGGTCCCGACCCAAGCCCAACTCCTCGGCTCGCAATGCCGAAGACACGGCGGATTCCACCAAGGCGTCCTGAGTGACTTCCTCGGCTGGCTTGGGATTGGGCCGCTTGCCATTGTCATCCATCATCTTGGACGCCAAGGCCTGATCCAGGCTGCCCCAATTGACGCCGATGCGCACGGCCTTGCCGTATTGGGCCGCCACTTCGATCATGGTGGCGAACTTGTCGTCCTTGCTACGCCCAAAGCCCACATTGCCGGGGTTGATGCGCAGCTTGGCCAATGCCTCGGCACAGGCCGGGTGTTTGGTCAGCAACTGATGGCCATTGTAGTGGAAGTCCCCCACCAAGGGCACGAAGACGCCCTGAGCCTCCAACCGCTCGCGAATATGGGGGATGGCCTTGGCTGCTTCGTCATTATTGACCGTAAGCCGCACCAGTTCCGATCCGGCCCGGGCCAGCTCGGCGACTTGTATGACCGATAGGCCGATGTCGGCGGTATCGGTATTGGTCATGGACTGAACCACTACCGGCGCTCCGCCGCCGATGATCACGTCATCGATCCGGACGGCCTGAGTAGGGTGTCTAAGGATGGCATCCATGAATGGGAACCCGAACCTGCATAGTTTGAGAATGCCGGGCAGTCATGCCTCAAGCGCGATGCGCGGTCAACAGCGGGAACCGGTCAGTTGCCGAATTCACCGCCGCCATCGGTTGCTTTTTCGGGCACGGCCTCTCCGGCTTTGAGTTTATCCGGATCCAAAGACACATTGCGCAGCACCGCCCCCATGGGACCGATATCGGGCACCACCGAGCCATCCACGCTGATTTCCAGGCCCCCCGCGTTGCCGGTCACCAGGCGCAGGCCTTCCTGGTCGGGCACATGGAACACATCATACTGGCGCAGCAGACGGGTAACCACCAGGCGATTGGTATCGTTTTCACGGATCTGAATCCAGCTATCCACCTTGGCCTTGACCTGGATCCGGGAATCTTCGTCCTCGCCGCCGATCACCGGACGGACCGGCGCCACGGGCGCGATCGGCGCCGAAGGGATTTCCGCCGTCGCGGTTTGGGAGTCCGCAACGGCTTCCGTTTCAGCGGCGGCTTCCTGAACTGTTTCCTCGACCTCGGCAACGGTTTCCGCCGGTTCGACGGGTTCGACGGTTTCGGGCGCGACTTCCGCCGCCGCCTCTGTACCGGCTTCGGGGGTCACATCGACCGCCGGTTCCTCGGCTAATGGCGTATCGACTGGCGGTTCGGGCGCGTCAACCGCTGCCACCGGGGACGGTTCCGGCATCGCCTCTTCGGGGGGTTGAGGGGGATTGTCTCCCTCGCTGTCGGTCGCGGCAACGTCGCTCTCTTGGGGTTCGCTGGGATCGGGGGCATTGGCCGCCGGCTCTTCCATAGCCGGCACCCTCTCCGGTGTTTCGTCGGAAGAAGGCAGCATGGCCGCCAACCGGTCCGGCAATGGCGAGATCAGATCCACCAGAGGCTTGTCTTCGGAGGAACTAACGAACCAGGTAGCATAGCCAATCACCGCGATCACCACCCCGACCAACAGCACCGCGCCACTGGGCACGCCTCGCTCGGTCAAGGGCGTGGGTAATTTCAGATCGGCATGGGGTCCGGGTCCGGCCTCCTGACGATAGCGGCGCACCACTTCATCCGGGTCCAACCCCAGGTACTCGGCATAGCTGCGGATAAAGCCGGTGGCGTAGGCCATGCCCGGCAAATCGCCATAGCGGCCCTGTTCGATGGCTTCCAAATAGACGAACCGGATGCGCAAATTACGGGCCACATCGGCCAGATCTTCTTCTTGCTTGACGCGCGCATCTCGGAGCAGAACCCCGATGCCTGGGCCTTTTGTCTGTTCCTGGTCCTGGGCGGCATTGCTGTCGTTCATGGTCTCGCCCTACTGGTTCAGATCCCCTGTATCCCGCTCCGAAATAGCGGAAAAAAGCTTACATGACGTAAATATCAGAGGTTCTAGTGGATAAAAAGCGCCATTTTTCCGCTCAATGCGGGGTATTGACCGCCAATTTCTGGATCATAGGGCCACGCCATGATCCAAAGCAAACGCCCTTAAGCGCTCGCGCAGGCTATGATCGGTGCCCTTGAGCTGGCTGCGAAGGTAACGCGCCACGGGGCTGAGTTCCATGCTGCGGATCAGTTCCTTGACCGGCGCCACGGCTGCGGGAGACATGGACAAATGGCGGAAGCCCAAAGCCACCAACGCCATGGCTTCCAACGGCTTACCGGCCATTTCGCCGCAAATAGAGATCGGCACTCCGGCCCGGTTGCCTTGCAGCAACAAGCTGCGCAGGAAGTTCAAAGCCGGGGGCGACAGCACATCGTAGCGGTCCGCCAGCAGCGGCGTCCCTCGATCGGCGGCAAACAGGAACTGAAATAAATCGTTGCTGCCCACGGAAAGGAAATTGATGCGCGGCAGCAAAGCTTCCAGTTGGAATGCCAATGCCGGGACTTCCAACATCACCCCCACCGATAAGTTGGAAGGCAGCGGCACGCCCCGTTTCTGGGCCCGTCTCAACTCCATGTCGAGAAGATCATGCAGGCTGTCATATTCGGCCACTTCCGTGACCATGGGGAACATCAGCTTCAATTCCCTTTCGGCGGCGGCATGGATCAAGGCCCGCAATTGGTGGCGCAGCAGCATGGGCCGGTCCAGAGACATGCGGACAGCCCGCCAGCCCATGGCCGGATTTTCCTCTTCCCCCGGATCCCAATAGGGCAACAGCTTGTCGCCGCCCACATCCAGGGTTCGGAAGGCCACCGGCTTGCCGTCCGCCAAATCCAACACCCGACCATACAGGGCCGTTTGATCCTCCACGTTGGGCAGGGTGGCCCGGGCCATGAAGGGAACCTCGGTGCGATAGAGCCCCACGCCATCGGCCCCGGTTTCGGCGAAATGGGTCATATCCGCCTGAACCCCGGCATTGATCAGCAGTTCAACTTCGATGCCATCCCGGGTGATCGCCGGTTCGTCGCGCAGGGCAGCCTGAGCCGCGACCCGGCGGCTGCGGATCTCCATGGTATCCATGAAGGCGGTCAGCACATCGTCGCTGGGACGAACAAACAACTGGCCGTGATCGCCATCCAGGATGACTTGATCGCCTTCCTCAATACGTCCAAAGGCCTCGCGCACACGGCCAACCACGGGGATTCCCGCGGCTCGGGCCAGGATTGTTGCATGGGAGGTGGGTGAACCTTCTTCCAGCACCAGCCCCTTCAGTCGGTCCCGGTCGTAATCCATCAGTTCCGCCGGCCCCAGGGAGCGGGCAACCAGGATGATGTCGGAGTCGCCTTCCGCCACGCCAACCAGATGAATGTCGCCGGTCAAATGTTGCAGCAGGCGGTTGGCCAGGTCGTCCAGATCGTGCACCCGCTCGCGCAGATAAGGATCGCTAACTTGGTTCATGCGGGCGCGGACATCCGATTGCACCTTTTGTACCGCCGCCTCGGCGGTCAGGCCGCTGGCCACCGATTCCTCAATGCGGGTCAACCAGCCCGCGTCCTCGGCGATCATGCGGTAGGTTTCCAGGATATCCCGGTGCTCGCCTTCGGAATTTTCCAGCATGGTATCCAAGGCGCCATGCATGTCGTCCACGGCCAGCCTTAAGCGCTGCAATTCCGCTTCCGGATCCTCGGCAACCAGCTTGCGCACTTCGATGCAGGGCTCGTGCACCACCACCTGGCCAATGGCCAAGCCCGGATTGAGTCGCATGCCCTCCATGCGCAAAGGCAACATGCCGATGCCGTCGACCATGCGGGTTTCGTCACGACTGACCAACCCGCCACCCGCCACCAACTCCGCCAGAACCATGGCGACGGTTTCAAGGGTCTCGATTTCCTCTTCGGAATAATTGCGCGGGGTGACGTTCTGGACCGCCACCACGCCCAACACCCGACCGCCGCGCAAGATCGGCACGCCCAAGAAGGAGTGGAAGGCTTCTTCACCGGTCTCCGGTCGGAAGGCAAAGTTGGGATGGTCTTGAGCCTCGTCCAAGGACAAGGGCCGGGCCTGAGCCGCGATCAGACCCACAAGGCCCTCGCCGACACGCAGGCGGGTCCGGTGCACGGCACTGATTGCCAGGCCGTGGGTGGAGAACAGTTCGAGCACTTCACCGGCACGCTGTACATAGACCGAGCAGACTTCGGCAACCAGATCCCCGGCAATCAGGGTGACAATCCGGTCCAGCTTGGCCGGATCGGCCCCTTCCCCGGCCATCACATCCCGCATGCGGGCAAGAAGCCGTCGCGACCCGGTGTGATTGATGGTCGCCGGGGCCACCTCTTAGCTCCCTGACCGCGCGGCCAAGGAGGCCTCTGCCTGAGTGACCATTTCGCTGATGATCTCCGCCGTGGGCTGTTCCTTGGTGACCAGTCCAACACTCTGCCCGGCCATCAACGAGCCATTTTCCACATCACCGTCAATCACCGCCCGGCGCAGGGCTCCCGCCCAGAAATGCTCGATCTGCAACTGGGCCTCCTTGAGCTCCAGTTCCCCGGCATCGACCTTGGCGATCATGGCCCGTTGGGTTTCCATGAATTCATCGGTGCCCTTGTTGACCAGGGCACGCACCGGAATCACCGGGAAGCGCGGATCCACCTGCACTGTCGGGATGGCATCCCGAGCACCGGCTTTCAAGAAGGACTTCTTGAAATCGGCGTGGGCGATGCATTCCTCGGCGCAAACGAAACGGGTGCCCAATTGCACCCCGGCAGCCCCCATTTCCAGATAGCTGACCATGGCCTCGCCCCGACCGATACCTCCGGCGACGAACACGGGGACATCGGTGATATTGGGCAGGATTTCCTGGGCCAGCACGCTGGTCGCCACCGGACCGATATGGCCGCCCGCCTCGGCGCCCTCGATGACCAGCGCATCAACGCCATTGCGCACCAGCCGCTTGGCCAGAATCAGCGCGGGGGCAAAGCAGATGACCTTGGCCCCGGCTTCCTTGATTCGCTTGATGGCCCCGCCCGGCGGCAGACCGCCGGCCAGCACCACATGGCTGACCTTGTGATCCGCGCAAACATCGATCAGCGCATCCAGTTCCGGATGCATGGTGATCAAATTGACTCCGAAAGGTTTGGTGGTCATGGCCTTGGTTGCGGCGATTTCCGCTGTCAGCAGGTCCGGCCCCATGGAGCCGCAGGCAATAACACCGAAACCACCGGCGTTGGAGATGGCGGCAACCAGATTCCGCTCGGAAATCCAGGACATAGCGCCGCCCATGATGGCGGTATCGGTGCCGAGAAAGTCCCGGCCACTCTGCCAGAGGCTGTCCAACTTGCTGCGCGGGCTGAGATCATCCATGGGATCAGGCCGCGTCGGCGTCGAGGTCATAGGCCGTATGCAGAGCGCGCAAAGCCAATTCGGTATACTCCTCATCGATCAAAACGCTGACCTTGATTTCCGAGGTGGAGATTACCTGGATATTGATACTTTTATCGGCCAGGGCCTGGAACATGCGCTGGGCAACCCCTGCGTGGCTGCGCATGCCGACACCGATGATCGAGATCTTCACCACCTTGGAATCACTGAGCAGCTTTTCAAAGCGCAGGTCATCCTTGCGATCTTCCAGCACCTCCAGCGCCCGGCGCAGTTCACCTTCGGGCACGGTAAAGGTCAGGTTGGCGTGCTTGCCGTCCTGAGAGATATTCTGGATGATCATATCCACGTTGACGTTGGCCTCGGCCAGCGGCCCAAACACGGCACTGGCGACACCGGGGCGGTCTTCCAGGGCCACCACGGTGACCTTGGCTTCGTCCCGGCTATAAGCGATCCCGCTCACAATTTCTTTTTCCACGATTTCGTCCTCATTCACCACCATGGTACCGGGCGTATCCTCGAAGCTGGAGCGGACCTGTAGCCGTACTCCGTGCTTCATGGCCATTTCCACCGACCGGGTCTGCAACACCTTGGCTCCCAGGGAAGCCAGCTCAAACATTTCCTCGTAGGTTATCTTGTCGAGCTTGCGGGCCTTGGACACGATCCGCGGATCGGTCGTGTATACTCCATCCACATCCGTATAGATATCACAACGATCAGCCCGCAACGCCGCCGCCAGGGCCACGGCGCTGGTATCGGATCCACCCCGTCCCAGGGTCGCCACCCGGCCTTCGTCGCTCACGCCCTGGAACCCTGGAACCACGGCCACCTGACCGCTTTCCATCTGGGCCTTCATCTCGGTCACGTCGATGGATTGAATCCGCGCCTTGGCATGGACATCGTCGGTGCGCACCGGAATTTGCCAGCCCTGCCAGGAGCGGGCATCGATACCCAAATCCTGTAACGCCATGGATAGCAGCCCGGTGGTTACCTGCTCGCCGGTGGAGACAACCACGTCGTATTCGCGTGGGTCCACATCGGGACCGATTTGTTGCGTATAATCCACCAAGGTGTTGGTCACGCCCGACATGGCGCTGACGACAACGGCCACCTGATGACCGGCGTCCACCTCTGCCTTGACCTTTCGGGCGACGTTCTTGATCCGCCCGATATCGCCGACGGATGTGCCGCCGAACTTCTGAACGATGAGTGCCATGATCCTTCCCACAAAAAAATTCCGCGAACCCGTTGCCGGGCGGCGGCGGCGTATACATACTCTGGAGGACCCCGCGAGGCAAGTCCGCCGCGCCCAATCGGAGTGCTTTCACCATGACCAACCCCCTTTCCCCCGGAACGGCTAATCCGGAAGAAGTAGCCCGCTTCACCGCCATGGCCGAAACCTGGTGGGATCCCGACGGCAAATTCGGCCCTTTGCATAAGTTTAATCCCACCCGGCTGACCTTCATCCGCGACCGGGCGGCGGCCCGTTTCGGACGGGACCCGCTGGACGGCGCGCCCCTGAAAGGTCTGAGGATTCTTGACATCGGCTGTGGGGGGGGATTGCTCTGCGAGCCCCTGTCCCGCATGGGCGCCGAGGTGACGGGCATCGATGCCGGGGACAAGAATGTCGGCATCGCCGCCGCCCATGCGGAACAGATGGGTTTGGATATCACCTATCGCCATGCCATGCCGGAAGACCTGGTGGCCGAGGGACTGCAGTTCGATCTGGTGACAAACATGGAAGTCATCGAGCATGTGGATGACCCGGACCTGTTCCTGGCCCATTCCTGTGCCCTGGTCCGCCCGGGCGGGGCCATGGCCATGGCGACCATGAACCGGACCCTGAAATCTCTTGCCCTGGGCAAGATCGGCGCTGAGTATATATTGCGCTGGCTACCCGCTGGCACCCATGACTGGCGCAAGTTCGTCCGTCCATCGGAACTGGCCCGGGGACTGCGCCCCCATGGCCTGCTGATTGAGGCCCTCAAGGGCATGAGCTTCCATCCCATGTCCGCCCGTTGGGATCTTTCCGACGACCTGGATGTCAACTACCTCGCATTCTGCATCAAGGATTAGTGCCATGTTCAAGGCTCTCGTGACCGAAAAGACCGAAGACTCCGTCAGCAACGAAATCCGCGACTTGGATGAAAGCGCCCTGCCCGATGGCGATGTGACGGTCGATGTCCAGTACTCCACCATCAACTATAAGGACGGCTTGGTGCTCAACGGACTGGGCGGGCTAGTCCGCAATTATCCCCATGTGGGCGGCATTGATTTTGCCGGGACCGTGGCCGAGAGCAGCCATGGGTCCTACAAGCCGGGCGATGCGGTGGTGCTCACCGGCTGGCGGGTCGGCGAGGTCCATTGGGGGGGCTATGCGGAAAAGGCGCGCGTGAACGGCGACTGGCTGGTCCCCCTGCCCGACGGCCTGAGCCCCAAGAGGGCCATGGCTCTGGGCACGGCCGGCTTCACCGCGATGCTGGCCGTGATGGCCCTGGAGGATCAGGGCATGACCCCCGGCGATGGCGAGGTCCTGGTAACGGGCGCGGCGGGCGGTGTCGGCTCGGTGGCCACGGCGATCCTGGCCAATTTGGGTTACCAGGTGGCCGCCTCCACCGGACGGGCCGAAACCCTTGCCTATCTCAGTGAGCTCGGTGCCAAGACCATGATTGATCGCACGCAACTCTCAGAACCCACCAATCGTCCGCTGGACCGTGAACGCTGGGCCGGATGCGTGGACGCGGTGGGCGGAACGACCCTGGCACGGGTGCTGACTCAAATGAAACATGGAGGCAGTGTCGCCGCCGTCGGCTTGGCTGGGGGCAACAAGCTGGAGACCACGGTCATTCCGTTCCTGCTGCGCGGCGTCAATCTGCTAGGAATCGACTCCGTGCTCTGCCCGTTCGAAAAGCGCCAACGGGCCTGGCAGCGGATCGTTTCCGATCTGCCCATGGATAAACTTGATTCCATGGTCTCCGAGGCGACTCTCCAAGAGCTGCCCGATCTGGCTGATGCCATCCTCAAAGGCGGAGTCAAAGGCCGAACGGTGATCAAAGTAAGCTAGAAGTGGAGCCTCACGAGGGTGTGCCCGATCAAACACGACATGATCTAACAGACTGCTGAAAACGTGTTGTGCTACGGCCCGCCGCGCCCTTCGTCCCTCGACAAGCTCTGGATGAGGAAGCTCAGGGTGAGGGTAACAAGTTGAAAGTTCAAAGGCCCTCATGCTGCGCTTGTCGATGCATGTGTCGCCATACGCTCGAAATCGGACTTTTTCAGATGGCGGTAATCGAGCAGTCAGGGATTGCCTAGACAGTCAGCTGGTCTCCACACTCGGTCTTGATCAAGTATCCGGGTCAATTCCTGGACATGGAACAGAGGAGACCAGCTATGGAGTATTTTGTTGGAATGGACGTATCGATGGCAAGCATTTCGATCTGTGAGATTGATGCAAAGGGAACCGTCATTCGCGAAGGCAAGGTGTCAAGCACACCCGAGGCGGTCGCCACTTGGCTCGAGGAAAGCGGGCGTGGCTTTGCGCGAATTGGGTTGGAAGCTGGCCCTCTGGCGCCTTGGCTGTACGCAGGACTGTCCAGTCGGGGCCTCCCTGTGATTTGTATCGAGACCCGGCAAATGAAGGCCTTTGCCAGCGCCAGCCCAGTCAAGACGGACCGTCGCGACGCCCGCTTGATCAGCCAGGCGATGCGGACCGGTTTGTACCGCGCGACCCACGTCAAGACCGCGCGCAGTCAGGAGCTCCGGATGGTGCTGACCCATCGGGAGACCCTGGTTCATCAGGTCCGTCAGTTGTCCAATACGGTACGAGGAACATTGAAAGCTTTCGGCCTCAAGGTCGGTATGGCGCGCGGACGCCTTTTCGCGGCGCGGGTTCGGGAATTGACGGCTGATAACCCGCACCTCAGCGCAGCCGCCGAGCCGCTCTTGCTTGCGCGCCAAGCCTTGCTCGAACAACTCGACAAGCTCGACCGGCAGGTTCATGCCGCTGCGCGCGATGATAGCGTTTGCCGGCGCCTGATGACCGTTCCCGGCGTCGGCCCGGTTACCGCCCTCGCTTTCAGGACAGGACTCGACGTGCCGGAACGGTTTCAAAAGTCGGTCATGGTCGGCGCCCACTTCGGGCTTGTCCCACGCAGATACGCCTCGGGAGAGCAGGACCGAAGCGGCCCCATCAGCAAGTGCGGAGATGCCATGGTTCGTTGGCTTTTGTTCGAGGCCGTCAATGCACTTCTCACTCGAACCCGCCGTTGGTCCTGGCTCAAACACTGGGGGCTCGCGGTCGCCAAAAGGCGCGGGATGAAACGCGCCAAGGTCGCCGTTGCCCGGCGTCTCGCCGTAATCATGCATCGCATGTGGATTATCGCCACGGACTTCCCAGTACCGCAAGGAGGAGACCGCCATCTAAACACAACGAAAACCGAGACCGCCTGAAGGGCGGCCAGGACGCGTGGCGACGCGCGGGGCTCGGATGACAGCGCGCAGGCTGCAGTGGCGTAAGACCACGCTTTTCAGATTGCTGCACCCGATCCCCCTTGATCCCCATCATGCGGCGACGACGTCGACCGCGGACAGAAGCAAAGGGCGCCACATAACCCAGGTTCAAACCGACGGCTTGGAAATCAGCTTGACTCAAATGACTCGATTACAGAAGCAGCCTGCTAGCGCGTGTCGGGTCCAATCGGACCCGCTAGACACGCGCGACCTTATTGGAATCGATCACGTTTTTCATGTTTGATCGAATCCGATCAAACACGACGTGATCTAGAGGCTTTAGGACTTGGCGATCAATCGATCGATCAGCCGCACCACGTCTTCGGAGGCTTGATCCATCTCGGCAAAGGCCGTGTGGGCGCCATCGATATCACCTTCAGCATAGAGCCTTGCGGCCTCCCGTCCTTTGGCATGGACCTGCTGATGCGGCCTGTCGATGGCGATAAAATCCGGATCGGAGCGGGTGAGCCCTTCCACGGCATCATACCATCTGCCCAGACGGCAGGAATGGTGATCGGATAGCTCCGCCTCGGTCAGACGTGAAATACCAACCATCATCTCCGACAAGTGCTTCTTCCACAGGAAATGGTCCGATTTGGCTCGATAGAGAACGTATCGGGGGATCTCCAAACCTTCCAGGGCCTTGAATTGGTCGGCAATGACGGCTTCGGAGCCGGAAACGGATTCCACCACCGTACCGACGTGGGCGGTATTGTCATTGGCCATGCGGGCCACCTGATTGACCCCACCCGATATCTCGGTCATGGCTTCACTCTGCTCGTTGAGAGTTTCGGTGGTATGGTTCATGTGGCCTTCCACATTGGCCATGGTATCCTCGATTTCCACCACCATGGCGCCGATCCGATCAATGACCTCCTGCCCCACCTTGATGGTGGACTCGGTCAGTTCGACTTGCGACACGGTCTCTTTGACCCCGTCCTTGAGGACCGCGATCCGTTTGCGAATATCGTCCGTCGAACGAGCGGTCTGATTGGCCAGATTTTTGACTTCGCCGGCCACCACGGCGAACCCCTTGCCTGCTTCGCCTGCTCGTGCTGCTTCGATGGTGGCATTCAGAGCCAGCAGATTGGTCTGTTTGGCGATGGCTTCGATAGTCTGAAGGATTTCGCCGATATGCTCCGAGGCACTGCCCAGGGTCTGCACATCATCAATCAAATCATGCACTTGCTGCACCATGTCGCCCATGGAGGCCACGCCCCGATGGATCCCAACCGACAACTCACTGGTCACGCCGCGCATGGATTGGACAATCTCCGACGTGGCGCGGCAGGAGTCACTGAGATCACTGCTCATTTCCGCCATGCGTTCCACTTCCCCGGCCATGGCCTGGGCGCCATTTTCCAAATCCGACACGTCTCCGGCCACACGGGCCACGGTGGCCATGGCGACACTGGCATTCATGGACATTTCGGTGGTTTCGGCCAGCAATTCTTCCGACCGTCGGCCCAGACGTTCGGCCAGCCGGGTCAGCGCATCGGCGAGGGGTCCTGAAAAATCCGGGCGGGCCAGGTAATGGCCCTCGATCAGTAATTCAATGAAATCGAGGGCCGCCCTGGCATTGTCCTCATTGTCAGAGGCGGGTCGACCCGCTTCGTATGGCGGGGTCATAGACATGCTCCAAGCAGGGGAGATTTTCTTGATTGTACCTCTAATTCTCTACAGCAATAGACTCATTTGGTTGACACTTTCCTAACTCTCCAAATGAAGCCGTAGATGGGCCAGATCCGGGGCATGGGCATGATCGGACTCCGCCTCTTCGCGTGGCGCCAAGTGAACGGTCCGCATGCCCAATGCGGCCGCCGCATCCAGGTTCGCGATCTTGTCATCGACGAACACCATCTCCACCGCCGTGACCCCAGCGCGATCGACCAAGGCCCGAAAGGCTCTCCTCTGCGGCTTCCTGATGCCCAGGTCTCCGGAAACCAGTACATCATCGAACCAGCGATCCAGGTCGAATCGACCGCGCAACGCCTCCGACCATTCCGTCACATCATTGGTCAGCATATAGAGCCCGTCGAAGGATTCCCGTGCCCAGGCGAGAAATTCACTCAGGCCGGGCATCAAAACATAGCGCCTGAGACATTCCGCCTCGACGGATGGATCCAGGCCCAACCGCCGCCAAAACGAGGCCGAGGTCATGCGCCCCTTGCTGGCTTCCTCATAGAGCCATCGGATATCCCGATCGGTGATCGTGCAGCTGTGCTCTCGAAGAAAAGGGATCACCACCTCTGACGTAATGGATCGGGTGGCATAGACGACCCCCATGGCATCCAGAGCCAGGATCCGCTCACTAGGCATGTCGGGTTCGCACATTCATGACCACAACTCCGACCAGACAGATCAAACCGGCCCCATGCACCAGCACCGTGGTCGGCCAGAGCAGCGCCGCCGCACTGCCGAACGCCACCACCCGCAAAGGCCAACCCAGCGGGTTTTCCATGTGGCCCTGGATGGCCGAGGAAAAGGCATAAAGCCCCGGCAAGGCAAACCCGAATACCGTCAACACCTCGACCCATGTGCCCCCGATCAGCGGCGTATAGGCAAACAGCAAGGGCACGATATAGAGCCCCTTGGCAATCTTCCAGGACTGCACTCCGGTGGCCATGGGTTGGGTCTTGGCAATGGCGGCAGCGGTGAAGGCGGCCAGGGCTACCGGCGGCGTGACGTTGGAATCCTGGCTCAGCCAGAAGACGATCAGATGCGCCGAAAGCAAGGCGAACAGCATGGCTTCGGGGCCCAACACCATCTCCCGCAGGGTCCCGGCCAGATCCACCGGAATGGCGGCCATGAGGCTCTTGGCTGCCTCTTCGGTCATGGGAGCGCCCAATTCCACCAAGCGATCGGGCGCGGCCATCATGAACAGCGCCTTGGCCTCTTCGGGGACCGTCCCGGCCATGAGAATTTGCACCATCTGGCCGTCGGCGATCAGCGCATGCAGGCAGGGCCGGGGCCGAGAGCGTGCCGAGAACGATATAGGCCGCCGTCACCGGCAGGCCCATGCCCAGTACCAGCGAGGCCAGGGCGATCAGCACGATGGCGATGACCAGGCTATCCCCGGCCCATTGGGTGATCATCAAGGAGAAGGTATTGCCGATGCCGGTGGTGGCGATCACGTTGACGATCAGTCCCACGGCACACAGCAGCACCGCCGTCATCACCATGTTGCGTGCGCCCAGGGCCAGGGCCTCGATCACCGCCATGGGCCCCATGCGATTGGGCCCGAGCCAGGACGCGGCAATCACGGCAAGGATGCTTAACCCGGCGGCATAGGTCGGCGTGAAGCCATAGATCAGCAGCCCGATCAGCACCGAAACCGGCACCACGAAGGATAGACCGCCCTGACGCATGATCTGGCCCAAGGAAACCGTTTCCGACTCGATCTGAGTGGCATGACTACGCCTGGCCTCAATGCGGACGAAAAAGGCCACGGTGGCGAAGTACAAGATGGCCGGGAGAATACTCACCAGGACGATGGTGTTGTAGGAAATTTGCGTATAGGTGGCCATGACGAAGGCCCCGGCGCCCATGATCGGCGGCATTAGCTGCCCGCCAGTGGAGGCCGAAGCCTCGACCCCGGCGGCGAATTTGCCCGGAAACCCGGCCTTTTTCATCAAAGGGATGGTGATAACCCCGGTGGAGGCCGTATTGGCCACCGCCGAGCCGGAGATGGTGCCCATGAGCCCCGAGGCCATCACCGCCACCAGTCCCGGCCCGCCGACGGTCTTTCCGGCCACAGCACGGGCCATGTCGATGACGAACTCCCCGGCGCCCGAGCGCAACAGAAAGGCCCCGAACAGGATAAACATGAATACATAGGTCGAGGAGATCCGCGCGATATTGCCGAACAGCGCATCATCCCCGTAAACCGACCGGAACAAGATGGTCTCCGACGACAGCCCGGCGAACTTGAACACGCCATCAATAATCCCGCCCCACCAGCCCACATAGGACAAGGCCAACAGGATCAGGATGGGGATAATCCAGCCGGTGGTGCGGCGGGTCAGTTCGATGGCGATGAGGATGAGAATGGTGCCGAGAATCCATTCGGGCAGCGCCAGGCGCACCCCCCGGTCATAGATGGCATCTTCCATCCAGACCATGTAAATGGCCGAAAACGCCGCGACGATTCCCACCAGCCCGTCAAAGGTACGCCAGGGTTTGCCACCGTCGCGTTTCACCGGATAAAGGATCACCGCCATCAGCGCGAAGCCGGCGAAGTGCAATGAGTTCTGCCACAGGTTAGGCAGCAGGGTGACCACATTGAACCAGATATGCAGTAATGAAATGCCGACTCCCAGGACTGTCAGCAGCCGCCCGCGTGGGCTCTGTTGACCCCAAGGGGTGAAGACGGGGGATGAGCTTTCAGCCATCGGTTTGGATCCGGGGAAGCGACAAGGAGCCGCTTCCCCGGTCCTGCCTTATTTGGCGATCAGATGAGCAGGTACCTTGATACCCACTTCCTGATAATACTTCAGCGCCCCCGGATGCAGCGGCAACGGCAGTCCGGCGATGGCCTTTTCGATAGCCATGGCCTTGGTGGCCTTATGGATTGCATTGAGGAAGGCGAGGTTTTCATAGGTCGCCTTGGTAATGCGATAGACCGCGTCTTCGTCCACATCATGGCGCACGGCCAGGAAATTGGGTTGGGCAATGGTGTTGATGTCCTTGGCCTGGTTGGGATAGGTCCCCGCCGGAATGACGAAACGGGTCCAAAGGCCCATACCGCCGTCGGCCTTTTCCGCCTGGGCATCGCTCAGGTCGAGAATGGCCATGCGGTCGGACATGTTGGCCATGGCCTTGGTCACCGCTCCCGCCGGAGCGCCCGCCGGAATACCGAATCCGACCACCTGGCCGTTTTGCAAGGCGTCGACACTGGGACCATAGCCGCCATACATCAGGCTGTAGTCCTTATCCATGTCGATCCCCAGGTGCTTCAGGATCGTCCGATTCGAACCAATGGTACCGGAGTTTTTCTTGCCCATGGCCATGGCCTTGCCCTTGACGTTGGCCAGGTCATCAACGGTGCCGGTCTTGGCATAATCCTTGAGCACCGCGAAATGCTCCACGTTCTGCCACAGCATGGAAACCGAGCGCAGGTCCTTTTGCGGGCCGTCATTGGCGATGGGACCGGTGCCGGTCTTGGCATAATGGCCGTAGAGCCCCTGGAGAATGGCGAACTGGGCCTCGTTCTCGCGCAGCAGTTTGATATTCTCGCCGGAGCCAGCGGAATTGATCGCCGACATGCCGATCTTCTGTTTCGGCTGCAGCTTCACCTTGACCAGAGTCGACAGGGCCACGCCCACCGGATAATAGGTACCGCCGGTGCTCGCCGTAGCCAGTAGGTAGCTGCGTTCTTCTGCCGCATTGGCGCCATTGCCAAAGGTACAGGCAGCGACAACCGCGCCCAAAGCCAGATGCTTGGTAAAATTGATGGTCATTGTTTTCCTCCCAATATCGGTGTTTCAGGCCATACGCCCAAACCGTTCGGTGCGAGTTTTGCCTCGCAGACTGATAGTTCAACCTAAAAGCAAGTGGGATGCCAGCGGCTTTTTTCCAGCAAATTGAACGATACGGGCACCGGCGAGGGATGAAACAGGCGGATAATTGCCAACAGGCCGACGGGTAATCGGCAAGATTTTGCCGATATCAGCAATAGTCTTTACGCTCCAATCCCAGTCGCTGCATTTTTTCGTTCAATGTACGGCGGGGCAAATCAAGAGCGTCCATGACATCGGCCATGTTGCCCCGGTGATGTCGGAGCGCCGCTTCCAAAATCCGCCGCTCGAACTGCCGGGTCAGATCGACCAGACTGGTTGCCGCCCCCAACCCCTCGACCCGCAGGATGGAGGGGACCCGCTGCACCACCGGAAGCGAGGACAGCACGTAACGTTCCGCCAGGTTTCGAAGTTCCCGCACGTTTCCCGGCCAGCCATGTCCCATGAGCATGGCGACAGACTCCTCGGGCAGCGGAGGCGCCTCGCGGTCGTGGGCCTCGGCGGCTCGTCCGGCGAAATAGTCGAACAACAAGGTGATATCGCCCCCCCGATCGCGTAGAGGGGGGATCCGGACCTCGATCACGTTCAGGCGATAATAGAGATCTTCGCGGAAGGTGGAGTCTTGGCAGGCCGCCTGCAGATCCCGATTGGACGCGCTGACCAGCCGGATGTCGATTGCCCGGGGTTCGTTGGAACCCAGCCGTACGATCTCCCGTTCCTGCAATGATCGCAAAACCTTGACCTGAAGGGCCAGGGGCATGCTCGAAATCTCGTCAAGAAAGAGCGTGCCACCATGGGCATGCTCGAACTTGCCGATCCGTCGCTTAGTGGCCCCGGTAAAGGCCCCGCTTTCGTGGCCGAACAGCTCGCTCTCGAAGATACTCTCGGGCACCGCCGCACAATTCACGGCGACAAACCGCCCATGCTGGCGTCGCCCGAATTCGTGCAGGCATCGGGCCACCACTTCTTTGCCGGTTCCGGTTTCCCCCTGGATCATGACGCTGGCATCGGTATCGGCCACCTCCATGATCTCTTGGCGCAAACGCTGGATTACCGGACTATCGCCCAGCAGCCTGCGTTCGATATCGGCCCTGTCGGCCAGTTTCTGGCGCAAGAAACGGTTCTCCAACACCAACCGGCGCTTTTCGCAAGCTCTTTGGATCACATCCAACAAGCGGTCGGGCTCGAACGGTTTTTCGATAAAGTCATACGCCCCTTTGCGAATTGCTTCGACGGCCATGGGAACATCCCCATGGGCGGTCACTAAAACCACTGGGAGATCCGGATCCCGTTGATGAATGCGCTCCAGCAATTCCATGCCGTCCATGCGCGGCATTTTCACGTCGCTGACCACCACACCGCCAAAATCGGGTTCCAGGTGGCCCAGAGCCAGATCACCGCCCGGGAACTCGATGACATGATACCCCGCCAGTTCGAGCCATTGGGCCGTGGCGGCCCGCATGCTCTCGTCGTCATCGATCAGGACCACATTTGCCGTGGATAGGTTCATGCTTCCTCGCTGTGATGGAGCGGGAGACGGACCACGAGGGCCGTCCCGTCGCTGCTGGTTTCCGCGACCCGGATCGTGCCGCCCACATCCGATATGATGCCATAGGAAATGGATAAACCCAGCCCCATGCCCTCGCCCACGTCCTTGGTGGTGAAAAAGGGGTCGAAAAGCTTGCCCAGATGCTCGGGATCGATGCCGCCGCCGCTGTCGCGCACCGTCAGCTCCGCCAAGCCGTCTTGCTCTCTCACCACGATATCAATCCGTTTGCTGGGGGATTGCGCCAAGGCATCCAGCGCATTGCCGGTCAGATTGACCACCACCTGTTCGATCCGCAAGGGATCGGCCAACACCACGAGGGGTTCCGGTGGTAAGTTCACAGCCAACGATACGCCGCCTCGACTGACGCGGCCCTCCAGGAGTTCCAGGGCCTTGCGGACGGATTGCTGAAGCACCACGGGCTGCCGTTTAACCGGGTTCTTGCGCGCAAAAGTCTTCAATTGGGTCGTAATGGCGGTCATCCGATCAATGAGGCCGAAGACCCTTTCCAAAGTTTCCATGGCCTTGTCGGATTCGCCTCTCTTGGCCAGCAATTGCACACTGGAAAGAAACGTGCGCGTGGCGGAAATGGGCTGACTCAATTCATGAACGATTCCCGCCGACATTTCCCCCAGGGCGGCCAGTTTACCCGCTTGTACCAGTTCCTCCTGGGCGTCGCGCAAGTCCTGCTCGGTACGTTTGCGTTCGGCGATTTCAGCTTCCAGGCGCAGGTTCAGCGCTCTTGTGGCCTCGGCTTCGCGCACCTTTCGCCGAGACATCCGTTTATGGTGCCGCTCTCGAAGATATAGGGACACAGCGATCATCAGCAGGATCGTCACCAGACCGAAAACAGCGGTGGCAAACGCCCGCTCTTCCACCGGTGTCAACGGCGTCAGAAAGTGCAGATGCCACCCCGGCTCCGCCAAGGGCCGGTCGAGCAAGAGATAGTCGCGGTCGCCGATGGTCAATCGATGGACCAACGGAGTCAGATCCACCTGATCAATGAACGGCAATGGCAATAGTTCCTGCCCACCATAGAGCCGACCGCTGCGAACCTGTTCCCGTTGCGCATCACTCAAAGGTCGCAAGGTCCGATATTTCCATACTTCACGCCCGGACAGAATGAGCACGCCATTGGAATCACTAACGAAAACGATCTCCCCACCTTCCCGCCAGTCGATCTGCAATCGATCCAGATCAACCTTGACCACGGCCACGCCGATGACCTCGCCTTTCGTCAGGACCGGATGGGACATGAAGTATCCCGGTTCTCCGGTGGTCACGCCGATGGCGAAAAGGCGCCCTTGGTGCCCGTCGGCGGCCTCACGGAAGTAGGGCCGAAAGCTGTAGTTCTTGCCGACGAAGCTCAATGGGGCACGCCAGTTGCTGGCCGCCACGGTTTCGCCGTCCCGGTTCATGACGAACAGTTGCGCCGATCCCGCTTTCTTGTTCAATGCCTCCAGATAGGCATTGACGCCGTCGCTCGCTTCGGCGCCGGATAGAAGGGCGACGACCTTTTCGTTGTGCCCCAGGACATATGGAAGGTATCGGAACTTCTCCAAGGCCCCCCTCAGGGTACTGGCATAAAGATTCAACCGCTCCTCGCCCACCGCCCGCAGATCGGCCAGCCTGGCCTCCCCGGACAGATGGGTCAGTTGAGCCACCAAGGCACCCGAGACAAGCAGGCCAATCAGAATCAATCCGAAAAAGGAACCCTTGGTCAAAGGCATGGTTCTCCTGTTCATCCTGCGAGCAACAGGAAATTCAACGCAAGAAGAGTGCCACCGAATAAGCCAGTCGGTCGACCTTGCTGAACGGGAGCAGCCCTAAACTGTGGATATTTCGGTTCGATCAGACCAAGATAGACGCCTGTCGCATCGCGGGGAGATCGAGCCATGTGGGGACCAAGAATTGTCGCGCTATCGATGCTATTGATGTCATTGCTTGTCGCTGGCCAGGCTGAAGCCTTTAACATGTCCATGGCTTCCGGCCGGGCACAGGTACTGGCTGCCGATATGCTGCGGGTGAACGGCCAGACTTTCTGTCTCATGGGCATCAAGGCCCCGGCACCGGGACTGTCTTGTTTTACCCGCTCGGGCAAGACCTTTGAGTGCAACCGCATTGCCGCCACGGGGTTGATGGACCTGACCGCCGGGACGCAGGTAACCTGCAAGACCTTTGGCGACCGTCGCGCCGATGGCTGCCCGCTGGCCCGCTGCGAGGCCAACCGCTACGACCTGTCCAAGGGCATGGTCTATACCGGCTGGGCCCAGGCCGACCCGGAAACCGCGCCGCAATTGCTGAAAGTAGAGCATCAGGCCCGTGAGCGGGGCCACGGCATCTGGACCAATGGCGGACCGAAGGAATAGGACCTCACCAATAAGTGAGTCGCCTTGACTGGGCTGTGCGCAGAGGATCCGCCACCTTAGGGGCATGGATACGCCCCGCTTGCCCCTTTTGACCGTCGCCATCGTCATTCTCGCTCCGCTGACGTTTCTGAGCGCGGCGGAGGGCGACCGGCTGCCCGGGCTGCTGTGGATCGGCGTCGCCCTGGGCGTAACCCTGTATCACGCGGCCTTCGGGTTCACCTCTGCCTATCGGCGGGCCTTTGTTGACAAGGACCTATCCGGTCTGGCGGCTCAGGCCGTGATGCTGATTTTGGCCATGCTGCTGTTTGCTCCGGTGCTGGCCCAAGGTCAGGCCTTCGGGCAGGGCGTCGGCGGCGCCATTGCGCCGGTGGGTCTTTCCATGGCCTTCGGCGCCTTCTTGTTCGGTATGGGCATGCAACTGGGCGATGGCTGTGCATCCGGGACCCTGTACACAGCGGGCGGCGGCTCGGCGCGGGCGGCTCTCGTCTTGCTGTTTTTCTGCGGTGGAGCCTTTTGGGGCAGCCTGGATCTGGCCTGGTGGGAAAGTCTGGCCGGGACCGGGATCGGCAGTGTCAGCCTCGGCCAGGCTCTGGGCTGGGAAGCCGCCCTACCGCTGCAAATCGGCGCGCTCGGGTTGATCTTGCTGCTGTTCAGGGCCGCCGGTGGGCGCTTGCGCCGGGCGCTATGGTGGGACGGGGATTTTTCCATGGATCGGTTGATCCGGGGACCCTGGCCGCTGTTGCAGGGCGCCATTCTGTTGGCTCTGCTTAACTGGCTGACCTTGGTGGTGGCCGGGCATGCCTGGTCGATCACCTGGGCCTTTTCCCTCTGGGCCGCCAAGGGCGCCCTGCTGATGGGCTGGATGCCCGAGGCCGGAAGCTTCTGGAGCGGCCCCTTTCAACAAGCCGCGCTGGCCCGTCCGGTCTGGGCTGACAGCACCTCCCTCATGAACATCGGCCTGCTGGGCGGCGCCCTGATCGCCGCCGCCTTGGCCGGAAAGACTCTCACGCCCCTGCCCCGCGACCGTCGCAACCTCGCCGCGGCGGTGATGGGTGGACTGGCCATGGGCTACGGCGCCCGGTTGGCCTATGGCTGCAATATCGGCGCCTTTTTCAGCGGCATTGCCTCGGGCAGCCTGCATGGCTGGGTGTGGCTCCTTTGCGCCCTGCCCGGCAATTTCATTGGGGTGCGTTTGCGTCCCCTGTTCAATCTGAGCAACCAATCCACGGAGATCCGACCATGATCCGCTTCATTGCCCTATCCGCCACCCTGTTTGTCGCAGCCACGGCTCCGGCCTGGGCTGCGCCGACGGTCATCGACCTGACTCAGGTCCCTTGCCAGTTCCTTGATCTGGAGCCTGACCACGGCTTCAAAAGTACCAAGAAAGCCGACTGCCTGGCCATCAACGCCCAAGGCGCCACCGACCGCATGGCCGCGGTGAAGCCGATGGCGCTGAAACCCGGCGAGTACATTTTCCGGGTCAAGAATGGCAATGTCCCTTACGAACTGGGATTCTGGCTGCGCGACAAAGACTATGACTGGCGCAACCCCTTACACAAATTGAGCAAGACCAGCGTGTCCGGCGGCGGCCTGACCCCAGGCACGACAAAAGACTACAAAGTGAGCTTAAAGCCCGGCGACTATCTTTTCTCCTGCCCTCTCAACCCGACCCCGGATTATCCGCTGATTGTGCGCGAGTAACCGGGATGGCGCTCCGCTGCCTTTTGTTTACCACTGCCCCGCCGCCGGACCCAGGCCAGACCCGCGAGCCCAAATCCCAAGCAGGCCAGGGAAGCGGGTTCGGCCACGGGTACAGCGGCCAAGGTGATGGGATCGATATATAAGAGATTAGGGCTGTTGGGCCAGTTGTCCCCACGAGCAAGAATATGGGAATTGCCGCTGGTGTTCTGCGTAAAGGCCAAGCCCGACACCAGGATTCCATTGATATCGAGAGCGAATTGACTGGCGCTCCAATCGATATGGACTGTTGCCGTATGCCACTGGTCCGTGCCAATGCTGCCCAGAGTACCGGGATAGCCCGGCGCATTTAAGATGGCCTCGGCCTCTCCGTTCCCCGCATAGCGGAACAAGACATCCGTGCCCATGTAGCTTACGCCCCCGTACCGAGCCCCGGAACCATAAGCGCTGGCGTCCGGTAGGTAGAAGTCGAAGCTCAAGACGGAATCCCCTTGATAGGACGTGCCTGGTGCAATCAACGCCCTTTGTTGATAACGAAAGGATTGCAGGCGGAGCGACTGGCTTCCCTCCGAGGCCAGGGTATCGACCACATAATTGGACCCGGGCGCCCAGATGTAGTTCTGCCACTGGGACGGGATCTGCCCCACGCTCTCCTGCTCGAAGTCATCATAAAAAAGCACGGTCGCCTGGGCTTCGCGGGTCGATAGGACGGCAATAGCCCCCATCACGATCATGGCTTTCAGAACAAATCGCACCATCGCTTTCTCTCCTTGGTTTTGATTATCATCGCTTGGCGACATGCCTTGGATCACAATCATGGAGAAAGCAGAATTCATGCCAGTCTATTGCTTGAAAACAAGGGTCAATATATATCAATTATTTAGTAATTTTTGACGTCATACAATCTTAATCAGCATTTTATTCAGGCGTAAAATCCGCCGACAGGGATGGTCAGCGGTGTTGAATAGCCCCCTGTTCCAGCAGCCGAAAAAATATTCTTGTACGATTGGTCCACTTTCGGGCGGATCTTGTGTCCGTGGTCAAAATGAATGGGACAAGTAATCCTGTTGTGTAGCGGAGGATCTGGCTCAAGTTGTAATGCGCGACGAAGGTGCCGATCTGCCCTTCGAGGTCTTCCGGCAGATAGTAGTTCTCCAACAGGTTGCGGTTCTTCATAGTCTGATGCAAGCGCTCGATCTTGCCTTGTGCCTGAGGGTGGTACAGCGCGCCACGGACATGGTCCATGCCCCTTTCTTCCAGCCAGTCGGCAAGGTCGCTTGAGATGTAGGATGACCCTTGGGCGCGCCCACTTCGCTGTTGAGCTTGTAAAACGCGGTGGTTTCGGTCTGGATGTCCTCGTTGGTCCCGTAATCCTCGGCCCAATGGAGGCGGCGCTTATCCGCATGGGTGCGCGCGGCCAACGGCTTGTCGCGGATGGCCTGGATTTCCTCCGGCTTGGGCGGGGCCATGCGGTCCCAGGAATCATCGGGATCGGATTGGAGTGGTGGTGGGCTCTTGGCCAGGGCCTGTTCGACGTGGATGGGCATGCGCTCAACTAGGCAGGTGACGGCGCTAATTAGTGGAGTGTCACCGTAATCCCACCGTAATCCCCGTAATCCCTAATCGAACTCGTCACCGATCCGAACCAGTTTCGCGGCGTTTCGGCGGACCTGGTCAGACATGGGAGCCATTAAGATATCGCGGATCTGTTCAATCCACCCGATGGCCCGATTGTCCGGGTCGCTGGCCCCTTTGTAGCGTCTTTCTGCGTAGGGGTACCACACATCTGCCTGCCTGAACGCCTCCTTGATTGCCTCCGGCCCGGTCCAAGGAGATTTCAAAAAAGCTTCGATCTCTAGCAGGACTTTTTCCCCGTCTTCGTCCTCAACCAAGACCCGGTAATAGGCGACCTTGGCTTCCATGCGCCGCCCCAAGGCATCACAATGCTGTCCAAAGCTTCTGTTCAGCAGGGTATACAAATAAGGAAAATCCTTATGAAAACGTTCTTCTGTCAATTCAGATTCTCCATTCACACTAAGGCAGCACCGGGTAGGATGTTATGATATGAACACCATAAGCCCTAGAGGAGTCGGGCGAAAAAACTACTTTTACACGTGAGGTTGGCTGGGGTTTTCCGTGGGGGATATACACTGTTTCTCCGTTCCCTCCCCGCTTGGTTTTCGAGCCCTTTACGTATCCAATTGTCATATTAAGATCCGTGACAATCTCGTATTTACCGTGTTTTCCACGCTTCGCTTTGTGCATGTCATTCCTGACCGCAGGCGTCGTAGCCTTGTTGGCAAAGTCCTGGTTGATATAGGTTGACGCTACCCCTTTTGATTTTTCATCTGTTCGAATTCGGTGGTCCAGATATTCCTCAGTGACCACATGCCGCCGATCCGCATGGGCAACCCCTATGCCATCCGGGTTATGAATCCCCCCGGGATTGCGGTTGCCGGTGGCGGGCTGGCCGGGTCGGGAGCCGCCCTGGTTCAGCAGATCGATGACCTCCATGTCGCCCGTGTCCAGGTCTCCGTCCGGGGCCTCCCATTCGCCCGGGCGCGGCGCGCGGGGTTGGGTCCAGGTCTTCTTCGTCCCCTGGAAGGTGCCGCGCCCACCGCTCATGCCGAGCACGTCGCCGTCCGGCAGGGCTTTGGGAAGGCGGCTGAAGGCGCCGCCGAGGCCCGTTGCTTCGAGCGCCAGCGGCAGGGTTTTCGAGGGGTCCTCCGGGTTCTCGATGGCGTCTTTGATGTCGTTGCTGAAAGACCTCAGCATGGAGCCCGGGATCTCGTAGAGATCAGACCATTTCGGGTCCCATTGGTCATAGGCTTCGGAGAGGTTGTCGGCGATGCGCTGCCCCCCTCCGGCGAGCCAGGAGGCCAACCGCTGTTCCTCGATGGCTTGGCGGTAGGTTTTGCGGTCGAAGTACGACTCATCTTCGGGAGTGGGTGCTGGCTGAGTCTGGTCGTTAGGGACCTCGGAGCCCTCGGACAAGTCGTCATGGCCGGAACCGCCGATCAGGCTATCGTCTCCATCCCCGCCCCCAAAGGTGTCAGTTCCATCCGTGCCGCCGAGGGTATCTTGTGATTCCTGTTTCGGCAAAAGGCCGTAATGCGCCTCGACCAGGCGCACATGGTCCGGATCGGCATCGGGCCCGAGGCTCTTGATAGCATGGTCGGCGCGTTGGCGGTTGATCCGGGCGTCTTCCGAACGGGCGCTGTCGGCGCCGAAGGGAGCATGGCCCGTGGCATGGCCCGTGGGCGCGCCGACTTCGCTGTTGAGCTTGTAGAACGCGGTTTCGGTCTGGATATCGCCCTTCCCGCCGTTCGTGTCCACCGGCATGCCGGTGCCGGGATCTTCGCCGGGGCGATAGAGAAGGTCTATGGGCGGCGTATCGTCCCGGCCGGGAACATACTCCAGCGTTCTTGCATTATGCATGGAATCGTTCCCGGTATTCTGATCAATCAGATTCCCCTGGGCATCATACCGATTGCCCTGCTCATCCATGGAGACCGCTCGGGCCGGTTCCCCCACCCCATAGTGCGCCTCGACCATGCGCACATGGTCCGGATCGGCATCGGGCCCGAGGCGCTTGATCACATCATCGGCGCGCTGGCGGTTGATCCGGGCGTCTTCCGAACGGGCGCTGTCGGCGCCGAAGGGGGCATGGCCGGTGGCATGGCCCGTGGGCGCGCCGACTTCGCTGTTGAGCTTGTAAAACGCGGTGGTTTCGGTCTGGATATCCTCGTTGGTCCAGTAATCCTCGGCCCAATGGAGGCGGCGCTGATCCGCATGGGTGCGCTCGGCCACCAGGCAGGGCTCAAGCCCGGAAAAATAACCCTATAGCTGGGGGCGCCGCAGCTTCTTGCGCAAGACCGGACGGCCCGCCTCATCGGCGCCATGAAATTGGAAGACGGTTTTGGCCAGATCCAGGCCAACTGTGGTCATCTCAGGCATTGGACCCTCCCAGTGCGGGAAAGTGCTGACAACCTCCAGTATGGCTCATCACGAAGCCGAAGGGGGCGTCCATGCCATTACTGTAATCCGTCACCGTAACCAATGTGCGGCATTTAACCTTATATCACCACGAAATCGGGCTAAAATACTCTTGCCCTTCCGCATGATTGCGCCATCCGTTACAGTCCCTCCATGCGACCTATATACGAGCAATAGAACGGAATATACTAGTCTAAGGGAGAAGCTGGTGTCTTGGAGGTTTGAAAATGGGATTCTCTAGAATTGGCCAATCTATCGGAATCATCATCCTGACTATCCTTTTGTTTCTGCCTGCGCGGTTGTTGGCGGAAACCTTGGCAATTCCAGATGCGGATACGGCTATTAAGACATGCTGGAGAAAATCCGAGCAGCTACGATCAGGGTCCACTGACGAAGCCAGGGAAGGGTTTGTTATGACCGTTTTGTGCCTTGAAGAGGAAATCGTAAGAAATTCTTTAGAATTCATCTACCAAGGAGTTGAAAATGAAGATTCATTGAGAGCTAAATTCAGAGCAATACGTTTGGTTTTTACTGAATTCTATTGGAATTTATATAATGAAAACAATGCTTGTATGCCATCATGTGGAACACAGTATTACTCCGCCCAATTACACCAATTATCCAAAATTTATGAGAAAATTTTAAAGGATGTGATTCACCAGAGAAATCAATATGGGGCAAGAGGTTCTTCCTCTCGCCCTAATTGAAGACGCTATCATGGAATGACGAAATACTGGGCTCGGCCTGGCCATCCTGGGTTACCAGGATATTCAGGCAGTGTTTTCATATATGCCAGCCTCTTAGAGGCTGGCTGAAAAAGAGTTGAGTGGAATCAGTCACTTGTGATTCTATCGTTGTGACCAAACAATGAAGGAGACACAAGATGTGGACCGAGACCACTCGTCCCAAGTATGAGCGCAACAACAGCCGGTATGCAAGCGACCTGACACAAGAGGAATGGGAATGGATCGAGCCGCATTTACCCGAGGCGAACCGATTGGGTCGGCCACGCGAGACGGATTTGCGGGAGGTTGTCAATGCGTTGCTCTATATCGCGGCGAGTGGATGTCAGTGGCGACTGTTGCCGAAATGCTTTCCGCCCTATTCGACGGTACAGGGATATTTTTACGATTGGCGCGACGACGGTCGGTGGGCGACGATCAATCATCATCTTGTCATGGCGGCACGCGAGGCGATGGGCAGGGAGGCCTCCCCAAGTGCCGGAGTGATCGACAGCCAGAGCGTGAAAACCACGGAGAGCGGCGGCCCCCGGGGCTTTGACGCAGGCAAGAAGATCAAAGGCCGGAAGCGTCACATCGTCACCGATACCGAAGGCTTCATGGTTGCCGTCATGGTGCACGAGGCGGATATCCAGGATCGCGACGGTGCTCCCGGGATCCTCGCCTCCTTTCGCAGCCGCCTCCCTTGGCTACGCCATGTCTTCGCTGACGGAGGCTATGCTGGACAAAAGCTGCGCGGCGCGCTGGAAAAGATCGGACAATGGACCATTGAAGTGATCAAGCGCTCCGATGCGGCAAACGGTTTCGAGGTTCTACCCCGGCGCTGGGTCGTGGAGCGTACCTTCGCTTGGCTCGGTCGGTGTCGTAGACTGGCCAAGGATTTCGAGGCGACCATCGAAAGCGCCGTCGCTTGGATTACCATCGCCAGTATACGCCAGCTCACCCGGCGTCTAGCAAGAGATTGAACTCGAAAGCTTCTTTCTGAGTCCGACTCTTAGCAGCAATTCGGTTATTGACTTCTTTGATTTTTCCCGCCTGCACTGCCTGTTCAACAGTTTTTCGGGTACCAGAACCGATAATTCCGTCATAGTTCTTTTGGCCTGTTTTCGGATTTGTCACGCGAAGGTCCGTACCAAGTACTTCATCAAGAGACTCTTGTAACCATCTGCCCGCGTCCTCGATCCCGTGCTGGACACCTGCGTCGAAGATCTGCTCTGTTAATTGTGGGGCTGTTTGGGCAAGGCCGGGTACCTGCTCGAGTTTGTCGAGCTGAGGCCGATCAAAATATTCCACCCGATATATCTGGTCAATTTGAGCATTAGTAAGATTCTTGGATTGCTTTGGCAGATGTTTCCATTTCGAATTTTGCCTGAACTGGTCCAAAGCTTTTTGCGACATTCCCTTTAAAGTAGGACCACCCTTGTCAACGCTGAGAGGGCGGTTTGCATAACCACCTTCCCTTGGAGCCAAGTTCTTTCGATAAGATTGAAATGTTCTATCAGCCCGTGATTGCGGTTGCGTGGGGGCAATCGGAGCCTGCAAGGGACTATTCGGGGGACTCGCCTGAGCCACCTGGGTTTCAGGCGGCTGGTAGGCTTTTCCCTGCCCCATATCGGACCAGGATTGTGTTTGCGAATTCGTCACAAAGGGCTGCGCGCCTGTAGCGCTTGCG
Source organism: Magnetospira sp. QH-2 (assembly GCF_000968135.1). Lineage (NCBI taxonomy): Bacteria > Pseudomonadati > Pseudomonadota > Alphaproteobacteria > Rhodospirillales > Thalassospiraceae > Magnetospira > Magnetospira sp. QH-2. The sequence continues at coordinate 1,249,202 of NZ_FO538765.1, read as the reverse complement.
GGCTGAAAGCCTGTCGCTGAATGGGGGTAACTGGAAGACGTGTTGCCGGTGGCCGGTCCGGTCCCTTGTGTCTGTTCTTGAGCTGCGGCCATCAACGGGACCTTGGGCGCATCGGCTTGACCCTTGGTTCCGATGGACTCCAGATCGATCCGATTGCCTTTATCGTCGTGCCAGTTTCCTTGGGCGTCGACCCAGTCACCGCCCAAGAGGCCGCCGCCGTCGGAGGCTGGGTTGGCGATGCCGTAATGCGCCTCGACCATGCGCACATGGTCCGGATCGGCATCGGGCCCGAGGCGCTTGATCACATCGTCGGCGCGCTGGCGGTTGATCCTGGCGTCTTCCGAGCGGGCGCCATCGGCGCCGAAGGGGGCATGGCCCGTGGCATGACCCGTGGGCGCGCCGACTTCGCTGTTGAGCTTGTAGAACGCGGTGGTTTCGGTCTGGATATCCTCGTTGGTCCAGTAATCCTCGGCCCAATGGAGGCGGCGCTGATCCGCATGGGTGCGCGCGGCCACCGGCTTGTCGCGGATGGCTTGGATTTCCTCCGGCTTGGGCGGCGCCATGCCGTCCCAGGTATCCTCGGGATCGGATTGGAGTGGTGGCGGGCTCTTGGCCAGGGCCTGTTCGACGCGGATGGGCGTTTCCTCTGGCCTGCGCGGGATGGCGGGTTGCGGTGCCGGTTGCGGCGCCGATCGCACGGGTGTCACGCCCAGCTTGCGGGCCAGGAAGCCGGGTTGGGCCTGGGTTGCCTGGGCCTGGGTTGCCTGGGCCTGCGTTGCTTGGGCCTGCTTTGCCTGGGCCTGTTGGGCCTGCATGCGGGCCTGGTGGGTCTTGCGGGCCTGGGCCTCCTGTTGGCGTTCGGCGGCCTGGCCTGGCGGCGGGCCTGGATCCGCTGGCTGGCGGCTTTTTGCTCGGCGGCTTTCTTATCCTGATGGAACTTCCAGGCGGCATCGGAATCGGCCCGGGCCGCCTTGAGGTTGGCCGCCTCCTGGCGCTTGTTGAAGGCCCGGGTCTGGCGGTCGGTGGGATCGGCGCCGAGGGTCGGGGTCGCATCGGACTTGGCCAAGGGGATCGGCAAGGGTCGGCGCTGGCAAGGGCGCGGGGGCTCCTTCGACGGGCTCAGGATGAAGGGTTGGGACCTCATCGAACAGCGACCCACCCTCAGGGAGGTGTCCGAGCCATAAGATGACAGCCGCCGCCGAAATCGGGCGTCGTGCCGAAGTCCGGGGACGGCGCGGGCAAGGGCGGGGCTGGAAGAGGTGCCGGGGCGCTGGGCTCGTTTCGCCGAAGGAAAACAGGGAATTGTCCGACGAAGAGGCCCCCTTGGAGCCCTTGGTGGCGGAGTCTGGCATTGCGCTATTGAGGCTTCCCATGGGGAACTCCTTTGCATTGATGGTTTGTGACATCACCCCCCATTAAGGCCCACAAGCCCATCATGAGGCGTACTTTCACCGGCATATCAAACATAGGAGGCGCACGTCAAGAACAAAAATGGGGCACAATCGGTATTTATGGCGATAATTATGATATTTATGCCGCTAATCTGGATTTATAAAGCTTATTTTCCTGTTTTCGCGGATCTCTCGCGCGATCGGGCGCCGACGGTCTTGTGTATGGGAGCCTCTCTTCCCCTCACGCCGCCTCACGCAGCCGTGACGCAGTGTTAATTGCGACTAATTCACAACAAGACCATCCTCGGAAGATCAGATTTACATTTTTCAATGCCGTAGGAGAGTTCCGTGCACCCATTTCCGCTGACCCTTAAAGCCTCGACCGCGTTGCCGGTTTTGGCCGCCGCCGGATTCATTGTCCTTGGCGCCTTGACCACCGCCAACACGCCCGCCCAGGCCAAGTCGGCGAACGGGGTGCAACTCGCCGCCTGCAATCCCTGTAACCCCTGCGCGGCCAAAAACCCCTGCAATCCCTGTAATCCCTGTGCGGCGGCGGGTGGGGCCTGGTCCAAGCATTGCGTGGTGCCGCGGTTGGCCAAGGCCCATGGGTCCTGCCACCCCTGCAATCCCTGCGCGGCGAAGAATCCCTGCAATCCTTGCGCGACCAAAAACCCCTGCAATCCTTGTGCGACTAAAAACCCCTGCAATCCTTGCGCGGCCAAGAATCCCTGTGCCGCAGCGAACCCTTGCGGCGCGGCCAAGAATCCCTGTGCCGCAGCGAACCCTTGCGGCCCGGCCAATCCTTGCAATCCCTGTGGCGGAGCCGCCGAGGTTCCGGAGTTGAACAACGCCGAAGCCCAGGCTGCCTACAAGTGCATCTTGCCGGAAATGCGCGCTGCCTATGGCGGGTCCGGCGAGGCTTCGGTGGTCAATTACACCGGCTGGGATAATGTCGCCACGGCCCCCTATCAGGCGGCCACCCATGGCGATCGCTACGTCAACAATTGGGTCAACAAGACCGGCGCGGCGGCCTATCGCCAATACGAGAACATCGGCAAGGCCCCGGCTGGAACGGTCATCGCCAAGGACAGCTTCACCGTCTCGCCCCACGGCAAGGTGGGCGTCGGACCGCTGTTTGTCATGGAGAAGATGGCATCGGGCTTCAACAAGGCCACCGATGACTGGCGCTACACCATGATTCTGCCCGACGGATCGGTGTTCGGTAAGACCAAGGCCAAAAACGATCCGGGCATGGCCTTCTGCCACGAATGCCATGGCGCCGTGGCCGAGGATCAGGACTCCTTGATGTTCCTGCCCGAAGAGGTGCGCAAATAACACGACAGACCGCCCGGAGGGATCAAAAACCGGACAGACCGACAAACGGCCTTCCGTACCCCTTCCGGGTTCCCCTGAAACCGTTTTGACTTTTCTTGCAAAGAGGACTTTCCATGTTCAAAGAAACGCTCACCGCCACCGCCATCGGTGTCGCCGCTCTCGCCGGATCGGCCGCCACCGATACATTACCCACCGCCCAGGCCAAGATGCCTGTGCAGTTGGCCTATTGCAGCCCCTGTAAGGCCAAAAAGGCGCACAATCCTTGCAGCCCTTGTGCCGCCAAGCACAATCCCTGTGCCGCCAAGAAGAAGTACAACCCGTGCAACCCCTGCAATCCTTGCGCGGCGAAGCACAATCCCTGTGCTGCCAAGAACCCTTGTGCCGCCAAGAATCCCTGCAAACCCATGTAAGCCTTGCTTCGGGAATCAAGCGGGCCGGGTCATGCCGGCCCGTTTTTTTTGCTACACTGACCGCCAGGACTCATTTCAATGGCGATTCGAGGCGGAAAGGACTCCTCATGGACCTCAACGGCTTGCCCCGCGACCGGCTACAGCGCATGGCCGAGGCTGGGGACCGGATCACCGAATGCCTGCGGGTGCTAAAAAAAACCGACGACAACATTGTCGGCGAGGTGCTCAAGGGACAGGGCACCTTTTACGAATATGATCACTATCCGCCGGGCGACGTGTTCGACCCGGCCAGCGCCAGCCAGTATTACTATCACGCCCATCGAACCGGCGAGCATGGCCACTTCCATACCTTTCTGCGCGCTGCGGGCATGACCAAGGGCATGGCGCCAGTGGAACAGAGCCACGCGACCTATATGGACGAGCGCGAAGACAAGCTGAGCCACCTGATCGCCATCTCCATGGATAATGCCGGCGTCCCCATCGGGCTGTTCACCACCAATCGCTGGGTGACCGCCGAAAACTGGTATGCCGCAGAGGATGTGATCGCCATGATCGACCGCTTTGAGATGGACATGGTTCCTCCTTCCTGGCCGGTGAACATCTGGCTGACCGCCATCCTGCAGTTGTTTCAGCCGCAAATCGCCAAGCTTGTCGAACAACGTGACCGCGCCATTCGCGATTGGCAGTTCGAGCATATGGGCAGCGATGTGTTTGAGGACCGAGGTCTGGAGATCACCTCGGAGATCCCCATTTCCGTAGCCGAACAAATTCTGGCGGTGGACGTGGCACTTTCCAAAGGCGGCTGACAAACCACCCGTCACCCCTTGTCCTGCGCCCCTTGTCCTGCGACAAGCTCAGGATATGGGGCTCTATGTTACCCTCATGCTGAGCTTGTCGAAGCATGAATTACTCAAACGTTGCTATGAGTCCGTCATTGGACACCCGGGGGGTTCCACCCTATAACCTCCTCCATGAACAGCAATCCGCCCCGCGTCGGGCTGGTCAGCCTCGGCTGTCCCAAGGCCCTGGTCGATTCCGAACGGATCCTCACCCGTTTGCGGGCCGAGGGCTATGAGATTTCCTCGGACTATGACGGCGCCGACCTGGTGGTGGTCAATACCTGCGGCTTTCTCGACAGCGCCAAGGCGGAAAGCCTGGAAGCCATCGGCGAGGCCCTGGCAGAGAACGGCAAGGTCGTGGTCACCGGCTGCATGGGCGTAGACCCGGAGGCGGTACGCGCCGTCCATCCGGATGTACTGGCCATCAGCGGCCCGCAGCAATACGAGGCCGTGGTCAATGCCGTGCACGACGCGGTGCCGCCGCTGCATGATCCTTACCAGGACCTGGTGCCCGCCGCCGGGCTGAAGCTCACCCCGCGCCACTATGCCTATCTGAAGATCTCCGAAGGCTGCGGCCATCAATGCAGCTTCTGCATTATCCCCGATATCCGTGGCAAATTGGTCAGCCGCCCGGCCGCCGACATCTTGGCCGAGGCCGAAGCCTTGGCCATCGGCGGGGTGAAGGAATTGCTGGTGGTCTCCCAGGATACGGGCGCCTATGGCCTGGATCTCAAACACGCCAGCAGCACCTGGGCGGGCGGCAATGTGCGTGCCCATGCAACAGACTTGGCGCGCGCCTTGGGAGAACTGGGCATTTGGGTGCGGCTGCACTACGTCTACCCTTACCCCCATGTGGATCAACTCATCCCGTTGATGGCCGAGGGGCTGGTCCTGCCCTATCTGGACATCCCCTTCCAGCATGCCAATCCCCGGGTGCTCAAGGCCATGCGCCGCCCGGCCCACGGCGAGAAGGTGCTGGACCGCATCAAAACCTGGCGCGACATCTGCCCTGATCTGACCCTGCGCTCCACTTTCATCGTCGGTTTCCCCGGCGAGACCGAGGACGAGTTCGAGGACCTGCTGGACTGGATGGAAGAAGCGCAATTGGACCGGGTCGGCTGCTTCAAGTACGAGCCTGTCCAAGGCGCCAAGGCCAACGACCTGGCCGATCCCATTGATCCTGACGAGACAGAAGAACGTTGGCACCGGTTGATGGAACTGCAACGGCAAATCTCCGCAGAGCGCATGGCCGCCAAAGTCGGAAAAACCTGCGACGTGCTCATCGATCATGTGGACGAGGATGGTGCCATCGGTCGCACTGCCGCCGACGCCCCGGAAATTGACGGACAGTTTCACTTGGACGGTTTGACCGGTGTTCAGCCGGGGGATCTGGTCAAGGCGGTGGTGGAAGAGACGGATGACTATGACCTATTCGGTGTCTTGGCTCATTCCCCCGCTTCTTAAAAAATCACCAATTCCACGAAGACCCTAGGCGACTTCCCAACGATTGGTTATGTTAACCACGGGAAGGAACTGGACCGGGAAAACCTGGCCATGCAGAGGAAACGAGACAATGACAAACTGGTCGTGGCTGCGCTGCGCAGCTATTCTTGTGTGTTTTTTGATGCCTTCCGGGGCCGTCCGAGCGGACCAACCACAATCCCTTGAAATCGGCATTACCCCTTATTACAGCACGCGGGTCCTGTTCGAGCAGTACGAGCCTATGCGCCAGCATCTTGAGCGCAGCCTTGGGCGACCGACCTTTTTCGTCACCGCCACGGACTTCAAGGCCTTTGCCCTGAAAACCCGCGACCATGGCTATCGCTTCATGTTCGATGTTCCCCACTTCGGTCGCCTGGCCGAGGTGGATGACGGCTACCGGGTTCTGGCTCAAATGAAGGCCGTTCTGCGGGGTACCTTTCTGGCCAAGAAGGACGCGCCTGCGAAGAACCTCGCCGACCTGCGCGGCTTGACCGTGGCCACGCCGGATCCGCTGGCCATCATCACCATGATGGGCGCCGAGGCCCTGATCGATGCCGGACTGGAGCCGGGAAAGACCGTTCATTTGGAGAAAAGACCCTCCCACAATACGGCGGTCCTGTCGGTACTCAACGGCGAGGCCGACGCGGCCCTGGTCTGGTACAAAACCATGGCCAGCATGGCCCCGGAAACCACCGAGCGCCTGCGGGTGATTGGCAATACGGTGGACGTGGCGGCTTTCATCTTATTCCTTGCCGCTCCTGAAGTGCCCGAAGCGGAAGTCAAAGCCGTCCAGTCCGCGCTTTTTGAATTCGCCCGCTCCGATGCGGGGCAAGCCTTCGCCAAGGCCACCGGATACGGTCACATCATTCCGGTTGCCAGCGATGATCTGACTATCCTTGACCGTTATCTCGATCCGGTCCGTAAGGCTCTGGAAAGCCGTTAGGGCGAGGTCGTACCTGTCATGCTGCGGGCCATCTTTCATTCTTTCGGATTCAAGCTGCTCCTAGCGGGCCTGGCAGTGGAAACCGCCATGCTGCTGGCTCTGTTCTACAGTGACAGAAATATCCTTGAAGATTTTTATGAACAACAAACCATCTCGCGGCTGGCCGAGCTTCGGCATCTGCTGGCGGCCGCCACCGCGGTACCGTTGGTCGAACGGGACACCGCCACGGTGCAAGATACCTTGGAAACCCTTCAGTCTCACGACGATATCCGGTACCTCCTGCTAACGGACCGCCAGGGCAATGTCATGGCGCGCAGTGGGTGGAAAAGCACGCCGCCGAGGCCCTCGCCGGGTCTGCCGGGAAAGGCCGAAGTTGCCGTTTGGCATACCTCTGTACCGGTTTCCCTGGGCGGACAAGTCTACGGGCGTCTTTACTACGGTCTTTCCACGGACCGGTTCAACGAGGCGCGCGTCAATATGAAAACGGCGGCCATGCTGATTTTGGCTGCCGCCGTGATGACCTCGACGCTGCTATTTTCCCTGCTCGGTTTTTGGCTGACCCGACGGCTTCGGGTCGTGGCCCAGACAGCAGAGACCCTGGCAAGCCAGGGCTCGGCTGAACGCCTGTCGACACGCCCCGGCGGCGATGAGATTGACAGTCTGGGTCGCAGCTTCAATGCCATGGCCGAGGCCCAGGAACAGCGCCTAATGCAGCTTCACCAAAGAGAGCGAGAACTCAAACGGTCGAACGAGGAGCTCCAACAATTTGTCTATCTGGCCTCCCATGATCTACAGACTCCTCTGCGCACGGTCACCAGCTACATGCAATTGCTGGAGCAACGATATGCGCCCCAATTGGACGAAGACGGCAAGGTATTCATCGCCTTTGCCGCCGATGCCAGTCGGCGCATGTCCGCACTCATTCTGAATTTGCTTCGCTTCTCGCGCCTTGATGCTTCTGATCTCCCGACGGAAAAAGTCTCCATGGCCGGTGTCTGGACCAAGAGTCTGGACGTTCTTGCCTCCCGCATAGCCGAAACAGGCGCCAAGGTAGAGCTAACTGCGCCTCTGCCCGAAGTTCGCGGCGAAGAGGGACAATTGGTCCAACTATTCCAGAACCTCCTGGAAAACGCCTTGAAGTATCGTATGGAGGGGCGGAGGCCGGAGATTACCTTATCCGTGCAGCCCAGCGGTGATGCCTGGCATTTCATCCTTGCCGACAACGGCATGGGGGTGGCGCCGGAATACCAGGAACGGATTTTCAAGATCTTTCAACGGCTCCATACCGACGATCAGTTCGAAGGCACCGGTATCGGGCTGGCGCTTTGCCGCAAGATCGTCGAGCGTTTCGGTGGCCGGATCTGGGTGGAGTCAAAAGGAGATGACCAAGGCTCAGCATTCCACTTTACGCTGCCGTCGGCATAGAAGAAGACAGAGCCGATGGCTTTCCGCCATCCCCCTCACTCACCCCAACCCATAGGCATCCTTGGCCCAGGTCCACCAGGGGCGGGCCTCGTCGACGGTCCAGCTGGGGCCGTGGCCGCTGTACATCACCGTGTCGCCGGGCAGTTCTTTCAGCACCTTGTCAATGGACCGCCCCAAAGTGGCGCCATCGCCGCCGGGCAGGTCAGTGCGGCCGACGCCCTGGGCGAACAAGGTGTCGCCGGTGAGGGCGAAACCGGGAAACACGAACACCACGCCGCCCGGGGTATGGCCGGGGGAGTTGATGACACCGACCGGCTGACCGCCAATGGTCAGCGTGGGGTTGTCGTCGAACCAGGTGCAGTCGCTGGGGGATTCAAAGCCGCTCATGCCGAAAGAGCCGGCCAGCGCCGATCCGACCTCGATCACCGGTTTTTCGTCGGCGTGCACATGGCAGGGCCCCTTGATCACCCGCTGCAATTCCGCGACGCCGCTCACATGATCCGGATGACCATGGGTGAGCAGGATCTGGGTCAGCTTGCCCCCGGCCAAGGCGACCGGATTGGTGAATTTGGTGGCGGCGCAGCCCGGGTCCACAGCGGCGGTATCACCGCTGGGGTCATGAGAAATCAGGAAACCGTTCTCATAGAAAGGCGGATCGCCCACCACAACGGTCAGGGTCCAGTCACCGAAGGTGCGCGTTTCATTGGAGTTCATGTCGCTTATCCTGTTTCCTCGGGGCTGGGGTCGGGCAGAGGCTCGCGCATCAGCACCAGTTCTTCGGCAGACGTGGGATGCACTGCCACCACCTCGTCCAATTGCGATTTCTTCAAACCGGCCTTGACCGCCAGACCGAGGACCTGAATCAGTTCCGGTGACTCATGGCCGAGCAGATGGGCGCCGAGCAAGACCTGGGTCTCGCGGTCCACGATCAGCTTGAACATCACCCGCTCGTCCCGCCCGGCGAGGCTATACTTCATGGGCTTGAACCGCGATACAAAGATATCCACCGGACCGCGCTGCCGCGCTTCTTCCTCGGTCAAACCGACGGTCCCAAGGGGCGGTTGAGAGAACACCGCGGTGGGGATGTGGTCGTAATCCATGGTCATGGGATTGTCGCAAAAACGGGTCTGGAAAAAACAGACCGCCTCGCGAATGGCCACCGGAGTCAGGTTCACCCGGTCGGTCACATCGCCGATGGCATAGACGCCTTCCAACGAAGTGCGATTATACTCGTCGACAATTACCGCGCCGTTCTCGTTCAGAACAATGCCTGCTTCCGCCAACCCCAGTTTGTCGGTATTGGGTTTGCGTCCGGTGGCATAGAGAACCTTGTCCGTGGCGATCTCCTCGCCCCCGGCCAGCCGCAGGGACAGGCTGCCGTCGGGTTCCGCCTCGATGGAGCGCACCAGGCATTCCCGCCGCACATGAATGCCCTTCTTTTCCATTTCCCCGGTCAGGGTGGCGCGCAGGTCCTCGTCGAAGCCGCGCAGCACGTTGCCCGCCCGGATGACAATGGTCACCTCGACTCCCAGAGACTCAAAGACGCCCGCAAACTCCACCGCGATATAGCCGCCACCGACAATCACCATGCGCTTGGGCAGTTCCGGCAGATCCAGGGCTCCGTCCGAAGTCATGGCCAGACCGATGCCGGGAATATCGGGCATGGAAGGCCGCCCGCCGACGGCGATCAGAATGGTCTCGGCGGTGAAGGGCTTGCCATCCACCTCGACCCTATGGGCCCCGGCAACCCGGCCCAGGCCTTCGATGATCTCGACGCCGTTTTCCCGTTGGGTGCGGCGGTAAAGGCCTTCAAGGCGATCCAACTCGGCGTTCTTGGACTCCATGAAAGCAGGCCAATCCATGGTCGGCATACCGGGGAATCGCCAGCCGAATCCCTTGGCGTCCTCGAATTCCTCGGCAAAGTGGGAGGCATAGAACATTAATTTCTTGGGAACGCAGCCGCGCAGGACACAGGTGCCGCCGACCCGGCCCTTCTCGACCAGAGCCACCCGACGCCCGGTCGCGGCGGTCAGGCGAGCCGCGCGTACCCCGCCCGATCCGGCGCCAAGCACAATGAGATCATAGTCGTAGCTGGCCATGGGTTTCTCCAGAGTGATTCGACGGCGGCACCATAGGCGATTCCCGCGCGCCTGTCAGCGTGCCGAAATCGTTAACACAACGTTAATTCCACAGCATACCAATGCCCCGACTAAAGGTGGAGTTTGCTCCCCCCCTCCGTAAGGTGCATGGAGAATTTCGAAAACGCCTGTCATTCTCAATGTCGTTAGATCAACAAACGTGAACTCTAGGAGGGACTCGTGATCAACATCAACCGGAGCAGAAAGCACCGGCCAATATGGAGTAGAAACTATGACCTCACGCATGCTCAAGGCGGGCGCCTTTTTGGTATTCCTCTTTGCCAGCGCCCAAAACGCAAACGCCACACCGATTACCTTCGATTTCTCAGGGGCCTTTTTCGATAGCGCCTTCGGTGGCGGCACCTATGCCGGAGAAACCATCACCGGCAATTTTACCGTCGATGTACTGGATGACACCGCGCCGTATCTGGTCTTTGCCGACCCGGTCAACGCTCCTGGATTTGGGGCTGAAATCGCAACCGATTTCAACATTCATTTCGGTCAATCCTATAGCTTCGGCTATCAGGATGTGATTCCGACCAGCCCAGGCGACCAACGTGGTGCCTTCGGCATCATTGCCCACGACTATGCTGTCGATGCGCCACCGGAATTGGTCTTTGTCACGGGAATCGACGACTTTGGTTCCATGTTCCAGATCTTTGGCGATCATGATGGTGTCAACGTGTTTTTCGCTGGATTTGATGGCAGCTTCGGCCAAGGCTCGTTGACCTCACTGCTTCAGCGTGGCGTGGTCCCGGAACCTTCCGCTCTGATGATGTTGTTACCGGCTCTGTTTGGCCTGGTATGGCTGACACGGCGCCGGGCCTCGACCTGGGCCTAATCCCCTCCCCTGTTTAGGGACGGGCGGATCATACCGCGGATCTGCCCGTCCTTTCTTGGCCGCCACATTGGGTTTGGGGACCGCGAAGAAACTGGTATAGTTGCCTCGCCGAGAGCAAGGGACCGTTCCAGGTGACAATTTCAACAACATTAAAACTCGCGCGGCGCATCGCTTTTAGCTTCTCTTTGGCATGGATCTCCCTTGCCGAGCAAGCGATGGCCCAGCTTCCCCTGACCCCGGATCAACAATCCTATCTGGAAACCCGCCTGCCGATCACCATGTGCGTCGATCCGGACTGGATGCCATTCGAGCGCATCAACGAGCAGGGCATTCACGAAGGCATCGCCGCTGACTATATGCGCTTGCTGGAGCAACGCCTCAACAAGACCATCCGGGTGATCCCCACCAAAACATGGAGCGACAGCGTTGAACGGGCCAAGTTGCTCGATTGCGACATCTTGTCCATGCTCAATGAGTCTCCGGAGCGGCGTCAGTTCCTGGGATTCACCCGCCCCTACCTGGAATCCTCGGTGGTGCTGATCACCCGTCAGGAAAACAGCCAGATTACCAACCTCGAACAGATGGAAGGCGATACCTTGGGGCTGGTCAAGGGATACATCTACGAGGAAACCATCGCCCAGGCCCACCCCAACATCCGCTTTCAGGAAATCACCAGCATCGACGATGGTTTAAAACGGGTTTCCGAGGGCCAAATCACCGCCATTGTCGCGTCCTTGTACATGGCCACCCACCGGATTCGCGAACTGGGGATCGAGAACCTCCGAATTGCCGGAGAGACCCCCTACGACAACCGATTTCGAGTTGGCGTGCGCAAGGACGACCCCATCTTGCTGGCCCTGCTGGATCAGGCGATTGGAACCCTGACACCGGAAGACCATATCCGCATCCGAGAGCGCTGGCTGCGCATGGATAGCAAGTCCCCTGCCGATTCAAAAAGGATCCCCCTGTCTGATCCGGAAGCGGAATACCTGTATCGCAACGGGCCAATCACCATGTGTGTTGACCCCGATTGGATGCCCTATGAGCGCATCGATGAAGATGGCAATCACGTCGGTATGGCGGCGGACTACATCAACCTGCTGGAAAAGCGAATCGGCACCCCCATCCGGCTGATCCCCTCCGCCAACTGGTCGGAAAGCCTGGTGCTTGCCAAGGCGCGCAAGTGCGACATTCTGTCATCGCTCAATGACACGCCGGAACGCCGCGTCTTTCTCAATTTCACCGTGCCCTACATCAAATCCCCACTGGTGCTCGTGACCCAAAATGACGTCCCTTTTCTCGACGGACTTAAGGATGTCTACAAACGCTCCCTGGCCGTGCCCAAGGGCTATGCCCATGGGGAGTTCGTGCGCCGAGACTACAAAAACATTCCGGTGGTCGATGTTGCGTCCGTTCAGGATGGACTGGAGCGGGTCTCAAAGGGCGAGGTCTTCGCTCACTTCGGCTCCTTGTACGTGGTGGTCAATGAAATCCAGCGCGTTCAACTGAGCAACTTGAAGGTCAATAGCCAGACCGAGTATCAAAACCGACTGTCCGTGGGGGTCCGCAACGACGCCCCCCTGTTGCTGGCTATTCTCGACCGGGCGGTGCGGTCTATCACCCCGGAAGAGCATATCCAGATTCGCCGCAAATGGACCGCCACGCGCTTTGAGCATGGGGTGGATCACAGCCTGGTCTGGCAGATCGGCGGCGCGGCTCTGGTGGTGATTTTGCTGTTCTGGCTGTGGAATCGCAAACTCGTGGGCCTCAACAACCGCCTGCGGCACGAAGTGGATAGGCGCGAAGCCGCGGAGCGGGGTCTCAATCGCACCAACGAGGAACTGAACCGCTCCAATGCCGATTTGGAACAATTCGCCTATGCGGCCTCCCACGACCTGCAAGAACCCCTGCGCATGGTCACCAGCTATCTGCAACTGTTGAACAAACGGATCGGGTCCCAGCTGGACGGTGAAACTCGGGATTACATCAACTTTGCCGTTCAGGGATCAGAACGCATGGCCACCCTGATCAAGGGATTGTTGGAGTATTCCCGTGTCGGCACACATGGCCTGCCCCCGGAACCGGTAGAAACCAATGAGCTCATTCGGGTCGCCCTATCGAACTTGGCAATCACCATTGAGGAGCATCAGGCGGAGATCCATGAGCCACCGCAAAATCATACGGTAATGGTGGAGCCGAACCAGGTGGTCCGAGTATTCCAAAACCTCATCGGCAACGCGCTCAAGTATAATGACCCTGAACGCCAGCCCCGGATTTCCCTGTCGGTTCGACGGCTGGGCAAGGAATGCGTCTGCACCGTTAAAGACAATGGTATCGGCATCAGGCCGGAATACCTCGAACGGATATTCATCATGTTCCAGCGTCTGCATGTGCAGGAGGCCTATGAAGGGGTCGGCATCGGCCTGTCAGTGGTAAAGAAAATCGTCGAGGGACACGGTGGTCGGATCTGGGTGGAATCCGAACCCGGCCAAGGCAGCAGTTTTACCTTTACCCTGCCCCTGGCGCGTTAAAGTCTTTCGCGTTTAATTGGCGAGAATTTCCAAATCCGCGCGCCCCGCTGACTGAAGATCAATCATTGCCTGGGCAAGCCTAGAGACGTTGGCGACCATTCGGGCCTGAGGCGGTTGACGCAGCATCCGGTCCAACGCCCGGCGGTCGCGGAGATCGAAGCGATACCCCATGGATCGAGCCACTTCGTCGAAGGCCTCGGGCGTGACGGTTCCACCGGATCGGTACAGGGTCTCGCAAATCCGGAAGATGCGGCGATAGGGTCGGTGGGTAAAGTGACTGGCTTTCAGCCTATCGGCAAGATCATGATAGATCCTTCCAGAATGGATGATATCCCAGATCACTGCCTTTTCCGGGCTCAAACGATTGCACATATCAGCAGGCTCCCCGGCCCGAAGGCTGACAACGATCGCGGAGGTGCTGAAGGCTTTCGATTGTCACCGCTCGCCCGTTGGTGCTCACTCCCCAACCCCCCAATCGCGCAAACAGCCGCGACAGGCTTTCCGGTGTTATCCCCAAGACCTTGGCCACCATCGCCTTTTCATAGGGGAGAGCCACGGTCACTTCACCTTGAGCAGAGGGATCGGCCAAGTCCACCAGCAACCTCCCCAGACGTTCGGCGGGCGAGCGGAGTTTCAGTTGATTGATTTTCGTGGAGAGTTCCTGTTCCCGCCGGGCGAGGGCGGCGAGGAAAGCCGCCGCCAGGTCGGTCGACTTTCCCAGTTCCGCCATCAGCCGACTGACGGGAAAGCGGGCGACCCGCGTGCCGGACTCGTATTCCCCGGTTACCGGAAAGGAGCCGAAGAGAAAGGCTGCGGCCTCGGCAAAGGTCCGGACCGGACGGACTGTCTCCACCACGGCCTGGGACCCATCCGCATCATATATGGACAGGCTGACCATGCCATCAAGCACCACGAAAAACTCTTCCGCCGGATCCCCCTGGGAAAACAGAATACCGGATTCCTCCGCATGCATCACAGAGGCGGTCTCAAAGAGAGTCTGTCGATGATTGGGGGCCAACCCGGCGAACAGTTCCGCACCGGAAACGGCATCCATATCCCGGTCACTGGACCGGAGTAGTTGTTGGCGGGGCATGGCGCTCCATTCAGGCGGTGGCGGACTCGAACAGGAATTCCTCCAAGACCCCGGCGTCGGCGATGGTGATTCGCTTGCCGTCGATCGTCACGCCCATCTTACGCAATTTGGCGATAGAACGGGATAGGCTTTCTGGCGCAATTCCCAAATGGGCGGCCAGGGTCTTTTTATCGTAAGGCAGATCGAAAGAATCGTCCCCGCGGTTTTCGCGCATTAGGCTCAATAGGTGCTCGGCCAAACGTTGGTCCGCCCGCTTGGTTTTCAACATGTTGATTTGGGTAACAAGGGAATGCAGGCGCAGGCTGAGAGCCCCGATCATGGACTGCAATAGATGGGGATCGTCCGCGACCAGCGAAACCAACCGCTCCACCGGCAAGGCCAGCGACTCCACTGCGTCGGCGGCGAAAAAGGAATGACCGTAGGGCTCCTTGAGCAGGGCTTCGGATAAACCGATCATTTGTGGCGCGGGAACCAGATCCACCAAATGGTCACTTTGATGAGTCTCGCCTTCGAACATGCCCACATGTCCCTTGAGCAGAATATGGATGCGGTCGGGAATGGTATCGCGGGTGGCCAGACATTCCCCGGATTCCAGGTGACAGAATTCCGCCTGGTCCAGCAAGAACTCCAGGCTTTGTACCGGTGCCTTGGAAAAAACCGGCACCAACCGGACGCGCGCCACGGCACCCGCCAGTTCGTTGGTATCCAGAGGCGTGTTTTTCATTTCCCAACCAACCTTATTCCCCTGATATTCATACTATAGAGCCATTTTCCCCAAGGGTACCTTGATCAACGTCAAGGCCGTTTCATCCTTATGGGTGATAGGTTTTATCTGAGCGTGGGAAGCAATCTCACGTTCGTTGATGATTGGGGCTCTGCTTTCCGTTTCGGGGGTGTGCTGGTTTGGTACGCGCGGATTCCGTCATCGACTCCAAAATTGGCATGGGAAATTTGAGGAAGAGCCATGACTCAACGACTAACCAAAGCGGTAGGCTTGGCGGTTGCCCTAGGCGTAGGCCTGGCAGCATCCGGTTCCACCGCCCAGGACAATCTGCAACAGATCATGAAAGACCGTGGTCTGACCCAGAAAGACGTCCTGGCGGCGGCTAAGACCTACGTCCCCACCGGCAAGCGCGACGAATTCCTCGCCTTCAGTTCCGGCGGACAAAGCGGACAAGTCATCGTATACGGCATTCCGTCGATGCGGATTCTTAAATATGTTGCCGTCTTCACGCCGGAACCCTGGCAGGGCTACGGTTTTGATGATGAATCCAAGGCGATTCTTGATCAGGGGAAGATCAACGGCAAGACCATCACCTATGGTGACACCCACCATCCGGCGATTTCAGAGACCAATGGCGAATATGATGGCCGGTATCTGTTCATCAACGACAAGGCCAATCCCCGCATCGCGGTAATTGACCTCGCCGACTTCGAGACCAAGCAGATCGTTGTCAACCCGATCATGAAATCGGAGCACGGTGGTGCCTTTGTCACGCCGAACACCGACTATGTGATCGAGGCCACCCAGTATGCGGCGCCGTTCACCAACGACTATGTGCCGCTGAGCGATTTCAACGAAAAGTACCGTGGCGCTGTCACTTACTGGAAGTTCGACAACAAGAAGGGCCGCATCCAGCAGGATCAATCCTTCTCCGTCGAACTGCCGCCCTACAGCCAGGATCTGTCTGATTTTGGTAAGGGTCCGTCCGATGGCTGGTCGTTCACCAACTCCTTCTGCACCGAGCGTTATGTGGGTGGCATCGAGTCCGGTCGCCCGCCGTTCGAAGCTGGTTGTTCCCAAAAGGATACCGACTTCCTGCACATGGTCAACTGGAAGAAAGCCGCCGAACTGTTCAAGGCGGGCAAAACCACGAAGATCAACGGCCATGACGTGATCACCATGGATACCGCGGTCAAGGAAGGCATTCTGTTCTTGATCCCGGAACCCAAGTCGCCCCATGGCGTCGATGTATCTCCGGACGGCAAATTCATCATTGTCGCCGGCAAGCTCGACACCCATGCGTCGGTCTACAGCTTCGAGAAGATCAAAAAACTGATCGATAGCAAGGACTTCGCGGGCAAGGACCCCTATGGGATCCCGATCCTCGACCTGAAAAAGTCGCTGCACTTGCAGCTCCAGGTCGGCCTCGGCCCGCTGCATACCCAGTACGATTCCACCCCCTGCGTGGTCTATACCTCCATCTACGTGGACAGCCAGGTGACCAAGTGGAACTACTGCGAAGGCAAGGTACTGGACAAGCTCTCCATCCACTACAACATCGGTCACCTGATGACCATGGAAGGGGACTCCGTCACACCGCAGGGTAAGTACCTGGTGTCGTTGAACAAGCTGGCCATCGACCGGTTCAATCCCGTGGGTCCGCTGCATCCGCAGAACCATCAGCTCATCGACATCTCCGGTGACAAGATGGAATTGCTCTACGACATGCCGTTGCCCTTGGGCGAGCCGCACTATGCCGTCGCCATCAAGGCCGACAAGCTGAAGCCCCATATCCGCTACAAGGTGGGTTGGAACAGCCGTGCCGATGAGAAATCCCCGTACCGGGTGCGTCCGGGACGTGAAAAGATCGAGAAGAAGGATGGCGTGACACATGTCTACGGCACCCTGATCCGCTCGCACATCACGCCCGAGATCATCGAAGTGGAAGAAGGCGAGACCGTCTCCCTGCACTTCACCAATCTGGAACGGGCCGAAGACGAAACCCACGGGTTCGCTCTGTACGAGCACAACGTGAACCTGTCGGCGGAACCGGGCAAAACCGTCTCGGCTACTTTCGTCGCCGACCGTCCGGGTGTCTTCCCGTACTACTGCACCGAGTTCTGCTCGGCGTTGCACTTGGAAATGCAAGGCTATCTGCTGGTTCGTCCGAAGGGTATGAAAGCCCAGAAGGCGGCGCTCAAGGAGGGCAGCATCTATGCCCAGGCGGACTACACCAAGCAGGTGAAGACCAACAACGACACCCAAGCGGTGATCGACAGCGTGGTTGGCTTCATTGTCGGGCGTAACTACAAGGACTTCGCGCCGGTCGTGGCCCTCGTCGAGGATGCCACCGATCAGCTCGGCTTCGCGGCTGACGCCAAGAAGAAGTCCGAAGACTATGCCGCCAAGCAAGATTGGCACAACGGCACCTTGTGGGCCCAACAATGGTTCCAGTATCAGGTCAAGGCCGCCGATATCGGCTTGCGCGCCAAAACCTTCCTGGAGCAGAACGGCGCCGTCGAGGTCAAGAAATAGACCCCGTGGCTCGCGCGCTCACATGAAACATGGGGGGACGGTCTCCGTCCCCCCACCTACCACCCCAAACCGAACATAGAGTTTTTAAGAGGTCCATCATGCGCCGCTCGTCCGCTCTCGTATCATCCGCCCTGCTGGCCTGCATGGTGTCTCTGTCCTGGACGGCTTCCGTCCCCTTCTCCACGGCCGCCGCAGCGGAAAAAGCCGCCGAGCAGCCCGCCACGCCGAAAAAGGCGAAGAAAAAGAAAGATCCCGGCAAACGCTTGTATCTGCGCCGCACCTGTATTGCCTGCCATGGCCGCAATGGGGCCAAGGCCATTCAGGATTATCCGAACCTGGCCGGGCAGGATGCCAAGTATATGATCGCCCAGGTCAAGGATATCCTCTCAGGCAAGCGCACCGGCTCTCCGGATGCCACCGGCAATCCTCGGGTCCAAGGCATGCGCGGCGCCATCATCACGCCCGAAGGCGAGCATCGCATCACCCCGGCGGAGATCAAGCAAGTTTCCAATTGGCTGGCCAAGCTCGAACCGGCCGCGCCCAAAGCACCCAAGGAACCGATTTCCGAAGACCGCATGAAAGCCGGAGCCAAGCTCTATAAAAAAGCCAAGTGCCAGACCTGCCACGGCAAGGAAGGCAAGAAGCCGCTCAAGGGATATCCCTACATTGCCGGACAAAAGGCCGCCTATATCACCATCCAGATACAGGACATCAAGGCCAAAATCCGCAAGAACGGCAAATCCAAGACCATGTTCCCCTTCGTCAAAAAGCTGAAGGACGACCAGATCGCCCTGCTGGCGGACTACCTGTCCCAGGTGGATCGCCGCAAAGCCAAAAAATAAACCAAGCGAGACAAAATCTGTTTTCAGAGAGACAGGAGACCCGATTATGAATACCACCAAGACCTTTGCCGCCCTGGTTGTTGGCGCCACCCTGGCCGCCACGCCCGCCCTGGCCGCTGATTGGAACAAGGGGGGCGGAGAGCAAGAAGATGCCCTTCACCTGACCCCCAACCATGAAAATGGCATCGAAGTTTATGAAGTCTGTTCCGCCTGCCACCTGCCGGAAGGCTGGGGTCAGCCGGACGGTACCTTCCCGCAATTGGCAGGGCAGCACAAAAACGTGTTGATCAAGCAATTGGCCGATATCCGAGCGCTTAATCGCGACAACCCGACCATGTACCCCTTCGCCCTGCCCAGCGAAATCGGCGGGCCGCAATCCATCGCCGATGTGGCGGCCTATATCGCCGCGTTGCCCATGAACCCGGAACCGGGACTTGGCCCTTGGGCCGAAGGCACGCCGGAGTATGAGCAAGGCAAGGTGCTCTACGACAAGAACTGCCCGCAATGTCACGGCAAGAACGGCGAAGGCATGGATGACAAGTACTATCCGCTGATCCAAGCCCAACACTACAAGTACATCCTGCGCCAGTTCGAATGGATCCGTGACGGCAAGCGCCGCAACGCTAATCCGGACATGGTCAAGCAGATTGCCCAGTTCAGCGACAAAGACATGCAAATGGTAATGAACTATGTCTCCCGCATGAAGCCGCCTAAGGATAAAGTGGCTCCGTCCAAGGACTGGATCAACCCTGACTTCGATTGATCCTCCCACCCGTGGGACGTTTCTGACCGGACTGGAAAAAATGAACGAATTTGACTCCCCCGATCACCGGGGATGGATTATCCGTGGGCTGACATTGGGTGCCTTGCTGATGCTGGTGGGAATTTACTATTCCCCCACCTGGTGGGTTGCCCTGACCGCCCCGAACTACCCCGCCGAGGCCTTTCCCGACGGGGTTCGGATCAACTTTCATATGAACGGCGTGTTCAATGGCTGCCAAAAGCTGGACATTGCCGAAAAATTCGAAGACGAGGCCCTGGATTGTGTCCACGAAATGGATGCCATCAATCACTTCGTCGGCATGTACCCCATCGCCTCGGGTGGTGTGGTAGAGAAAGCGTTTGCGCCGTTTCTATTGTCCTTGTTGGGCGTCATGCTGGCGGGATTCTTGGTGTTCAATGCCAAGATTCGCATGCTTGTCATGTCCGTGGGCTTTGGGGCCGTGGCCGTGTGGATGGCCATGACCTACCATGGGGAAGGCGGCCTGAGCTATCAGTCGAGTGCCTACCTGCAGGCCATGGTAACCTCCCTTGGCCAGGGCCACGAAGAAGAAGGCGAGGAACTGAGCCCGATTATCGCCAAACTCAAGGAATCGCTGCAAGAAAGCGGTGAAAGCAGCCTGCTGTCCCGCGACCAGGTGAAGGCCACCTTGGAGCGGAGCGGTCAGACCGCGTTGATAGACACCCTGGCCAAACTGCATTCGGGCAGTGGTGAATCCACCGCCGAAGCCAAAAGCCTCAAGGCGATCCTCGCCGAGGCCAGGGAAAGCGGCGTGGCGGGCAAGGAGCTCAACATCCATATCCTCAAAGGCGCTTTCGAAGCCGATCAGGCCCGCAAGCCCTCGGCCGTTCGGGAAGCTTGGGTCGGAAGCGGCAAGCAATTGCTGTTCTGGCACTATGAGAAGGCGTTGGGACGTTGGTTCAACAATCCCGAAGAAATCCGTCCGCTGGTGGCCACCATGACCATCGCCGGAACCGTGGTTTTCTATGGCGTGTTGGCGGCCATGGTGTTCTTCGTCTATGCGGGCCGCAAGAACGGAGGATTCTTCTTCTGGCTGTTGGTCTTGATCCCCATCGGCCTGCCCATGTTCTTCATCATCGAGTATTCCAGTTGGCTCTGGTGGTATGGCCATAGCCTCAACGACATGGGGGCCTTCACCCTCAAACCCTTCATGCCGACGGTGTTCGGTCAGGGCAAGGTGGCGCAGTTCGCCACCCACTCCTATCCGGCACTGGGCTTCGGCCTGATGGTTCTGTCGTCTTTGTTCTTGGCTCTGGCCGCCCTGTTGCGGCGCCAGCAGCTGCGGGACGAGGACGTCTGACCATGGGCCGACTGGGACTCATCATTGTCACCGCCGGGATGCTCCTTGGGCACCCGGCGGTGGCCATGCCGTCCCTTCAGGCCTTGATCGATGAAGCGGAGAAGGGCGCCGTGATCCGGCCTCCGGCGGGCACCTATCACGAAACCCTGATCATCGACAAACCCATTACCCTGGAAGGCCACGGCGAGGTCATTATCGACGCGGGCGGAAAAGGCACGGTCATCTCCATTGAAACCGACGGCGCGACGGTCAGTGGCTTCACCCTCAGAAACTCCGGCGAGTCCCACAATGACATTGATTCCGGGGTTCGGGTGGCAGGCAATTACAATCTGATTCGAGACAATATTATCGAGGACTGCCTGTTCGGGGTTGATCTGCAGCAGGCTAACAACAACATCGTCAAGCGCAACCGTATCACCTCCAAGCCCTTTCACTTGGGTGTGCGCGGCGACGCCATCCGGCTGTGGTATTCCCGTGACAACAAGATCGCGGATAACCATGTGACCGACACCCGCGACATGGTGGTTTGGTACTCGGCCAATAATCATATCAAGGGGAACAGCGTGCATGGCGGGCGTTATGGCCTGCACTTTATGTATTCGAAGTACAATCTGGTGGAAGACAACAGCTTCCGCGACAATTCCGTCGGCATCTTCTTGATGTATTCCGATGATGTGGTCTTGCGCGGCAACCGTATCGTCCATGCCCAGGGGGCCACCGGCATGGGGATCGGCATGAAGGAAACCAGCAATACCGATATCACCGACAACGAGATTCTCTATTGCGGCACTGGGATCTATCTGGATGTTTCACCCTTTCAGCCGGATACCACCAACCGGATCTATCGCAATACCGTCGCCTTTTCCAAAATCGGGCTGCTGTTCCATAACGACTGGCAAGGCAATCTCGTCAAGGACAACCGTTTCATCGACAACATCCGGCAGGTGTCGGTCAATGAATATGCCGGGGCCGCCCGCAATGAATGGGAAGGCAATTACTGGGACGACTATGAAGGCTTCGACGAGAACGGGGACG
Source organism: Magnetospira sp. QH-2 (assembly GCF_000968135.1). NCBI lineage: Bacteria > Pseudomonadati > Pseudomonadota > Alphaproteobacteria > Rhodospirillales > Thalassospiraceae > Magnetospira > Magnetospira sp. QH-2. The sequence continues at coordinate 1,227,536 of NZ_FO538765.1, read as the reverse complement.
GTTTCGGCGACCGCCCCCACAAGCCCAAAGTGTTTGCCGACCGGATATGGATGGATGTGCCTCCCGCCGCCTTCTTTCTCGGCACGCCCTTGCTCAGCATGGTGGATTTCCTGGAAAGGCTGGCCCCCTTTACCGAACCCTTGATCATGCTGGCCGACGCAAAACCCCGCATGAGCGCTGAATTTACCCCACTGACCAAAAGAGCGGCCGCTTCATCCGCGGACTCATCAACCGAAACCGGACGCTATGATCCTTTCGGCCTGGACGACCCCAACAAAGGCAGGCTCATCCCATGAGCAAGAAAAAAACTCCCGGTCCCGTCACCCAGCGGGCCCGCCGCCAAGCCCTGCGTGCCATGATCGCCGGAGCAGGTGTCACCGGTGTCGCCCTGGCGGGATTCCTGCCGGTGGTGGCCAAGACCAACCCGCGCCTGCGCCCGCCGGGGGCCCTCAGCGAAAAGGAGTTCCTCGCCTCTTGCATCAAATGCGGCCAGTGCGTGCAGGTCTGCCCGGTGGAAGCCGTGGTTTTGGGAGACATCTTCGACGGGTTCGGGATTGGCGCCCCCTATGTTCCGGCCCGGGATCAGGCCTGCGACTTTTCCTGCGACGCCGTGCAATGTGTGCTCGCCTGCCCCACCGGCGCCTTGAGTCACGACATCGACAAGAAGGAACAGGTGCGCATGGGGTTGGCCGAGTTGACCCGCCCGGACAGCTGTCTGGCACGCAAGGGGAAGGGCTTTCAAGGCGCCGCCCGAGGGGTTGCCCATCCGGGTTTGCACCGTTACGCGGAAGTGGATCGCTGGACCCCCATCCGTATCGCCGACCATCCCTATGATCTGGACATCTGTGATCTCTGTGTTCGAGAATGCCCAATCAAAAATGCTATCGCGTTGGTCCCCATGAGTGATGACCCCAACGACGAACGGCGCACGCCCAAAGTTCTGGAGGCCTGTGTTGGCTGCGGCATGTGCGAGATGATCTGTCCGGTGGAACCGGCCTGTATCGAGGTCATCCCCGGCAAGATGTGGGAGGAATCGTGATCATGAAGGGCATGCGCGACTCCATAAATCTGCTTTTCGGCGGCACCATGAGGATGCCGAAGAAGGGTGACTATTCCAAGAAGGCCGCCGAAGCCCACGCTTTCAAACGGACCAGCGAGGAAAAACAAAAACGTCTCGCGGCCATCCGCCACGAAATGGAAGAAGGTCTGCATGGGGGCAACAAATGGCGATTCCGCCGCTGGGCCTCGATCATCTTGTGGAATCTGTTGTTCGTTTTGTCCTTCCAGTTGGATATCCAACTGGTCGAAGGTGCCCTGACCGCCTCGCGCTTCGTCGGCTTTCACATGGCTGACCTGAATTCGGCGCTGCAAGTGATGCTGGCCTACAAGGAAGTGCTGATCAATCTGGCCATCGGCTCCATCACCGTGTTGCTACTCTGGTGGTTGCTGGGTGGACGGACCTTCTGTTCCTGGGTCTGCCCCTATCACCTGGTCGCCGAGTGGGCCGAATGGCTGCATTTGAAGTTGGTGGCTCGCAAGATCATCAAGGATCATCCCCTGGACCGCCGCCTGCGGACCGTCCTCTACGTGATTTTCGCCTTTTTGGCCTTCGCCAGCGGTTATACGGTATTCGAAACCATCTCGCCGGTGGGGATTTTGAGCCGATCGTTCACCTATGGCGCCAGCCTGGCCCTGGTCTGGGTTGGGTTCCTTTTGCTGATCGAGATATTCTATTCCCGCCGGTTCTGGTGCCGTTATATCTGTCCTATAGGCCTGACCTATGGCATCGTCGGCACCACATCGCCGACCCAGATCCGCTATAATCTCAACAATTGCCTGCATGAGGGCGAATGCCGCAAAGTCTGCATGGTGCCCCACGTTCTGGACGTGACCAAATTGAACTACGCCAAGAAGGTCAAGCTGGACATCGGCGCCGATTGCACCCGTTGCGGTATGTGCGTGGATGTCTGTCCCACCGAGGCCCTGACCTTCCGCATCAAGGGACTGGATAAGCTGCTGTGAGGGCGACCATGAACCAGACCGGCCTGCCGATCGTCGTAGCGGAAGGTGTCGCCAAATCCTTTCGCGGCCATCGGGTCCTGGATGGCCTGGACCTGACGCTCACCGCCGGAGAACGCATGGCGTTGATCGGGTCCAACGGCGCGGGCAAGACGACCCTGATCCGCTGCCTGTTGGGTGAGTACCGGCACGAAGGCACGGTGCGTCTGGCCGGGGCCGACCCGCGCCGCGACCGGACCTGGATTTTAAAACGGGTTGGATTTGTGCCGCAATTGCCCCCGCCGCTCAAAATGCCGGTACGTGAGCTTCTGCGCTATGCCGCCAGTCTTGTCGGGATTCCAATGGATCGCATGGCTGATATCGCCATCGCCATGGGTCTGGATATGGACGAAGCGCTGCGCAAACCGTTCAACAAATTATCAGGCGGTCAAAAACAGAAATTGCTCATCGGCATCGCTTTGGGCCGGGATTGTGACCTGTTGATCCTTGATGAGCCCACCGCCAATCTGGACCCGGCGGCCCGCCAGACCCTGTTCAAATTGCTCGCCGAGCGATTGGACAGCGCGATGATCATTTCCAGCCACCGGTTGGAAGAAGTCGCTGCTCTGGTTAACCGGGTTGTGGAAATGGATCGGGGTTCGGTCATCCTTGATGACCGGGTGGAAGACGCCGTGGACGCCGCCGCCTTGCAGGATTGCCGCATCCGCCTGGCCCGCATCGACGAGGCCTTTGCCCGGACCATCACCGAGTGGGGCTTCACCTCTTCCGACGGCATCGAATGGATCGGCCAGGTGGCTGGACCAGATCGACTGAAGTTTCTCGGCACCCTGTCGCGCTATGCCGGGGTGCTCACAGCCATCCACATGGACGAGGCCCGGCCATGAAAAAAGTATTGATTGCAATTCCGCTATTGCTGCTCGCCGGCTGTTTCGAACCGGAAACCGGCCCGGGCCAGATCCGCTACGACCGGGATACCTGCGAGATTTGTCGCATGATCATCAGTGACCCCCGGTTTGGAACCCAGGTACGCCATGGCCCGGACAAGGAATTGGTCAAATTCGACGATATCGGCGATGCCCTGCATTGGGTCGAGGAAAACGGCCACCGGGACGACCCGGACCTGGAAATCTGGGTACCGGACATGGATCGTCCCGATACCTGGCTCGAAGCCCGCCAGGCCCACTATCTCGCTGGACAGGTCACCCCCATGGATTACGGCTACGGTGCCCTGAGCACCGCCCGCGACGGCAGTGTCTCGTATGAGGAAATGCGCACCGGTGTATTGGCACGCGGCGTCACTAGCCGCTGTGACACCCCCAACGACCCCACCCACGACCACGATCATGACCATGATCACAATTCGGGGACCGGCACATGAAAGCATTGTTCTTGACCATGCGGTTGGATATGGCGGAATCCGTGCGGGCCCGCTGGTTCTTGATCTATACCATCGTGTTCGGCGGGCTGGTGGTCGGATTGATGGTTTTCGGCCTGACCGAGTCCCGGGTCATGGGCGTGACCGGCCTGTCGCGCATGTTGGTGACCTTCATTCAGATTTCCCTGGCCATTTTGCCCATCTTTATTCTGCTCAGCACCGTACGATCGTTGGCCGGAGACCGGGAAGCCGGGGTCTTCGAATATATGCTGTCGCTGCCCGTCTCCTTGTCGTCTTGGTACTGGGGCAAGTTCGCCGGGCGGTTCGCGGTGGTGTTCCTGCCGGTGTTTCTGGCCATGGCCGTGGCTGTCATCTGGGGCATGGTCACCGGGCTGGAGGTGCCTTGGGGTCATTTCGCCTATTATGTGGGGCTGCTATTCTCCATGGCCTTTTGCTTTCTGGGCATCGGTTTTTTGCTCTCCAGCATGGCCCGGGGCACGGATATCGGCCAAGGCATGGCCTTCATCGTCTGGCTGGTGATGCTGTTATTCCTGGATTTGATCCTGCTCGGCATGATCATCCGCACCAAAGTGCCCATGGAATTCATCGTCGGCATCGCCCTGGCCAATCCGCTGCAAAGCTTCCGCACCGCTGCCATGATGCTGTTCGATCCGCAACTGATCCTTTTGGGTCCTTCGGCCTATGTGATCCTTGATGCCTTCGGGCGAGGCGGCTACATGGTTTACGCGGCCTTCTATCCGGTGGCCTTTGGCGCCATGTGCGGCGGCATTGGATACTGGCTGTTCCGGCGGGGCGATCTGCCGTGATCCGCTGGGGGCCGATGCTCCTCGTATTGCTGGCCGCTCTCCCCGCGCGGGCCGAGCCGGAGGTTCTGGGCGATCCTCTGGACGGCGAGGATATTTTCATCACCTGCGCGCCTTGTCACGGAGATCAGGCCCAAGGCGGCGGCGGCGGCAAGTATCCGCGATTGGCGGGCATGTCGCAAAAAGTCCTGGCCGAGCAACTGCGCGACTTCAAAAGTCGCGAGCGCACCAATATCCCCATGTTCCCCTTCACCTCAGAGCGGGAGCTGTCCGATCAAGATATTCTCGACGTCACCGCCTTTATTACCAGCATCACCTTACGCACCTATCTGCCGCCGGTGGAGGGCCGTGTGGACGGCCTGGAGCGATTGTTGGCGGCCAAGCGGGTCCTACAAATTCCCCGCGCGCCGGGTGATCTGAAGCGGGGTCGGGATCTTTATGGGCAGTATGAGTGCGGGCGCTGCCACGGAGAACAGGGTGAAGGCGGCCCCAGCGATCCGCTGTTGGCCGGCCAGCATATCCCCTATTTGGAACGCCAGTTCGAACGGATGGCCAAGGATGAGCGCTTTCATCCCAAGCCGGATCGCTATATCGCCCCGCTCTCTGCCGAGGATATCCAAAATCTGTTAGCCTATATCTCGGTGCTGGATGACCCGGTGCCGCCGAAGATCTGATCCACGCGGGCTCGAAAAGCCGATTCTATGCGCTGGGCTGTTGTTTGCAGGACCGCTTCCACCACCCCCCTGAGCAGCCGATTGTTCAGGTCTACTTCCATGGTAAAAGTGACTTGGGTGGCCTCCGGGCCGTCCGGCACGAAGCGCCAACCGATGCTGAACTGAGTGCCCCGATCCACTGATTTAACGTCCAGCCGATGGGGTCGCTCCATGTGGGTGCGGCTGCGAAACTGGGTTGTGACCGGCCCCCAACGGTAAAGATTGTCCACCAGAAAATTTTCGTCAGTTTGTTCAATAACCCGCATGGCCAAACAGTTGGGCAGGAATTCCGGATAGGATTCGAAGTCCGCCGCCACGTCGAACAACCGTTCCACCTTTTGCGCCACCCGGTAGTTCCGTTTGATGCGGATCATGGATGCGGACTCACAAGGCCGATGGGGAGACCGCCTGCCCACGCACCCGCAGCAGGAATAATCCGGCGGTGATATTCATGATCAGGGCATAGATGATTGCTGGGACCACCATCATGGGCTCGCCGAGCAAGGTGGTGGCGACAAAAATCGCCAAGGCGGCATTCTGCAACCCCGATTCCAGGCAGATGGCGATGCTGTCCGGCCCATTGAGCCGCAGTCCGCGGGCCGCCAACAGCCCCAATCCCATGGTGCCCATATTGAGCGCCGCGACATAGGGACCGATATCGGTGAAATAGCGGGAGATGTTATCCATCTGACCGACAAAGGCCCCGGCGACAATCAAGGCGAACAAGATAGTGGCCAGCAGTCGTGCCTTGGGCCTAAGCCAGTTTGCCCAGCCGGGCCGCCAATGGACCAACCCCATGCCCAGCGCGATGGGAAGCCCGGTGATGACCAGGATCCCGGCCATGATCCGACCCACCGGCATGGTGATTTCCTGCACATTCCCAGGCAAAAGAATCTGCGTCAGGCCCAGGATGATCGGTACAGTTACAATGCTGGCCAGACTGGCCAAAGCGGTCATGGACACCGACAGGGCCGCATTGCCTCCCGCCAGGGTGGTCAGCAGATTGGAAGTGATGCCTCCTGGCGAGGCAGCCAGGATCATCAGCCCGATGGCAAACTCCGGGCGGCCGTCATAGAGCAACACCAGCCCGGCACCAATCAACGGCAACAACAGGATCTGGTTGATCAGCCCGACTCCCATGGGGACGGGATGGCGGAACACGCGAGAGAAGTCCTCGGCCCTCAGGCCCAGTCCAATGGACAGCATGATGAAAGCCAGCCCCAAGGGCAGTAGCTGTTCAATGGTCATGCGGCCTCCCCATTACACGCCCCCGGAATTGACGGCCCTGTACCTTTGTACCATTGCCATAATCGAATGTGGATTGATATTGCTCAAGAGAACAGGAAAAGACCGCCACTCAATAGCAGGCAGAAAAGGGTCTGGAATCCAACCGTCGCGGCCAGACAGCGGTTGAAGCCGGGCCCGTCTCCGGCGCGGCGCAACAACGAGAAACTCCACCCGGCCAACGGCAGCGCCAGCAACCCTGCCAGGATTCCGGAAAAAGCCCCATCCACCCAGACCAATCCGCCAATGACGGCAAATGGCAGGATCATCAACGCCAGATAGATCCCTAGCGACAGGGACGGCCCCGCCAAGATGGCCAGAGTCCGTCTTCCGGCGCGGGTATCCCCCACTCGGTCGCGGCAGTTGTTCACCAACAGCACCGCCCCCGCCGGGGCTCCCACCGCCAGTCCGAGAACCAGGGCGATGACCGAAGATTGTCCAGAGACCAAATAGCTCGTCCCCCAGACCGCCGCCATGCCGAAAAATGCCACGACGAACAGCTCACCGAATGGTCCTCGCGACAATGGCCAGGGGCCCGCCGAATAGCCATATCCCGCGATCACCGAAAACAACCCCAAGAGCAAGATCGGCCAGCCCCCCACCCATACCAGCGCCCCGCCGCCCAAGACCGCGATCCCGAAAGCCAGATGGGCGGCTTTCAGCACCTGCTCGGCCGTCGCCCAGCCCCGTTCCGTCGCTCGTGGCGGACCCAATCGTTCACTCGTATCGGTGCCATTGAGACTATCAGCGGCATCGTTGTGCAGATTGGTGCCCGCCTGGATGGCCATGGCCGAAATCAGGGCAATCAATGCCACGCCCCACCCCAGCACGCCGCTCTCGATCCAGGCCAAGGCCAGCCCCACCAGAACCGGAGACAAGGACATGGTCAAGGTGCGCGGCCGAATGGCTTGCCACCACAAGGCCAAGCCTTTGGGCTGACTATGATGCGGGTTTGCGTCCGGCATGAATGGCGGCAATTCCAAATGAAAGGTTGTCGTAGGTGACGGCCTCGAAGCCCGCCTGTTGCATCATCCCCTTCAGGGTTTCCTGGTCGGGAAATTCGCGGATGGACTCGACGAGGTATTCATAGGCCTCCCGCTTCCCGGCCACCAGGGCGCCGATGCGCGGAATGCCGTGCCGGGAATAAAGATCATAAAATGGTGCCAGCCAGCCAGCCGGCTTGGAGAATTCCAGACACAGGAACTGCCCCCCTGGCTTGAGCACCCGCAGCGCTTCGGCCAGGGCCCTTTCCGGTTCACTCATGTTGCGGAGGCCAAATCCAACGGTTACCAAATCCACCGAGCCATCGGCGAACGGGAGATCCTCGCCGACCCCCGCCACCCACCTCAGGGCGGGATCCCGCGAGCCCCCTTGCATCATCGGCACCGATGGATCGCAGACCACGGCCTGAAATCCGCGACGGACCAGAAGCCGGGCGATATCTCCGGTGCCCCCCGCTAGATCCACCGCCATGCCTCCCCGCAGCGCCGACCTCAGCAACCGGCGCTTCCATAGGCGGTGAATACCCATGCTCATCAGATCGTTCATCCGATCATAGCGCGGCGCCACCAGGGCGAACATGGCCTGAATACTGGCCCGGTGCCGGGCCAGATCAGGGGTTTTTGACCGCGTGGGAATGGGCCGGGATTCGGTCATGAAGGGGCATCCGTCAAAGATCGGGAATCACCTGGCACCAAAGTACCATGGAATTGACCAAAGTTAAGGGCTCCCGGCGACGGTTTCCATACCCTTATCGCGTCGAGCCGGATTTTTTCAGGCTCGTCATGGCCTGGGCATGAGGTCCTGGCCATTGGGGGAACACCAACGGAGAGACTGGAAAGCCATGTCCGAGGGTTTGACCAAGACAGCCGCCAGGAACATCTTTTTTGGCGGCTCACTGTTCTTCCTCGTCATTTTGATCGCCCTAGTGGCGCAGAGCGTGTCCTATGTCAAGAACACCTCTACCGACGAGAAGACACTCACCGAGACCGTGGCCCAAGGCAAAGCCGTCTGGGAACGGAACTCCTGCATTAACTGTCATTCGCTGCTCGGCGAGGGTGCCTACTATGCCCCGGAACTGGGCAATGTCTGGGTGCGCTACGGCGGCCCCGAGGATGCCGAGGGCGCCCGTTCGGGGATCAAGGAATGGATCAAATCCCAGCCCACGGGCATTGAGGGTCGGCGCCAGATGCCGAATTTCAACCTCGACGAGGCAGAATTAAATGCGCTGGTCGATTTCTTCCAGTGGGTCAGCACGATCAAGACCCAAGGTTGGCCGCCAAACGAGGCCGGTTGATCGGCGAGCAAGGAGTTTTTTGTCATGAAATATGAAACACAAAAGCTGGCCTATCCGTACTTCCTGGCTGCCATGGGCTTGTTCCTGGCACAGGTTCTGGGCGGATTGATCGCCGGCACCGTCTATGTCTTTCCCAACTTCCTGTCGGAATTGGTGCCCTTTCACATCATCCGCATGATCCATACCAATGCCTTGATCGTGTGGCTGTTGTTCGGCTTTTTCGGGGCGGCCTATTACCTGATTCCGGAAGAAACCGAGACAGAGATTCACAGCCCGCTGATCGCCAAGATCCAGTTCTGGCTGTTCCTGTTTGGAGCCGCCGCGGCGGTTGTCGGCTACCTGTTTGGTATCCACGAAGGCCGTGAGTTCCTTGAACAACCCCTTTGGATCAAGGTGGCCATCGTGGTGGTCGCGCTGATGTTCCTCTACAACCTCTCCATGACCGTGCTCAAGGGCCGCAAAACAGCGGTTTCCATGATCTTGCTCATGGGCCTGTGGGGACTGGCGATCTTCTTCCTGTTTGCCTTCTACAATCCGACCAATCTGGCCCTGGACAAGATGTTCTGGTGGTGGGTCGTGCATCTGTGGGTCGAGGGCGTGTGGGAGCTGATCATGGCCTCCATCCTGTCGTACCTGTTGATCAAGATGACCGGCGTCGATCGGGAAATCATCGAGAAATGGCTCTATATCATCGTTGCCATGAGCCTGTTCACCGGCATTCTTGGCACCGGCCATCACTACTACTGGATTGGTACCCCGGCATACTGGCAATGGATCGGATCCGTGTTCTCGACCCTGGAAGTGCTGCCGTTCTTTGCCATGGTGGTATTTGCCTTCGTCATCGTCCGCAAGGGCGGTCGCGACCATCCCAATCAGGCGGCCATGATGTGGACCCTGGGTTGCGCCACTTTGGCGTTCTTCGGGGCCGGTGTCTGGGGCTTCCTGCATACCCTGGCGCCCATCAACTACTACACCCATGGCACCCAAATCACCGCGGCTCACGGCCATCTGGCTTTCTTCGGGGCCTATGTGATGCTCAATCTGGCCATGATCACTTATGCCATGCCCATGCTGCGCGGCATGCAGCCCTATAACCAGGTGCTGAACATGTGGAGCTTCTGGATCATGTCATCGGGAATGGTGTTCATGACTCTGACTTTGACGGCTGCCGGTGTGTTGCAAACCCACCTGCAACGGGTGATGGGGATCTCCTTCATGGAGGTTGCCGAACAAATCGACCTGTTCTTCATCCTTCGACTGCTCTCGGGTGTCGTGGTTGTCGCGGGTGCATTGGTGTTCGTCTACGCCATCTTGACATCGGACAAGGAACAGGCTCGTGCCGGTTCTGCGGCCCAGGCAGCGGAATGATTGCCGTGACCATAAAAACACTATCCCCGTGAAAACTGTCTGATCTCTGACCCCTCGGGGTGACCGGCCCCGTTTCCTCCCCAGGAAACAAACATCCCCCCGGTCACCCCGAATTTTTTTTGAAACGAGCCATGACAAATCCCCATCCAGATATCCCCTTCTACTTACCCGTGGGCAACGAATGCGAATTGTTCGAACGAGCCCGCGAGAATAATCTTCCACTGATGCTCAAGGGCCCAACAGGCTGCGGCAAGACCCGCTATGTGGCCCACATGGCGGCCAAGCTGGGTCTGCCCCTGCATACGGTTTCCTGTCACGATGACCTGACCGCCGCCGACCTCACCGGGCGGTATCTGCTCAAGGGTGGCGAGACGGCCTGGGTGGATGGCCCGCTGACCCATGCGGTGCGCCAGGGCGGCATCTGCTATCTGGACGAGGTGGTGGAAGCGCGCAAGGACGTCACCGTGGTGCTGCACCCGCTGACCGACGACCGCCGCATCCTGCCCCTGGAGCGCACCGGGGAAACCCTGGAAGCGCCCGACGATTTCATGCTGGTGGTATCCTATAATCCCGGATATCAGAACATTCTCAAGAGCCTCAAGCCCAGCACCCGGCAGCGCTTCATCGGCCTGCATTTCGACTATCCCGCGCCGGATCTGGAAGTGACCATCGTCGCCAGGGAGTCTGGCCTGGAAGAGAGCAAATGCCTGGCCTTGGTCAATCTGGCCGGGCGCATCCGCTCCATGAAGGACCAGGACCTGGAAGAAGGCGCTTCGACCCGCCTGCTGGTCTATTGTGCGACTCTGATCCGGTCGGGCATGAGTCATTTGGATGCAGCCCGGGCCAGCCTGATCGAACCCCTCTCGGATGACGACGACGTCAAGGCCGGCCTGGACGAAGTGGTCCGGGCCACCTTCGGCTGACAGGAAGGACGCGACGGTGAGCCTGCGCGATCTATTCGAACCGGAAGAACTGGTGGGCCGCCATTGGCATCGGCTGATCGGTGGACAAACCAGTTACCCCCGTCATCAGGAAGCCGCGGTGACCTTGGAGCAGGTTCGCACCACTCTCGCAGTGTTTTTCCACGGTATCGGCGGCGACCCGGGACTGCAATTGGCTGCGGCCGTGGCCCGCGACAAGAAGCATCGGTTGAGCTTGCTGATGAAACTCGGCATGGATGCGGAGAAAATGGAGACAGCCAGCCGCGACCCGGAAACCCTGACTCTTCCAGCGCGCATCGATGTCTTTCCTCAAACCGATCTGAACCGCCGCCTGTATCTGTGGCTGGCGGCCTACCTGGCCCATGCGAGCTACCCGCTTTCAGACCCCGAGGATCCCTATCGGGCCGACCTGCAGGCGCTGCGTCGTGTCCATAGGACAACCCGCCGGGTGCTTGCCGCCCTGCCCGGTCTGAGCAACCATCACAAGGTCTTGTGCGACAGCCTGCGAACCCTTCGGCCCAAACGCTCCCTGCCCCGCGAGGAACAACGGGTCGAGGACTGTATCCAGGCGCTGCTCGGTGGCCCAACCGATCCGCGTGCCTTGGCTCACCTGGCTTACGTCACTGGGGAAAGCGATGACTTGACCCCTTTCCACGCAACGATGGCCTATAAGTCCTTCCTACCCGTGCCCCTGTGGGGAGAGGTGATCGACCGACATCCCGAAGGAAAGATCGGCGATGATCCCGATGATGATCCGGGCGATGGGACCGAGTCCGAGGATGCCCGCGACGGGCGCAAGTTCGCCGCCTCGCGCCAAGACAATGACCAGGCCGAACGGGACGACCCGCTCATTCTTGACCGCTTCGAAAAAATCCTCGCCATGGCTGAAATGGTCAATGTTAATCGGCCCGACGACGACGAAGGGGACAAGGACCCCCTGCGCGCCGCCGAGGACCTGGACGAGTTGACCATCTCCCATAACGACAAAAAAACCGCATCGAAGATTAAGCTGGATCTGGACTTGCCAGCGGGCGCCGTGGACCCCACTCGCCTGCTGGGCGTGAAAACCTTTCCCGAATGGGATTACCGCAAAAAGATCTATCATCCCGCCCATTGCCGGGTGTTGACCGGTCTTGCCGATGACGAAGGCGAAGACTGGACCCCCGACGACCGCACCCGCCAGCGCATTCGCAAGGTGCGCCGCCAGTTCGAGGCCCTGCGCCCGAAGCGCGAACGGGTGCCCCGGGAAATGGATGGCCGCGACCTGGACGTGGATGCCCTGATCCGCTCGCGCTGTGATTTGGCCGCCACCGGGGAGGGCAGCGACCGGATCTTTGTGCAGTTCCGCAATGAAAGCCGGGACCTGGCGGCCTTGATCCTGGTGGATGTTTCCCTGTCCACCGATGCCTGGATGGAAGGGCGGCGGGTTCTGGACGTGGAAAAGGAGGCCCTGACCACCCTTACCCACGGCCTGGCGGCCTCGGGCGACGACCACGCGGTCTATACTTTCACCTCGCGCAAACGCAATTATGTACGGCTGGACCGGGTGAAGGACTTCGACGAACCGGTGTCCCCCACTGTGACCCGACGCATCGGCGCCTTGAAGCCCGGTTATTACACCCGCATGGGACCGGCGCTGCGTTTCGCCACGGAACAGCTCAATCAACGCCCCAACCGCCACCGGTTGCTGTTGCTGATCAGCGATGGCAAGCCCAATGACCTGGATCACTACGAAGGCCGCTATGGCATCGAGGATACCCGCATGGCCATCCGAGAGGCCCGGCAGGAAGGCTTGGCGGTGTTCGGCGTCACCGTGGATACGGAGGCCCGGGACTATTTCCCCTATCTTTTCGGACGCGGTGGCTGCGCCATCGTCTCCCACATGGACCGGTTGACCATGGCCCTGCCCGCCATCTTCCGGCATTTGGTGGCCTGACATGGATGCGCGCCCCGTGACCCTGACCCCTCACCCCCCACCAACCGGCGACGACGGCTGGGGGCCGTTGTCCAGCCTGCCCGGCAATCCGATCATGTGGATCTTAATCTGGAGCGAGCTGCTGGTTTTCGGTGCGGCGCTGATCGGCTTTGCCGGAGCGCGAATGCTCGACCCGGTGACCTTCGACGCCTCCCAGGCCCACCTGGACCGGGTGGCGGGAGCGGTCAACACCATGATCCTGCTGACCAGCGGCCTGCTTGCCGCCATCGCGGTACGGGTCAGCTCACAAGGACATGGCAAAGCCTCGCGCCTGTGGCTGATCGCCGCCATGGCCGTGGGGGTTCTTTTCCTTGCAGTCAAAATGGTCGAGTACGATGCCAAGCTGGCCCAGGGCTTTGACATCGAGACCAACACCTTCTTCACCCTGTACTACCTGGTCACCGGGTTCCACGCCCTGCATGTGGTGCTGGGGTTGATCATTCTGGCCGTGGTGGCCTGGAAGAACAGCCTGGAGAACCTGGAAACCGGCGCCGCCTTCTGGCACATGGTGGACCTGATCTGGGTGTTGATTTTCCCCGTTATCTACCTCATGAGATAGTCCTTATGCATAGCAACATGGCCACCGTAAAAACGCTGATCGCCGCCTGGATCGGGCTGATGGCCTTGACCATCGGCACCATGGGCGCTGGTCGGGTCGATCTGGAAACCGGCCTCGCGGGCCCTTGGATCGCGGCCTTGCTGGGCTTGGCTGGTCTGAAAGTGGGCGTAATCCTGTGGTACTACCTGAACCTGCGACACAGCGGATCGGGCTGGCAAAAAGGATTTGCGATTTTCCTTGCGATTCTGATCACCATTATCATCGGCCTCGATCTCCTGACTCCGGGAGGCACCGCATGAACGACTTGAATGCCGATAGTGCCATTGCCCTGGTAATCTGCGGGCTGTTGATTTTCGGCATGGCCTTTTTCATGTATCGCGGCGGCGCGCTGGCCCTGCGAGGCCTGATTTTAGTCTGGAGCATAACAGGCGCCATTCTTGCCTTTCTTGTCCTGACCCTGCAATAAACACCCAACAAAGGAGACTGTGCCCCATGACCGCTCTGACCTGGACCGACGACTTCAAGGTTGGTGTTGCCTTTATGGACGATGACCATCTGGAAGCCGTGAACCTGATCAACGAGATGGCCGAGGCGACGGGGGACTCCCTCATCGCTCTCATGACCCAATTCCTGGACCATTGCACAGAGCATTTCGGTCGTGAGGAAGAGATGATGCGCACCATCGGCTTCTTCGCTTACCCCATGCATAAAGGAGAACACGAGCGGGTGCTGGCCGAATTACGCGTGGTTCTGTCACGCCTCCAGGCGGGCGAGGAAGCGGATTTGAAGAGCTATTTCAGCGAAGGCTTGGCTAATTGGCTGATTGACCACCGCAATACCATGGATATGGTGACCGCCACTTTTTCATTACAGTTCGACGCCGCCCAGTAGAGAAAGACCTACTAAAGAATAGGGTTTGATGCCATACTCGCGACGCATCGAAGTCCATAAAAGACGTCACATGAGCGCGATTCCTGGGGGGAGACCCGTCCTTGAGACTTGATCGAGCCGTGACCGGATACATTCCGGTGCTGGCGGTTTTGCTATGTTCCCTGTTGATTGCCACCCCGGTTCTGGCCCGTGGCGCCAATGGCGAGGTCCAGGTGGGAGTCTACAACAACTTCCCACAGGTCTTTATCGATGATAGCGGCACGCCCCGCGGCATCTATGTGGACCTTCTTAATCAGATTGCCCAGCAAGAAGGGTGGCATCTAGAGTTCGTGCCCGGTACCTTTGCCGAAGGCCTTGAACGGGTCAGTGCCGGTGACATCGATCTGATGACCAGTATTGCCGGCACCCCAACGCGTGACGAATTCATTGATTTCTCCAAGGAAACCGTGGTCTCGGTCTGGGCACAGCTTTATGTGAAACCGGATTTCTCGCCACAGAATTTATTCGATATGGCCGACAAGAAGGTTGCGGTCATGCGCAGCGGACTGTTGGGCAATAAATACGGGGAACTCTGTCGGGATTTCGGCATCCGATGCACCCTTTTGCCCCTGGAATCCTATGATGCCGCCTTGCAGGCCGTCGACGATGGCGAGGCCGATGCCGCCGTGGTCAACAGCCTTTTGGGATTTTCCAAGGAAAGCAGTTTCCAAGCCAAGCGCAGCTCCATTGTTTTCAGTCCTTTCCGCCTGCAAGTGGCGCTGCCAGAAGGGCGCAACGCCGAATTGAGCGCC